>NZ_JBLXXY010000002.1:0-305683 GCF_048512815.1 Rothia sp. CCM 9419 | reverse complement strand
GGTGTGCATCGCTTATAAGCGATGCACACCACCCACAGTTTATTTTTGACAGGATTATTTTTTCTTCTCTGTCAGTGAGAGAATGCGTTCAAAGAGAAAAGTATTGAATTTATATTGGTAAGGGTTAGAGCGGTTGACTTTAATTCCAGCACGTAAAGACATGACAGCAAGGTACGTCCACGTCAATGCTGCGATGAGGCCAAATAGCCAACCAATTTTAGGTGTTCCAGCAAAAAGTACCGAAAACACGATGACGATAGAAGGCAAGAGGGTGAAATTAAATGCTTCACGAGCTTCTTGTTCGGCGAAAGGTCCGCGTCCTCGGTAGAGGTAAAGAATAATACCCGAGGGGATGCAACCAATGACACCTCCAAAGTGGGCGAGGGTTGCGATGTTGCGATCCTGCTGGACCGTTAACTTGTTCATAGGTGTGGATGAACCCTCAAACTTAGAGTCAGGGGATACAACAGTTTTCAAAAAACACTCACTCTTCTAAAAGTTGCGAGACAGGCTAAATGATTACGAGATAAAAGATTACAATCCATTCTAGGTCTGATGTGTTCAATCTAGAAGAACTTTTGTAATCTTTTTCTTCACTTTAGTCGAGACCTTTAGCACAGCTGAACCTTTACTCAGGTGATTCCATCAGAAAATCGATTAATTGTTCAACCGGAGCTAACAGAGTAGGTTCTAAATCTTGATAAGAGTTCACTCGTCCTAGAATCTTTTTCCATGCCTGAGCAACATCTTCTTGACTCGCGCAGGGCAACCCTAGCCTTTTGAGTACACCTTTTTTCCATTCTTCTTCACGAGGAATAACTGGCCATTTTTTTATTCCTAGTCGTTGAGGACGTACAGCCTGCCAAATATCAACAAAAGGATGTCCAACAATCTGCACGTTATTCCTAGCACCAGGTATCTGTAATGTCTGAGCCACAATGTGGCTTTCTTTAGAACCTTCTACTAGATGGTCAACAAGAACACCTAATCGTCGGTGCGGTGCAGGGCAAAACTCACGAACAGCATCAGGCAAGTCATCGATACCGTGTAACGGTTCTACCACAATACCTTCAACACGCAAATCATGTCCCCACACTTTTTCAACCAGTTCTGCATCGTGGATACCTTCAACCCAGATACGTGAGGCGCGGGCAACTTGAGCAGGTGCGTTCTCTACAGCAATAGATCCCGAACGACTAATTTTTGGGACACTACGAGTATTCTTTGCGCGAGGTGGTAGGACTTTGACAGGAGTCCCTTCAAGAAGAAACCCAAAGCCCAAGGGAAAAGTTTTAATTTTTCCTCGATAATCTTCTAATCCCACCATGCCTTCAGCGCCGATACGCTCATACGTTTTAGCAATCCCAACCCAACCACTATGAACGTCTTCAAGGAGCATTCCTTGAACCAGATGAACTTCTTGTATCTCTGGTTGCCTTCTTTGGTGTAGTTGGTTGAGTTCTTGAGCACCCCACGCATAGTAATTTTCCATAGTAAGTATTTTATTCCATTAGCCCTGAGCGTACGCGCTAGGGTTTTGATAGGTTTCAGTACTACAGTTACATTGGCACTTAAAGTGCAGTAGTGCTAATTTCTCTCTATTTCAAGGTAGGTTCCGTGACGCAATCTCGTCAGCATAAGATCCTCCAAGCAATCGTTGAGGACTATATCAGTTTCCGCGAGCCGGTGGGGTCTAAAGCGCTCATCGAACGCCATCATTTAGGCGTTTCTAGCGCCACGGTTCGTAACGATATGTCTATCCTTGAAGAGCAGGGTCTTATCTCAGCACCGCATTCGAGCGCGGGACGTATTCCCACAGAAAAAGGGTATCGTTTCTTCGTGGACGAGCTTTCTAACCCTCGCCCTCTTTCAGCTGCACAAAAACGAGCGATTCATCGTCTTTTAGATTCTTATGACAGCATCGACGAAATACTTGCACAGACAGTTAAAATACTGTCACAGCTCACTCAGCAAGTTGCTATCCTGCAATATCCTTCAGCACCAGAAAATGTTGTGCGACATATTGAGCTGATACCTGTTGGAGAACATCATGTAACGGTAATGTTGATTAGCAACTCTGGGCAGCTCACCCAACGACTAGCGCAGGTTGAACGGTATAGGGAAGAAGAGCTTGAGTTGCTTCGAACTCGACTCATCGAAAAATGTCAGCAACAGAAATACCATGTTGCGCGAGCTCTCTTATCATCGTTCTCTTCATCTCATCATGCCCCTCATAGCTTAGAAAATGGTGTTCTTGACGCTCTAGGGCAGTTGCTATCCCCACGGGACACCTCAAAACTTCTGATTGCTGGAACGTCATATTTGGCGCAATCGACAGAAGATTTTAGTACTAGTATCGCCCCTATCTTAGAAGCTTTAGAAGAACAAGTAACAATGTTGCACTTACTAGCTGAGATGGCTCAAGACCCACGAGGATACGCTGTGCGTATTGGCACAGAAAATAGCGCGGCGCCTCTTGCCGAGACGTCTATCGTGACTTCCGTATATAGCTCGCCTAGTTGTACCGCTAAGCTTGGGGTTGTTGGACCAACCAGAATGGACTATGCGGGCAGTACCGCAGCGGTACGAGCTGTAGCAAAATATCTTTCAAAAATTTTGGGTAGTTAGTTCTCAACGACTAGAATTTCTACAAAATACTTTCAACACATAGCAACACACGATAAGGATGATGTGAGTGAGCAGTCACTATGAAACATTAGGTGTTTCCCCTGATGCAAGCCCCGAAGAAATTAAAAAGGCATACCGTAAAAAAGCCCGCCAGCTTCACCCTGATATTAACCCTTCAGCAGAAGCCGCCGAAGAGTTCAAGCGCGTATCCCATGCCCACGATGTTCTCTCAGACCCGGATAAACGACGTATTTATGACCAAACCGGAAACGAAAACGGACAGGCACAAGGTGGTTTCGGGGGAGCAAACTTCGGAGGATTCGGTGGGTTCTCGGATATTTTTGAGACCTTCTTTAACCAACCGCAACAGGGACCTACGAGCCGAACACGTCAGGGTCAAGACGCTCGCATTACGGTTCGTATCAACCTTGAAGACGCCGTATTTGGTGCAGAAAAACCTATTACCGTTGATACCGCAGTAACCTGCGAAAAATGTGATGGTGACGGTTGCGCTGAAGGAACAGCCCCTGTCACCTGTGATACCTGCCGCGGACAAGGATATATGCAACGACAAGTTCAATCTATCCTTGGAACTGTAGTACAGCCTGTCGCGTGCCCATCTTGTAATACTTTCGGGACTGTTATTCAAAGCCCCTGCCCAGAATGTTACGGTGAAGGACGAGTCCGAGAACGGAAGCCCATCACCATTAAAATTCCGGCTGGTGTTTCTTCAGGCGCGCGTATGCGTCTAGCTGGTTATGGTGAGGCTGGTACAGCAGGCGGACCAGCAGGAGACCTCTATGTGGATCTTCGCGTCAATCAACACGACACTTTTACCCGCGAAAATGATGACTTACATGCCACCATCGCTATTAGCATGGCGGCAGCTGCTCTCGGCACTGAAGTAACCTTAGAAACTTTTGATGGTCCACAAGTAGTAACTATTAAACCGGGTACTCAATCTGGAGATATTGTCACTCTGAAAGGCTTAGGCGTCACTCGCTTTGATCGGGCAGACCGCGGCTCACTCAAAGTCCATGTTCAGGTCAAAACACCCACAAACTTGACAGAAGAGCAACGCGAAATGCTTCAGCAATTTGCTCATAGTCGTCAAGAAGATCTCAAAATTAGTGAAACAGTCCGAGAGAAGCACGGTTTCTTCTCACGTTTTAAAGAACGCTTCGACCGCTAAAAGTACAAAGGATATTCTGTGACCTCACCTATTTTCTATGTTTCCTCTGATGAACTTCAATCAGCAACTCCTGGGCAACTTATCGCCGTGCAGGGGGTCGAAGGGCATCATGCTAAAGTCGTGAAACGTTTAGAAATAGGTGAGGCCATAGACCTCGCGGATGGGAGAGGCATACGAGCCCACGCAGAGGTCGCGTCCTATCTCGATGATGGGTTAGAAGTTCGCGTAGACACTATAGTGCGCGAAGAGCTATCAACTGAAATTATTCTGGTTCAAGCATTAGCTAAACAAGACAGAGATATATTGGCTATAGAAACAGCCACAGAACTAGGTATTGGGGGAGTCATTCCATGGAGTGCTGACCGTTCTATTGTCCGATGGAAAAAAGAACGAGCAGCAAAAGCACACGCAAAATGGAGCAACACTGTCCGCGCTGCAGCAAAGCAAGCACGACGTAGCTGGGTCCCTCAGATTGAGAATTTAGTATCCTCACGTGAGCTAGCTAAATACCTAACCGAAGAAATTGCGCAGGGGGCATTAGCTATTATTTTGCATGAACAAGGAACACTCTCACTGACCCAATATCTCAACGATTCAGAAAACCTACCACAACGTATCTATCTCGTAGTGGGGCCAGAAGGCGGCATATCTGCGCAAGAACTTGAAGCATTTGAAAACGCTGGTGCAACAGTTTGCCTCTTAGGGGAACACGTCTTACGGTCCTCTACTGCAGGAAGTGCCGCACTTTGCGTGATTAATACACTTTCAAAGGCATGGTAGAAGCATACTCAAAAAAATATTTTCCCTCTCAGGAAGAAGTATTTTTCGTTGGCTTCATACTCCGCAGAAGACCAGCACCCCGATAGACTATTGACCAGTGGAGTTTTAAGGAGCACCCGTGCAAGAAAACCCTATCAGCGCAATACACCCCCATCAAGATCGCCCGTTATCTGTCGTACGCACATTTTCTTTCACCTCTGATGATGAGATGGTCTCTGTGCTGGGTCCCTCAGATAGTTTTTTGACACTATTAGAAGAGAAATTCCCCGGCATCACAATTCAGCCTAAGAACTTAGATGTGGTGATTACCGGAAATTCTGAACTTGTAACGACCGTTATTCGTCTCTTAGGGGAGTTACGTCATCTCAGTCAACAGTCTGTCCCTATCACAGCTGAGGTTATTTCACGGATTATAGGAATGCTTTCACAAGAGCTTGCAAGCCCTGCTATTGCGATGTCTCATAATATTCTCAGCTCACGTGGCAAGAACATTCGCCCGAAAACAATTAACCAGAAGAAATATGTAGATTCTATCGACGACAATACCGTTATTTTTGGTATTGGCCCAGCTGGTACTGGTAAAACGTACCTCGCAATGGCTAAAGCTGTTCAAGCTTTACAAGCTAAAGAAGTGAATCGCATTATTTTGACTCGACCAGCAGTTGAGGCAGGGGAGCGATTAGGCTTTTTGCCAGGCTCACTCAACGATAAAATCGACCCCTATCTGCGCCCACTGTACGATGCGCTACACGATATGTTAGATCCCGAATCTATTCCTCGGCTCATGGAAGCTGGAACCATTGAGGTTGCGCCCTTAGCCTATATGCGTGGACGTACGCTCAACGACGCCTTCATCATCTTAGACGAAGCCCAAAATACTACTGTTGAGCAGATGAAAATGTTTCTCACCCGTCTAGGATTTGGGTCAAAGATCGTGGTTACGGGCGATATTACTCAGATTGATTTACCTCATGGGCAAGCATCTGGTTTACGTCAGATACGTCAAATCCTCGAAGGCATTGATGATATTAGCTTCTCAATTCTTGATGCAACAGACGTGGTACGTCATGCCTTAGTTTCAGATATTGTTTCTGCGTATAACCGTTGGGATGAAGATAAAACCGCTATGGAACGCAAACGTCAACGTAAGGTTAAACGTCAGACTATTGAAGCAGCTGCAGAAAAGCTTCTAGAGAAAACTGGTTTTGAGGCAGAAAAGGATAGCTAATGCCCATTGATTTTGATATTGAACTCCTTGACGATTCTGCTGATACGTGGACAAGAGAATCTTTTGCGTCTTTTGACCAGCAGACAATTACAGATTTAGTACACCATACGTTTGAACGTCTACATATCTCAGAAGATACAGAGCTTTCGATAGCTGTGGTTGGTGAAGCAGAGATGGAGCGTATCCATCTTGAGTGGATGGATCTTCCTGGACCGACAGATGTCATGTCTTTTCCAATGGATGAACTCAGCGTTGGAACGGCAGAAAATCTTACAGTTGGCGTTTTAGGAGATATTGTTTTGTGCCCACCAGTAGCTGCCCGCCAAGGTCAGCAAGCTGGACACAGTACTATTGACGAGATGTGCCTGCTAACGGTACACGGAATCTTGCATTGTCTCGGGTATGATCATGCAAACGCTGAAGAAGAAGCAGAAATGTTCGCTCTTCAGCGTTCCATTCTCGAAGCATTTTTGGGACGTCCTGCACCTGTAGAAACACGGTATTAAACTTATGGCTTTCTTTCTTCTTCCTGTCTTACTGATATGTTTTATTGGCTGTGCATACGTACTACGCGCAGTAGAGACCGCATTTACATATCTTCCTTCTACCGAGATGGAGCACCTCAGTAAAGAACGAGGAACCAATAAACTTGCTGCAATTGCTGATTTTCTTGACCCATACATTTTCTCTATTCGGCTTTGGCGTGGCATTTTTGAAACATTTGCAGTAGTGGCAGCGTTTACAGTATTACAACTATTATGGGATGCCGTCTGGATTAGCGCGTTGCTTACAGGGCTTGTGATGTCTGCGGTCAGTTATTTCTTCTTTACCGTGGCGCCACAGAAGTCAGGACGTACACACCCTGAGTTGTATGTTCGCCGTTTTTATCCAGTGGTGTATTTCTTACGTTTCGTATTGGGGCCTTTACCAAATTCGGTGATTCAACGTCATAAAGATTCTGAGAATGAACCCACTCGTGCAGGATACTTCACCGAAGATGAGTTAAAAGAGTTCGTTGATCGAGCTAGTACTCAATCAACCATTGAAAATGAAGAAGCACAGATGGTTCACTCTATTTTTGAGTTGGATGAGACGCGTATTCGTTCGGTGATGGTTCCGCGCACTGATATGGTCACTATGGACATTGATGAGACCTTAGAAGATGCCATCAATCTTTTCTTGCGTTCTGGATATTCTCGAATGCCCGTTTTAGGTGAAGATTTTGATGATATCCAAGGTTTCCTATATCTCAAAGATGTGGTTGAGGCAACGGTAGAAAATCAAAATAACTCATCTACACACACCGTTGCTTCGCTTTTACGTCCTGCTCGGTTTGAGCCAGAATCTAAACGAGTCATGGACTTGTTACGTCAGATGCAACGAGAATCTACACATGTAGCCATCGTTGTTGATGAGTATGGTGGTACTGCTGGTCTGGTCACCCTCGAAGATCTCATTGAGGAACTTGTTGGTGATATTTCTGATGAATATGATCAAGAAACACCTGAGATTAAAGCTGAACCAGATGGAAGTTTCAAGATTAGTTCTCGTCTTAGTGTTGAAGAATTAGGAGAACTTTTTGATATTGAACTTGATGATGAAGAGGTAGACACTGCCGGAGGTTTACTTTCTAAATACCTTGGCAAAGTTCCTATTATCGGTAGCCAAGTCGTAGTTAACGGTATCGGTATCCGCGCTATTGGTGCTCGTGGTCGCCGTAACCAAATTGGCACATTATTGGTCTGGGCTGCCGATGGTGAAAAGTCCGCAGACAACATATCAAGTAGTTCTCAAGGAGATTTAGGGGCAGGGCACAGGAACATTTAGCTGTGGCTTGTCTTTTATCGCGGTAGAGTATAGAGAATAGTTATATTTATTGAATAAGGGAGTATGTGTGGAGCTTTCCACTTTTCCGGAAGATTTTTCTGCAGGTTTCGCGGTTCTTGTTGGGCGCCCAAACGCTGGTAAGTCTACGTTGACGAATGCGCTTGTAGGCCAAAAGATTGCTATTACATCGAACCGTCCGCAGACGACTCGTCATACGATTCGTGGAATAGTTCATCAGGACAATTTTCAGTTAATCCTTGTTGATACACCCGGATTACACCGTCCTCGCACTCTTTTAGGTGAGCGTTTGAATGATATGGTTGCTCAGACGCTTTCTGAAGTTGATGTTATTGGCTTTTGCATTCCGGCTGATGAAAAAATTGGCCCAGGTGACCGCTATATTGCTTCTCAAATTGCAGCTGCAGGTCATAAGCCAATCGTAGCTATTGTGACTAAAGCCGATAAGGTTTCTTCAGCAGAACTTGCAGAACACCTTCTTGCTGTTCAGGCATTAGGCGAAGAAGTGATGAGTGCAGAACGCGCCCAACGTGCGCAGCGTGCTCAGCGGCAGGCAAAGGCTTCTCGTCAGAAAAATACTGTGAAGAATCTTCCCTTCCGTAAGGATACTGGCCCTGCTGCACAACGTGAAAAAGCACGTCGTCAGGGAGAAGGCGAACCGTTCAACACCCCTGTTGTTGATGGCAAAGGCGGATGGGCTTCAATTATTCCGGTTTCAGCGGTAAAAGATTATCAGGTTAATCAGTTAGCAGAGCTTTTTTCGACTTTCTTACCTGATTCGCCACCTTTATACCCTGAAGGTGAACTTACAGATGAGCCAGAAGTTACCCTTGTCGCCGAACTCATTCGTGAGGCTGCACTTGAAGGAGTACGAGACGAGCTACCTCACTCAGTAGCAGTTACTGTCGAAGAAATGCAGCCGCGTGAAGGACGGCCGGAGAATAATCCGCTAGTCGATATTCATGTCAATCTTTTCGTTGAACGACCTTCTCAAAAAGCAATTATTATTGGTAAAGGTGGTTCTCGACTCAGAGAAATTGGTGCAGAGTCCCGTAAGAATATTGAAGCATTATTGGGCACTAAGGTGTATCTAGATATTCATGTGAAGGTTGCAAAAGATTGGCAACGTGACCCTCGCGCACTCGGAAGACTCGGGTTCTAAAATTCTAAATACTCGGTACGTCACCGTTAGACATCTTCTCAGGTCTTAAATAGTGATCGTATAGATATTAACCAAAGTATTACTTTTAGCATTTTCTGATGGGAGAATCAGTGACACACCCAAAGCAGAACTCTTCGGATCCGAATCGTCTTGTAGGGTTTGGTCGACATATGCGTCAAGAGCCGGTACGTTCTCATCGTTACCGGTGGATTGCGTTGTCCTGCGTCGGGGTGTTTCTCTTCATCGTGGCAGTAGCAGGAGTTAATCTTCTGAGGTTGCGTACTAACGTCCACACGGCTTCATTAAATATTGGCGAATATGCTAGTGGAAGTCTCAGTGATGGGCCGTTGGATATTCTGGTGATTGGTTCAGACACACGTGCTGGTAATAATGCAGCGTACGGCAGTTTAGAGGATGCTAATTCAGGGGCTCGTTCAGACGTAATGATGTTGGTTCAGGTCAGCCAAAATCGTCAGGACGTGTCAGTTATTTCTTTTCCTCGAGACCTCATCGTTGATATTCCGAAGTGTACAAGCCCAATAACGGGGATGGTTTACCCAGCTGCTTCTGGATTACAGATTAATGAATCGCTCAATCATGGTGGACCTGGTTGCACGGTAGCGACCATTAGTTCTTTGACCGGTATTAATATTGATCATTTTATGCTTGTTGATTTTAATGCGGTGAAGGCTCTTTCTCATGTTGTTGGCGGTGTTCAGGTGTGTGTGACTCAGGCTATTGATGATTCCTATAGTGGGTTGAAGTTGCCTGCGGGTGTTTCATCAGTAGAGGGAGAACAGGCTCTAGCATTTTTGCGTTCTCGCCATGGTTATAGTGATGGCAGTGATACGAGTCGAATCGCCGCTCAGCAGAGTTTCCTTGCTTCCCTTCTCCGTAAAGTTAAATCAGAAGGTACACTGACTAATCCTACTCAGCTATTTAATATTGCTGAGGCTGTTACACAAAACGTTACGGTAGATAAGGGGCTAACAAACCCGGCAACTCTTGTAAATATTGGTGCGATGTTTGCGTCTATTGATTTGAGCAAGGTAGTGTTCGCTACCGTTCCGAATGAGCCTTATCTTTATGATGCAAACAAGTTGCAGTTAGCACCTTCTGCAGAAGATCTCTTTGAACGTCTTCGCGAGGATCGTGGGCTAACAGATAAGTCTGCTCCTGCTCCGGAACAAGCACCAACAGAAGAGACTCAAGAACCTGAGCAGGCAGCTGAGGAGCAGGTCTCTTTAGATTATTCTGCTCTGATTACGGTGCTTAATGCTTCAGGTGCTGAACATCGTGAACAGGATATTGAAAAAGTGGTCGCTTCCTTGGGATATTCACATATTACGGCAGAACATTCTGATACTGAATACGCGGCTTCAGCGGTATATTATCCAGCTGGTTACGCGGGACAAGCTCAGCAGATTGCTCAAAAACTCGGTATTACGGTGGTTGAAGGATCAGCTTCTTATGATGCTGTGACTGTAGTGATTGGTCAGGATTTCACATCGGGGGATGTTCTTTCGCAGAAAGAAACGTCTATTGCAGGTGACGCTTCTGGTCAAACTGCTGATCAGGTGAAGTGCCAGCAATCCTATGAATACTAGGTGCATGCTGTAAGGCGTTAAGGGTGTGTAGCTTTGTCATAAATCTACACACCCTTTTCATATATTGGAATGGGGGAGAGTTGTTTTCTTGAGGATTTTCACTCTCGTGGTACGTTCAAGAGGTGATACATATTTTTTATTTTCTCCTTAGTTGCCGTAACGACCCCTAAAATTCAGTATTGACAAGATCGGAGAGTCGTTACGGAGTTCGTTGTCTCCGGTCTTTCTTTTTTCTTCAAGCTAAGGCATCATACACCATGAAAAATTTTCAAAAACCTTCCCCCATGCCGGTACATAAGTACCGCCCTTTTTCTGAAAAGATTGCTGTTGACTTACCTGATAGAACGTGGCCACATAAGGTTGCAACGCAGGCACCACGTTGGTGCGCTGTCGATTTACGAGATGGTAATCAGGCACTTATCGATCCCATGGATAGCGAACGTAAACTAGCAATGTTTAAGCTACTTGTGAGGATGGGTTATAAGGAAATTGAGGTAGGTTTCCCGTCTGCTTCGCAAACCGATTTTAATTTTGTTCGTACCCTGATTGAAGGTGGACATATCCCTGACGATGTCACGATTCAGGTGTTAGTGCAGTGCCGCGAGCATCTTATTGAACGGACTTTTGAGGCTCTTGCAGGGGCTCAACGAGCCATTGTTCATTTTTATAATTCTACGTCTGTTTTGCAGCGTAAGGTTGTTTTTAATCAAGATCAAGACGGTATCTTAGACATTGCCCTTAACGGTGCACGCTTGTGTATGAAATATGAGGAACAATACGCTTCTTGCACAGAAATCACCTATGAGTATTCACCAGAATCTTTTACTGGCACTGAATTAGAGTATGCGGTACGAGTCTGCAATGCCGTAACCAACGAGTTAGGTGTTGGACCTGGGCGCGAAGTCATTATCAACCTTCCGGCAACGGTGGAGATGGCAACTCCGAATGTATATGCCGATTCTGTTGAGTGGATGAGTCGACATCTTGAACATCGAGAACACGTCATTTTGTCTTTGCACCCTCACAATGATCGAGGAACAGGAGTTGCGGCGGCAGAACTTGGGTATCTTGCTGGGGCAGACCGTATTGAAGGGTGCCTGTTCGGCAATGGCGAGCGCACCGGTAACGTCGATTTAGTTACTTTAGGGTTAAACCTGTTTACGCAAGGAATTGACCCTAAGATTGATTTTTCTCAAATTGATGAGGTTCGTCGTACCGTTGAGTATTGTAATCAGCTTCCGGTACATGAGCGTTCTCCATACGGTGGAGACCTCGTTTTCACGGCTTTTTCTGGTTCTCATCAGGACGCTATTAAAAAGGGTTTTGAAGCAATGGAGAAGGCTGCTCAGCAGCAAGGAAAGAGCATTGACGATTTGGTGTGGGAGGTTCCGTATCTTCCGATTGACCCACGAGATGTTGGCCGTAGTTATGAGGCTGTTATTCGTGTAAATTCTCAGTCTGGTAAGGGTGGGGTCGCTTATCTTATGAAGAAAGATTTTGGTTTAGACTTACCTCGCCGTGCGCAGATTGAGTTTTCGTCGATTGTTCAGGCTCAGACGGATGCTGAGGGTGGCGAAGTTACGTCTGAGAATCTTTGGAGGATTTTTAATGATGAGTATTTACCTCATCATGATACTGCTCAACGTTGGGGAAGATTCTATTTGGATTCCATGGTTGTAGAGTCTCAAGCCGGTGGTGTGACGACCTTGCGTGTGGGGTTGAATGTTGCTGGTCGCCGTTTTGAACGAGTTGGTACGGGTAACGGACCCATTCATGCGATGCAGTCTATTTTCCAGTCTGAAGGTGTTGATTTGAGGGTGCTTGATTATTCTGAGCATACGTTATCTTCAACGTCAGAGGCTCAGGCTGCTAGCTATATTGAGGCAGCTGTTGGCAATCGTGTGTTATGGGGTATCGGTATTGACTCGTCAACGACGTGGTCTTCGTTAAAGGCTCTTACTTCTGCGGTGAACCGTGCTTTGCGTGAAGAGAGCTAGGTCTTTTTGACGCTGTTAGAAACCGGTACAAGAACTTGAGGAGTTCTTGTACCGGTTTTCTGTTGTTCTTTTGGGGATGTGAGATAATGGTCGTTGTGAGTACGGTATCTTCAACCTCTCGTTCGTATACGGACCAGGCATTAGTATTGAGGACCCAAGTTTTGGGGGAGAGCGACCGTATTATTATTCTCTTGACCCGTTCGCATGGTGTGGTTCATGCTGTGGCTCGTGGAGTACGTAAAGGACGTTCTGCTTTTGGCGGTCGGCTTGAGCCTTTTATGTACGTTGATGTGTCTTTACGGTCAGGTAAAAATTTATCGACGGTGACGCAGGTTCAGACTCGGCGTGCTTATACAGGTGCAATTATGGGGAATTATTCTTCCTATATTGTTGCTTCTGTTTTGAGCGAGGTTGCTGAGGCGTTAACCTCTTTTGAAGGTGAGGGTGTTGAGTCTCATTTTCTTCTTTTGGCTGGTGCTTTGTCTGCTTTAGCTCAAGAGCGTCTTCGTCCTTATGATGTTCTTAACTCTTATGTGCTCCGTGCATTAGGGTATGCTGGCTGGGGTTTTTCGCTAGATTCTTGTGCTATTTGTGATGGTTGTGGGGGGCCGTGGCGGTTTTCGCCAGAATATGGTGCTGTATGTAAGGTGTGTAGTCGTTCTATTGTTCATTCTAAAGTTTTTGTGATGCCAGAGGATGTTCGTCAGTATTTGATGTTTGTGAGTCGTTCTCAGTGGGATAAGTTAGCTCAGTTAGATACTGAGTTGTTATCTTATGCTGCCTTTTCTTTTGTCTCTGGGTACGTACAATGGCATTTAGAGAAACCTCTTAAATCATTCTCTCTGTTGAAAAAGGATATATAGTTATGCCTGTTTTTCCTGATCCGCATCCTTCTGGGGCTGTTCCTCCGAAGATTCCGCGTCAGTTTATTCCGCGTCATGTTGCGGTGGTGATGGACGGTAATGGGCGTTGGGCTAATCAGCGTGGCTTGCCTCGTAATGAGGGGCATAAAGCAGGGGAGCATTCTCTTGTTGATGTGGTTGCTGGTGCTATTGAGATGGGCATTCCGTACGTTTCTGCTTATGCTTTTTCTACAGAGAATTGGCGTCGCAGTATTGATGAAGTCAGTTTTATCATGCGTTTTGTGACGGAAGTTTTGACTCGTCAGTTAGATACTTTGCAGTCGTGGGGTGTTCGGGTTCTGTGGGCTGGACGTAAGCCAAAGCTTTGGAAATCTGTTATCCGTCAGTTGGAGTATTGTCAGGAGCAGACAAAAAATAATACGGTATGCACGTTAGTTATGTGTGTCAATTATGGTGGGCGTGCTGAGATTGCAGACGCTGCTCAAGCTCTTGCTCAAGATGTTGCTGCAGGAGTGGTTAAACCGCATTCTGTGAATGAGAAGATGTTATCGCGGTATTTGTATCAGCCAGAAGTACCTGATGTTGATTTGTTTCTTCGGTCTTCGGGGGAGTTGCGTACGTCAAATTTCTTGTTGTGGCAAAGTGCTTACGCTGAACTGGTATTTCTTGATGTGTTGTGGCCAGATGTCGACCGTTTGGTGCTGTGGGATGCTGTTGAGCAGTATGCTCGTCGTGATCGTCGTTATGGTGGTGCGGTAGATCAAGTTGCGGGGCGTTAGTCATTAAATTTTTTTGAAACGTTAGAATTGTTGTAGCGTTGTATTGCTGATGATAAAGAGGGTGCTATGAGGATTTATCCTGCCTTATTCAAAGTTATTTTTGTCCCTATGGACGCAGAGAAAGCCCATAGGGTGGGGTATTGGGGTATTCGGTTCCTCAGAGCTTCGGGGCTTACTCGTTTGGGACGTCGAGTTTTGCGTCCTGACCCGCGGTTGAGGACCACCGTCATGGGTTTAGATTTTCCTTCTCCGTTTGGGTTAGCTGCTGGTTTTGATAAAGAGGCTCGAGCTATTAATGCTTTAGCTGATTTAGGTTTTGGCCACGTTGAAGTGGGGACAGTTACAGCTCAGCCTCAACCGGGAAATCCTCCTCAGCGTCTTTTCCGTTTAGTCAAGGATTATGCGGTGGTTAACCGCATGGGATTTAATAATGATGGTGCCGCTGCGGTAGGTCCTCGTATTGCTAGTGCTAGAGCTGATATTGATGCTGAATATGATTCTCAGCAGGTGCGGCCTATTGTGGGGGTCAATATTGGAAAGACAAAAGTTGTGCCTTTAGAGGACGCTTTAGAAGATTATAAGATTAGTACGCGTACGTTGGCGCCACAGGCTGATTATTTAGTTGTCAATGTTAGCTCTCCGAATACTCCGGGGTTGCGTTCTTTGCAGTCGGTGGAGTCTTTACGTCCGTTACTTGAAGTTGTTCGAGCTGAGGCTGATAAGGTTGTCTCTTCTCGTCGAGTTCCCTTGGCGGTGAAGATTGCTCCGGATCTTGCGGATGAAGATATTAAAGATATTGCACAGTTAGCTGTTGATTTAGGGCTTGACGGAATTATCGCGACCAATACGACTATCGCTCGAGAGAATCTAGGCTTGGTTTCTTCTGCAGAAGAAGTTGCAGCTTGTGGTGAGGGAGGTCTTTCGGGCCGGCCTCTTAAGCCTCGGTCGTTAGAGGTTATTCGTTTGCTCAAAGAATATGTGGGTGAGCGTTTGTCGATTATTGCAGTGGGTGGAGTTACTGATGCTCAGGATGTTCAGGAACGTTTGGATGCTGGAGCTGATTTAGTTCAGGGGTACACTGCGTTCTTGTATGAGGGGCCATTGTGGGCTCACCGTATTAATAAGGATTTATTGGCTTTACGCTCTTGATATATATAAAAATATTCCGTGTTCGTTTACTAGAAAGTAAACGAACACGGAATATTTTTATAGGTTTTTTATCGTGGGTATTCTCCGCGTTTAACCTGTGGCTTCGGTAGGCGGAAGCGTCGAATCATCAAGACACGATTGACCGCATAGAATGCACTTCCTGGTTCGATGTCTGAAAATTTTTCGAGGAGTTTCTTCTTCAATTTACGCCACATCATCCAGCTGTCGAGTGCCCAGATGAGGATGAATAGCCACATAAGAGCAGTGGAGATAAAGCGTAGTTGAGGGGTAAATAGCCCCAGAACGAAGATAAAGATGACAGCAAGAATCATGAAGTCACCAATGTTGAATCGGGCGTCTACATAGTCACGAATATAGCGACGTTGAGGTCCTTTATCTCGTGCTGGTAGATACCGTTCTTCGCCGGTGTGCATTGCTCTGTTTTCGCGTAGGCGTTGTTCACGGATAGCTTCTCGCTCTGCTTGTTTCGCGGCTTTTCTATCAGCCGGTATGAGAGGTTTTTTCCGTGCTGCTTCTCGTTCTTTTCGAGAAGGGGTTGGTCGCCCTTTGGGTGCAGTGTAATGCGGGTTTTGGGGGTCTTCATTGGGAGCTACCGTGGTTTCTTCTACCAGGGGCTCTTGTTCACTAGATTTCTTTTTACGTCCAAACACTCTCTAAGAATATCGGAGAATCTGCAAGAACGCTCATAACCGCGTAATGTTATATCTATGAGTATTGAATCAAAGTTTAGTTTTCCGTATCGTCAGGCTCTTCAAGAGAAGATTGGTCAGGATTTTGAGCAGACTCTTCAAGAGTTGACAGATCTTGTTGCTATCCCATCTATTGCGTGGGAAAGTTTTGATCTTTCTGAGGTTACTCGTAGCGCTCAGAAGGTCAAGGAGTTAGCTTTAGCTGCTGGTTTTCCAGAGGTAGAGATTCTTAGCGCCTCGTATGGGTCTGATCAAAAAGAGGGCATGCCTGCTGTTGTTGCAACGAAGCCTGCTGCTGAGGGGTATCCCACCATTTTGCTTTATGCCCATCACGATGTTCAGCCGGTTGGTGATTGTGCACTTTGGGATACTGAGCCTTTTGTGGCTACTCGCAAAGGTGACCGGTTGTATGGTCGCGGGGCAGCTGACGATAAAGCTGGCGTTATGGCTCACTTGTCTGCGTTTCGTGCTGTGAGCGAGGTACTTGGTGAACAGTTTTTAGCTGGAGTGACTCTCTTTATTGAGGGAGAGGAAGAAGCTGGTTCGCCGAGTTTTACGTCGTTTATTCAGAAGTATCGACAGAAGTTGGCTAGCGATGTGATTGTGGTTGCTGACTCGGCGAATTGGCGTGCGGGTGTTCCTGCTTTGACGACGGGCTTACGTGGTGTTGCCAGCGGGTCGGTGGAAGTTCGTGTGGGTGATCATGCTGTTCATTCTGGCATGTTTGGTGGCCCGATGTTGGATGCTCATACTGTTTTAGTTCGCTTGTTGAGCACACTACATGATAGTAAAGGTTCAGTAGCAGTTGAAGGTTTAACTTATGCACCTGAACCTGAGGTTGAATATCCAGAAGCAGACTTCCGTCAAGACTCAGGAATCCTTGATTCAGTAACTCTTGCAGGAGAAGGAAGCATCACCTCACGCCTATGGGCGCAGCCAGCTATCTCCATTATTGGCATGGATATCCCATCAGTAGCCGAGTCTTCTAACACTATTGCGGCAACCTCCCGAGCAATGCTCAGCATGAGACTCGCACCGGGACAAAACCCTCAAGAAGCGCACCAGAAACTTGAAGAGCACTTACTTAAGCATGTTCCGTGGGGTGCAGAAGTTCGATATACGGCATCAGATAGTGGTCAGCCTTTCAGTGCAGACCCAACAGAAGACAGCGTTGAGCTTGCTTTAGCCGCAATGCACAGCGCTTGGGATGTTGAGCCCGTACAAACAGGTATGGGCGGTTCTATCCCGTTTATTGCAGACCTCAAAGAGGTCTTCCCTGAGGCTCATATTCTGATTACCGGAATTGAAGACCCAGATACCCGCGCTCACAGCGCAAATGAGTCTCTATATCTTCCCGATTTTGAGCGTGCCATTTTGGCTGAAGCGCTCATTATTAGTCACCTTAGCCAATAAAGCTATTGCACTTTCTTACACTAAAGCATGTCTCTCAACACGTTAGAGCTTCAGGAAATACTGATAAGGGTATTTTTGTTCTAGGATATTGAGTAACACATACCTTTAGTTTGCTCTTGCAGGCTAAATCCATAAGAGAAGGAATTGGTAATGACCGAAACAGTAACCACTGATACTCCCACACACGGAGTCAATCTGACTGACGTCGCAGCACAGAAAGTACGTGCCTTACTAGAACAAGAGGGCCGAACTGACTTGCGTCTACGTGTTGCCGTTCAGCCAGGGGGTTGTTCAGGGCTAATTTATCAGTTGTACTTCGATGAAAGAGTTCTCGATGGAGACGCTATCCGTTCTTTTGATGGGGTAGAAGTCATCGTTGACCGTATGAGTGTTCCTTACCTCGATGGCTCAACTATTGATTTTGAAGACACTATCGAAAAACAAGGCTTCTCTATCGATAACCCCAACGCGCAAGGATCTTGCGCTTGTGGAGACTCATTCCACTAAGAGTCCTAGACAAAACTTTTGAGAGGGATATTGGCTTGTTACCCATACGACACAAGCTAATATCTCTCTCAAAAGAGTAAAAATACCGAAATAGTTAAGAAATAGCGGCAAGTTCAGTGACACAGTGTCAGCAGAATGAGCAGAATCAAGGTAAGCTCATACTGAAAGAATTTTTAGAGGCGTTTTCTGTCCACACACAGTTTTCGTCTTAGATAGCACGCACACCGCTAAAAGGAAGGGCCGTCTGTGAGTTCGCAGCATCGAACCGGCAGTATCAAGCTCAAGGCATTGGCCACTAGCGCCATTGCCTCAGCTTCTGTATTGCTGATGACAGGTTGTTCAGATCAGGCAGAGGTGGGCTGGTTGCCCACAAAGCGTGGAGTTACCGACAACGCAGACACCATCATGGATCTATGGATTGGATCTTGGGCTGCTGCCATCATTGTTGGGTTGATTACTTGGGGACTAATGCTTTGGTGCATTATCGCTTACCGTCGACGCAAAAATGAAACAGGTTATCCACGCCAGCTGAGCTACCATGCTCCTCTGGAGATCTTCTACACCATTATTCCGGTTATCATGATTGTCAGCTTGTTTACGTTCTCCGATACTGCTGAACGTCAAATTACTGCACCAAAATCTGATAACCCTGACGTCACCATTGAAGTGTATGGCAAGCAGTGGGCTTGGGACTTCAACTACCTAGATTCCAATGTGCATACCTCTGGTGTACAAGCACATTTGAGCATCGACGGTTCTGAAGGAGTTGAAGAGACTCTTCCCACTCTCTACCTACCAACGAATTCAACCGTTGATCTCGTTCTTAAAACCCGCGATGTTATTCACTCATTCTGGGTTCCTGCTTTCTTGGAAAAGCGAGACACCGTTCCTGGCATGACCAACCACATGTACTTCACCACTGGTGCTGAAGAAGCTACATACGCTGGTAAGTGTGCAGAGCTTTGCGGCGAATACCATTCGGAAATGCTCTTCAATGTCAAGGTTGTCTCTCCTGAAGAATACGAAGCATATATGAAGAAATTAGCTTCAGACCCTGAAACTCAGGGTATTCTCGGCGATGAATACAACCGTAATCCTAACCAAAACATCCGAAACTAAGAGGTGACCCGTGACTAGCTTGGAATACTCAGCGGATGGGGGTCAGGTTGCCCCCCGCGTGGTACCTAAATCTAAAGGGCGAATCTTCGTCAATTGGATAACTTCCACTGACCACAAAACTATTGGGTACATGTACCTCATAGCATCATTCATCTTTTTCTGCATCGCAGGTATCATGGCTCTGCTCATGCGTATTGAGCTTTTTGAACCTGGCATGCAGTTCTTGCAAACCAAAGAACAGTTCAACCAGCTGTTCACCATGCACGGAACCCTCATGCTTCTCATGTTTGGTACCCCTGCATTTACTGGCTTTGCAAACATCCTTATTCCCTTACAAATTGGCGCTCCGGACGTTGCGTTCCCACGACTGAACTCACTCGCGTTCTGGTTCTTCCTCTTTGGCTCTCTAGTTGCCATCGCTGGGTTTATCACCCCTCAGGGTGCTGCATCCTTCGGATGGTTCGCCTACGCGCCATTGAACAGCACCACCTACTCACCAAGCATTGGTGGAGATCTGTGGGTCTTTGGTCTTGCTCTTCAGGGCTTTGGAACCATTATGGGTGGCGTTAACTTTATTACCACCATCTTGTGCATGCGTGCCCCAGGTATGACGATGTGGCGTATGTCTGTTTTCACATGGACAACTCTTATTACCTCGATTTTGATTATCATGATCTTCCCTCCTCTAGCTTCTGCGCTATTTGCGTTGGGTATGGATCGTCGTCTTGGTGGACATATCTTTGATCCTGAAAACGGTGGCGCTATTCTATGGCAGCACCTCTTCTGGTTCTTTGGACACCCTGAGGTATACGTCCTCGCGCTACCATTCTTTGGTATTGTCTCCGAGATTATTCCAGTCTTCTCTCGCAAGCCTATCTTTGGTTACAAAGGTCTAGTCTTTGCGACGATTTCAATTGCTGCTCTTTCCGTGACTGTGTGGGCACACCATATGTACGTTACAGGCGCAGTAATGTTGCCATTCTTCTCCTTCATGACCATGATGATTGGTGTTCCTACCGGTATGAAATTCTTCAACTGGATTGGTACCATGTGGCGAGGATCAATCACCTTTGAGACACCTATTATTTGGGTTCTCGGGTTCTTGGTCACGTTCCTCTTCGGCGGTCTCACCGGTATTATCTTGGCAACACCTCCACTGGACTTCCACGTATCAGATACCTACTTCGTGGTAGCTCACTTCCACTACGTTATCTTCGGTACCGTGGTATTCTCCATGTTCGCAGGCTTCTATTTCTGGTGGCCAAAGTGGACTGGCAAAATGCTTAACGAACGTCTCGGCAAAATTCACTTCTGGCTCCTATTCACAGGATTCCATATGACCTTCCTCATCCAGCACTGGCTAGGTGTTGTAGGTATGCCTCGTCGTTACGCAGATTATATGCCTGAAGATGGATTCACATGGATGAACCAGCTCTCCACCGTTGGTTCCATGATTCTTGCAGTATCGATGATTCCATTCTTCTGGAATGTTTACATCACAGCACGTTACGGAACCAAAGTTGAAGTTGATGACCCATGGGGCTTCGGCGCATCCTTGGAATGGGCAACATCTTGCCCACCTCCTCGCCACAACTTCACCGCGTTGCCACGTATCCGTTCTGAACGTCCAGCTCTTGACTTACACCACCCAGAACTCTCAACCAACGTTGATGTTGCGATGGCTGCTCGTCAGGCTGTAGCAAGCGGAGAAAGGAAGTAGCCTACGATGAAAAGTATTGCTTGGCTTTTTGGGCTCATTGGAGTCTTCCTCATCCCCGTAGGACTCATCTACGGTTTTATGTCGAAGTTCAGTGATTTAGCAGGATTCCCCGCGATTATGGTAACCGCCATCATGTGCTTATTCCTATCAGGGTTCTTGTTCTATACCGATAAGTTGCATCCGGATCAACCGAGCGATAATGAAGACGGAGAAATTATTGAGGCTGCAGGTGACTACGGCTTCTATTCTCCATGGTCTTGGTGGCCTATCGTTATTGCTGCGGTCTGCGCACTATTAGTGATTGGCTTAGCTTTGGGCTGGTGGATTGTAGGTATTGCGCTTCCGCTATCGGTTCTAGCTTGTGTCGGCTGGGTCTACGAATATAACCGTGGAGATCACGCTCACTAATGAGCTAACTACAGACATCATTGTGTCAATGGTGTTCTAGGTTCACAATGAACCTAGAACACCATTTTTTATGCCCTCCATTATGAAAAGAACATGGAGTTGAGCATAAAACATCTTCGACTAAAACACATTGTTTACACTAAGAGGTTTTAAGAACCTAAATTGATGCCTACAGAGCGATCGCTTGAGTATCACGCTTATCGAGGTATTGGTTTTGCATAAGCCTGAGCAATAGAGGTATAGAGTATTGGGTTCTGCTGAGGTTTTTAGAGCACACGGGGCAGCAATTTGTGTTTTCGCCCATGCCTTATATTGACGATTTTGAGGTCTGCTGTAAGTCAGGGGGTAAAGGTTCTTTACGGAGTTGCACCTCAGTGCCAGACGTGTGTAAGTAAATTGGGTTTTCTTTTTGGTGGGGCGCTGAGGTTTTGGGTGTCGGTTCGGCATTTTTAGGGATGTATAGGTGCTGGTTGGGCTGAGCACTGCTCCGTCAAAGCCCAGTGGTGTTGTCCACTTAGCACCCCGACAGCAAGAGCGTTACGTAAGTTTTTGAGAGCTTGCTGACTAGGGAGTTTGTTGTCTCCTTTATTAGTTTGTGATGTAGTAAGTTGACTTGCTTACAGTGTGCGTGATGGGGTTTAACTGTCGCCAATCACTTGAGTGAAGAAGAGCAAGCTTCTACTCTCGATAGTACTTCTTGGAGCAGGAGTGACCCTTGTACTTCAGCAGCATCTAGCAGCTTTAATGCTTGTGTCTCTAGCTGTCTTTGTCATTACCTCAGACGGCAGTTTTGAGAAGATTCCTCCGAGGAAGGAAAAGAGTCAACCATACCCGTCTACTAAGGAAATTAGGAGGTATCGTGAGGAGCATCCAGGAACCTCTATTACCCAGGCGGTAGGAGCGTTGAAGGAGTGAGGGGCAAGCTGGGGAAGCGGTCATAGCCTGATTAAGCTTCAGGAATGATACCTTTCGGCTCAGTTCCAGGCACGCTTGATTGCGGCAATACCTAAACCCATTTTTCGGCAACTTCGCATTGTTTATACCCGGCCTCTTTCAAAGCCTGAATCTGCGCTCTACGGCCGATAGAATGAGCATTCTTCCACAGCCTTCCCAACGCGTGAGCCTTAGCGAAAGGCTCACGCGTTGGGCTTCTATTCTTCGGCTCCCGCCCTTACGCCCAATCTCAGCCACGAACTCTCACTGAGCTGCTCAGACATCATAGGCTCCCAGCTCTGTGAGCCTGTTTTCGGGGTGTACTTCTCACGTATGAACTTTTCTCAACACTCCCGACAATTCCGGCAACCTCAGACAAGGGGTAACGGCAGACTGTACTAGGCGTTATTCGCCGGAGCCGGTAGCTGAGTTGGAGGCGTTGGTGGGGAAGTGGCAGCAGAGAGGGCTACTGAGTGGGAGCAAGTTGCGACGGTGAAGCGGGTTCGGTCCCGAGGCTTTGGTGCTGTTTCTTCTACAATTACGTTGTGCGTAGCATCACTGCGGAATCCAAATGGTCTGTAGCAACTCCTATAGGTGCTGAAAAGGTTCTTAAAATAGTTGAGTGGTACCGGCTAAAACTAGCCAGTACCACTCCTTTTTATGTGGAGAACTATATTTTACTTCTCGAGAGCTTCACCTGATGAATGAGAATCCAACTCATCATGACCGTGATCATGATGCGCTACTTCAAGCTCAGCAGGAGTTACCGGAGCAACTCGGTCTTCAAACCATAGCTGAGATAGTTTGCCACGAGTCTTTTCCATCAAAGAAATCTTACCCTTTTTGTTAGGTTGGGCAGGAATAACTTCATGGTTTTCAAAGGCAACGAGTTTATAACGACGGAACTCGTCCAGTGGCTTATGCACCTCGATAAATTCGCCGTGAGGAAGCTGCACAACACGACCAGTTTCAATACCGTGTAAGACAAGTTCGCGGTCTTTACGCTGCAATGATAGGCATAGGCGATAGGTAATCATATAGCCAATAACTGGGCCGATGAAGAATAGAACTCGTAGCCAGTAAGCAACATCGTTCAAGGATACGTGGAAGTGAGTTGCAATGAGGTCAGAGGACGCTGCAATCATCAAAACACTATATGCGATAACGCCAGCAACACCAGCTCCAGTACGGAAAGGAGCATTGCGTGGACGGTCAAGAATATGATGTTCTTTATCGTCTTTAGTAACCCAACGTTCAATCCACGGCCATCCAAACATGAACATGATAATGACGCCAGCCATGGCAAAGGGGAGAAGAACGTTCAGAACCCAAGTACCACCGAGGAATTCAAATTCCCAAGGGAAAGGCCATACGCCAGGCCAAAGACGCAAAGCACCATCGCCAAAACCAACGTACCAGTCAGGCTGAGTACCTGCCTGAACAGGGGATGGATCGTAAGGTCCGTAGTTCCAAATAGCGTTAATGGTGAAAGTTGCCGCCAAAAATGCGATGATTCCGAAGACGATGAAGAAGAAACCGCCAGCTTTTGCAGCATATACCGGGCCAACAGGGAAGCCCACAACGTTATCTTCACGACGTCCAGGTCCAGGGTACTGGGTATGTTTGTGAACAACAACCATGAACAAGTGGATGGCTACACAGAGAAGAATCAACGCGGGGATGATCATAATGTGCAAGGAGTATAAACGCCCGATGATGTAGTGTCCGGGGAATTCTCCTCCGAAGAAGAAGAGAGAAAGATAAGTTCCCACAACTGGAATTGCCATCATAATGCCATCGACAATGCGTAGACCGTTACCGGAAAGCACGTCGTCGGGTAGGGAGTATCCGGTAAAGCCAGCAAAAATGCCGAGGATGAAGAGGACACAACCAACAACCCAGTTCAGCTCGCGTGGTCGACGGAAAGCGCCGGTAAAGAATACGCGAAGCATGTGAATGCAGATGGCGAGCATGAACATCAATGCTGCCCAGTGGTGAATCTGACGAATCAGAAGACCGCCACGAATATCAAAAGAGATATGCAAAGCGGATTCAAACGCCACGGACATTTCGGTACCCTTCATCGGAAGGTAGGAGCCGTCGTAGGCTACTGAAGCTGTTGAAGGGTTGAACCAGAAGGTTAGGAATGTTCCGGAGATAATGAGAATCACGAGGCTGTAAAGAGCAACCTCACCGAACATGAAGGACCAGTGGTCGGGGAAGATTTTGCGACCAAACTCTTTAACGATTCCAGAAAGTCCAACACGGGAGTCCACAAAGTTTGCGATACGTCCGGTTGAAGTCTTTGGAGTGTATTCAGTCTGAGTAGTATGTGACATTTTTATTGTTCACCTGCCATCTCTTTGACGTGTTGTGCACGTTCCCAATAAGCGGGACCAACAGGCTCTTTAAAGTCGCTACGAGCTACCAAGTAGCCTTCGTCATCTACGGTGATAGGAAGCTGGGGTAGTGCGTGACCAGCTGGCCCGAACACAACCTTGCATTCATCAGCAGCATCGAAGGTCGACTGGTGGCACGGGCACAAGAGGTGGTGTGTGCGTTGCTCGTACAGAGCGATGGGGCAGCCTACGTGGGTGCAAACCTTGGAGTAAGCGATAATGCCATCGACATTCCAGTCTTCACGTCCCTTAGAGACCTTTAGTTCAGCTGGGTCAAGACGCATGAGCAGAACAACTGCTTTTGCTTTTTCTTCAAGGTATCCGTTTTCGTGAGATACAGAAACCAAGGTCTCTGGAAGTACGTGGTATGCGGAACCGATAGTAACGTCAGCTGCTTTGATAGGCGTTCCGGAAGGGTCACGCACGAGGCGAACACCTTTATCCCAGAGGGTGTATTTGAGAACGGCGGGGTCTGCTGGACCAAGGTCGCGGAGGAAGGTGACGAAGGTCAGCGGCGCAAGAATCATAGAGCCGATGAGGGTGTTACGAAGCAACGGACGGCGTTTGATACCAGATTCTTCAATAACAGTTTCGATGATTTCTTGAGCTTTTGCGCGGTCTTCTTCGGTGCGAACAGCGTGCCGCTCTTCCATCATTTCGTGGTCAGGCATCAAGGTGCGTGCCCAGTGGACGATACCGATACCGATACCGAACATTGCAAAAGCGATACCCAAGCCAAGCAATAGGTTTTGCAGACGTAGCTGATCTGTTGCGGCGGGGTTCAATACGTCGTAGTAATCTCCGCCGATGCGAACACCAAAGTACGCAAACCAGAAAAGCACTGATCCGAGCATCGAGATGATGAACAGAGCAATTACTTGGCGTTCTGCGGCTTTAGCCTTTTTGGGGTCCACGTCGGTCAGGCGCGGAGCGTGCGGAGGAAGTCCAGGATCTCTGAACTTCTCCTTACTTTCCTCGTGAGAGGTAACTACGGCTGAGGAATGTTCCTGTACACCGTCACTATGGTTACCCATGTGTTGCCTCAAATCTTCCTTGGTACGAAATCTTATGTGTGTGTTGTCTTAAGCAGAACGTGATGTTAGCCAGATAGTGAATACGAGAACGATACCTAGGCCAACGGTCCAGATGAGCAGGCCTTCAGCCACCGGGCCAAGAGAACCAATTTTGAATCCGCCGGGGGATACGTTGTATTCCTGAGACTTTAGGTAGGTGATAACGTCACGCTTTTCTTCTGGGGTGATGTTTGCATCGTTAAACACTGGCATGTTCTGAGGTCCAGTTGCCATAGCCTCGTAGATGTGGCTTTCTTTAACACCCATGAGCGAAGGAGCCCATTTACCACGAGTTAGCGCACCACCTGCACCTGCCGCATTGTGGCACATAGCGCAGTTTGCTAAGAAGACTTTAGCGCCGTTAGCAGCGTCACCTTTGGATACGTCGAGGTATTCATCTTCAGGAATTGCGGGGCCAGCACCGAGGGAGGCAACATAAGCGGCTAGCTGAGCAGTTTCTTCTTCGTTGAACTGTACTGGTTTCGCTTGGGCCTGCGGACCTTGCATCTGCAGAGGCATACGTCCGGTTCCTACCTGGAAATCAACAGCAGCGGCACCTACGCCAATGAGGGAGGGTCCGTCTACAGTTCCTTCTGCATTTGCGCCATGGCATGTTGCGCAGTTAGAAACAAAGAGTTTTTGTCCTGCTTCAACCTGTTCTGCAGTGTAGGTGTTCTTAGTTTCTGCTCTTGCTTCGTTTGTAGCCGTGGCAACTGCATAGAGGCCACCGGTGAGGACGAGAGCGAAAAGAAGTAACACGAGGGCTGCAAGCGGATGACGCCGCTTCTGAGAAATTGCCTTCACGTCGAATAGTTCCTTAGTTGTGTGTGCTGAATAATCTGTTGAGCTATGGTTTTCGTTCGTATTTTCTACTTATCGAAGGAAGTAGACCACACCGAAAAGCGCAAGCCAGACGACATCAACAAAGTGCCAGTAGTAGGAAACAACAACGGCACTCGTTGCTTCGTAGTGACCGAAACGTTTTGCCACGTAGGCGCGACCGATGATGAAGAGAAACGCTACGAGTCCAGCGGTCACGTGGAGCGCGTGGAAGCCGGTGGTGATGTAGAACGCTGATCCATATGCGCTAGAAGCGATGGTTACGCCTTCGGATACGAGAGTTGCGTATTCATAAACCTGCATCGAGACGAAGAATGCGCCCATGATGAAGGTTAGAAGGAACCACTCGACCATGCCCCATTCCTTGATATTCATCAGGGAACCGGTACGACGAGGCTTAAGCTGCTCAGCTTTGAAGACACCAAATTGGCAGGTCACAGAGCTCAGCACCAAAACAATGGTGTTAAAAGTAGCTAGTGGGACTTCCAAAAACACTACGTTTTCTGCCCAGATATCGGGGCGTGAAGCACGTAGCGTGAAGTACATTGCGAATAGTCCGGCAAAGAACATCAGCTCAGAACCGAGCCACACAACGGTACCTACGGCAACGTTATTTGGACGGTTGAGAGTCGGATGAGCCGACTTACTTGGGGTTTGGGTTGCAGTTGTCACATAGACATTATGTCTGTAAAACACCGTTCAGACCAAGAACCTAGGCCTTAAAGTAGTAGGTGTGTTGCAAAAAACCCTTATTTTCCGCGGTTTTACAGTAAATCTTTCTTAAGAAGATAGCGACACGATGTCTGTAAACTTGGCGTAACCCTCTCACCATACGAGTCATTTTGTACCAAGAAAAAGGTTTAGCACGTTCTTTGTTCTAGAATCGGGGGTATGAAACAAACACCAATCTCATGGAAATTAGTTCTCAATTCTTTGCAAAAGTCTCAAGAGCTTGAAAAAGAACAAGCGTTATGGGCTATGGATCAGATGATGACTGGCCAGACTCCTGATAGTATTCTGGGTGCTTTTCTCATGGGATTACACACTAAAGGGGAGAGTAGCCAAGAGCTTGAGTATCTTTCTCAAGGAATGTTAGCTAAAGCTGTTCGCCCTAGCATTAGACAACAAGCAGTAGACATTGTTGGAACTGGGGGAGACCAACAAAATACAGTAAACATTTCAACCATGGCCGCTGTTGTCATTGCCGCTAGCGGAGTTCCTGTTGTCAAACACGGCAATAGGGCTTCTTCCTCAGCGAGTGGATCTGCTGACGTTCTTGAGGCCTTAGGCGTTCCGTTGGATTTAAGTATTGAAGAGGTTGAACAGTGCAGTGCAGAGATTGGTATTGCTTTTCTTTTCGCGCAAGTGTTTCATCCTTCGATGCGCTTTGTAGCTCCGGTGCGACGACAGATGGGCGTACCTTCTGTTTTCAATTTTCTCGGGCCGCTTACGAATCCTGCTCAGGTTCTATCGTCAGCAATTGGAGTAGCCCGAGAAGATTTTGCAGAAAAAATTGCGGGAGTTTTTGCTCAACGTAAAAATCATCACGCATTAGTCTTTAGAGGCCATGATGGTTTAGATGAGTTAACGGTCAGCGGACCATCTGATATTTGGGAGATTCACCAAGGGGAGATAAGACACCAGATATTCGACCCTCGTGAATTTGGCTTTGTGTATCATTCGTTAAATGAGTTGCGAGGCGCAGACGCTTCATACAATGCGCAGATTTTTTCAGATGTGATGTCTCAAGAAATCTGCGAAGGCGCTATTTATGATGCGGTTGTTCTTAACGCAACAGCTGGATTGATGGCTTATCAAACACCCGAAGAATTAACGAGTTTTGAGGAACGATTCGATAATGCATTAAACACTGTGAGAGAAACGCTCTCATCAGGTAAGGCTCAGGCTAAACTTGAATCTTGGATTAACTTCAAGAGCTAAACCTTAAACCAAAGGTTAAATAAAAAAGCTTAAGGGTGGGCACACAACATGTGTGCCCACCCTTAAGCTTACGCTAAATCGAACAATTCTTAGGAAAGTCTCCAACGTTTGTGCTTAAAAACTGTTTTCGACAGTAGCAATAGCAAGATTCTCCATCCCACCAAAAAGAAGGCTAGAACAATCGCGCTAACCATGAAGAAGCTCCAAGCTGTTCCACCACCGAAAACTAGCCGTAATAAATGCCCAATCACAACAGTGGAAGCCCACACAGCAACACCGGAGAACAGAGAAAAAGGTCTAGAGTTTACAACTGGAACGAATCGAACAGCTAAGAACCCCAGAAGAAAGGGAATAGCCGTCATAAAAGTTCCAGATAGCGGCTCATGATGGTTGAATCTGCCGATTCCAGCAAAGAGCACAATAAGGAAGATATCAATACCGGTGCTAAGGTGCAGAGGTAAAGAACCTCGAGAGCGAGAACGAGTAGCCATAGGGAAAATCCTTCCACGGGAAATATATACCTGCATTATCTCTCTCACACAGCGCCGTTTCTAGACATCTGCTTGGCCGTGTCCTCAAATTTCACAAAAGGCTGAGACGACGTGTGTATAGCAGTACGAGTTCATGCAGAAAACAGTCACACTAGGATTTCGATTTCTGAAGGCCTCAAAACCCTAGTAGAGGAGTGTAAAATATATTTACTTTACATAATGTAGATTATCGGCGAATCAGAAAGCTGTGGATATCTCAAAATCACTAGGTCTTTCTTGGCCACTGAGAATATAATGAATATGTACAACATAAGGAGCTTTATATGTTCGACTGGTTCGTTTATCACCTCTGGGCCTTCTGGATTTTCGCAGCCATCCTTCTGGCTATCATTGAGATTCTTTCCCTCGATTTCTTTTTCCTCATGCTTGCATTAGCAGCTTTAGGAACATCAGCCTCAACACTTTTTACCGAATCATTCAACATTCAGGTCTTTATCTTTGCTGTACTAAGCATTGTGCTTCTACTTGCTGCCCGCCCAAAACTTATTCATCGACTCAATAAGAACACCCCAAATATTTCCACAAATACCGCAGGACTTATTGGTCAAGAAGTTAAAATTCTTGAAAAAGTAACATCAGATTCAGGTCTTATCGAGCTAGCTGGAGACACTTGGACAGCACGCTCAGCAGACAAAAATAGAAGTTTCTCCCCCACTCAAAATGCTTATGTTTTGAACATTAAAGGAGCAACCGCGTATATCGGCGACCACAAAGCCTAAAACTATAGCCAATAAACGCACCATAGAAAGGTCGTGCATATATTATGCCGCTTACAATTGTCCTCACGTCCCTAGCTGTTCTCGTAGCAGTAATTCTTTTACGCGCAGTACGCATCATTCCTCAAGCTCGCGCAGGAATCGTCGAACGCCTCGGCAAATATCACACCACCCTTAACCCCGGCTTCCATGTCACGGTACCTTTCATCGACAGAGTCTTACCTCTTATCGATTTACGCGAACAGGTTGTATCCTTTCCAGCACAATCAGTAATCACCGAAGATAACCTCGTTGTAGGAATCGACACTGTCGTATATTTCCAAGTCACAGACCCGCAAGCTGCCACGTATGAGATTACCAACTATATCCACGCAGTAGATGAACTCACCTCAGCAACACTACGTAACGTCGTAGGTGGACTCAACCTCGAACAAACCCTTACTTCACGCGACCAAATCAATAGTGAACTACGAGGAGTACTCGACAGCACGACAGGGCGTTGGGGTATCCGTGTCTCACGTGTCGACATCAAAGAAATTCAGCCACCAGCGTCCATTCAAGACTCCATGGAAAAACAGATGCGCGCAGAACGAGACCGTCGAGCTGCGATTCTCACAGCTGAGGGTCAGAAGCAGTCTCAGATTCTCACCGCCGAGGGTGACTCTCGTGCTGCTATTCTTCGAGCTGAGGGTCAAAAGCAGTCTCAGATTCTCACCGCCGAAGGCGACGCAAAAGCTGCTATTCTTCGGGCAGATGGCGAAGCTCAAGCTGTTCAAAAAGTCTTCAACGCTATCCATCGAGCAAACCCATCACAAAAACTTCTCACCTACCAGTACCTACAGACACTTCCAAAACTTGCTGAAGGCGATGCAAACAAGCTCTGGTTTATCCCTACTGAATTAGGTGAAGCCCTCCGTGGATTAGGAAACGCTTTCGATCCAAAGAGTTTCACCTCAGATAATTCTCAAAATGCAACAGAAACATCCGAAGAAAATTCTCCAAAAATCTCGGAGGACCCTATCGTTGAAACAGGAATTATCAAGGTAACGCCCGAAGACCTCAACCCAAATCTAGATAAGCTCAATACCGGAATTGAAGTTCCTACGGAAAATAAGCCCGGCTCACCCTCATAGGTAGAATCATCAAGGGCAAAAGGTCTATAATGTTTCTTTGACCCACTTATTGTGAGTCAGCCTTATCTACGCCCCTATCTGTTTTTCTCATAGAGGTTTAGCCAACACACTTGGAGGATATTAAATGAGCGATCGCAGCCTACGTGGTATGCGTCTTGGTTCGCAGTCGATGGAAACTGAGGCCGGCGTTGAGCCAGCTCCTCGACAGCGAGTTGAATATCGAACAGAAAAAGGTGAACGAGTTTTTGTGACCTTTGCCCAAGAAGCCGATATCCCCCAAACTTGGACTGCAAAATCTGGTGACGAAGCATACCTCGTCAACGGCGAAGGCGACCAAGAAGAATCCCAAGAAAAACCAGTACGTACACACTGGGATATGCTTCTAGAACGTCGCAGCATTGAAGAGCTAGAAGATACTCTCCAACAACGTATCGACTATTACAGACAGCGCCACTCGCTTTCTTAGAAAGCGCACATACCCAAAATGTTGGGGTGTTTCTTCACAGATTTGTGAAGAAACACCCCAACATTTTTAACATCAATAGGGTGTGGTTGCCATATTTATGGCAACCACACCCTATTGGTATCTAGAATAAAATCTTATTTACCTCGCAAAGAGCTAACTAGCTCTTTAGCTTTCTTGTAGCGAGAAGTTAGTCCCCAGCCTGTCACTTTAGTCATTGAGTCAAGGATGATGGAACTGTCCATTTTTGAGGTGCCAATAGCACGTTCAACGAAGGTGATAGGAACTTCAACAATTTTAAGTCCGGCGCTTTCTGCCCGCCACGCAAGATCCACCTGAAAAACATAGCCTTTAGAATCCGTATCAGTAAGCAACAGATGTTCGATCGCATCGCGACGGAATGCGCGGTAACCAGCAGTAATATCGTTGATCTTTGTACCTAAAATAATTTTGGTATAAAGATTTGCGCCACGGGACAAAATCTGACGATGCATCGGCCAATTTTTTGTTTTTCCACCAGGAACATAACGCGATCCAATAGCTAAGTCCGCACCATTTTCAATAGCCTCTAGGAGCAAAGGCAACTGTTCTGGGCGGTGGGAACCATCTGCATCCATTTCAACGAGGACGTCATATCCTTCATTCAAACCCCATTTAAAACCCGCAATATATGCTCCACCTAAACCATCTTTAACGGCGCGGTGTAGTACATGGACATGAGAGTCTTCGGCAGCAATCTCGTCAGCCAGTTCACCAGTACCATCAGGACTATTATCATCCACCACTAAAATATGGCAGGTTGGAACTGCTGCACGAAGTTCCCTCACAACAACAGGAAGGTTATCTTTTTCGTTGTATGTAGGAATCACCGTCAATACACGCATTAGCCATTACTCCTTGTGCGCTTTGAAAGAGCGCTTTGAAAAATTCAGATACCAGTATATAAGTTCTCTTACCTGTCTTCTGGTAGTTTTAGGTGAGCCTAGACCATGATTTTGCAGACGATTTACTTAGTATAAGCTGACCATCAATATACAGTGACGACAAAACCGGTAAATCCTCTGCTTCAAGATGAGGCAAAGAAGGTACTCGGGAACGAGGATCCGTACTCCAGCTTTGCGCTATTCCTTGGGTCTGGGTTGATTCAAGAGAGGCAATATTCCACATAGCGCAGTCTGCTGGAGATGAAGGCACAAGTTGTCCATAAAGGCTTGAGGACTCCCCCAAGCTACGGTACACCGCACGCGTTAGAGCATGAAATGCACCACGTGATGTTACAGAGGTCTCAGGCGTGTTGCGCTCGATGATTTGATGAATTAGATTCCACCCCAAGTTTTTAGGCGTAGAAGACTGTGGATCAGAACCGCAGAAAGTAACAACGCCTAAAGAGATTGCCGCAGATAACGACTGATGGACTTCTTTATCAATATCACTGGTAAATCCTAAAGCAACTTTGTGTTGTACACATTGCATCATAGACTCTTGGCTCAGGGAGCTAACACCGTCACAGCGCACTGAACGAAAACCTAGATATTCTTGCGTTTCTAAATAGCTCAAGAAACGCTGAAAATCATATTCCCCTTCAACTTGTACTGAAAGGTGATAGTTTCTCGAAGATGCACGCTCGAGAACCTCCCAAAACTCTGAGCAGGTGACAGAAAGAGAAATGCGGTCAACTCCCCTAGGCAGAGAATCAATCTCAGCTAAAGAATTAACTTCACAGTAAAGATAGCTACGTACCCCAACACCAGATAACAGGGAAGTCACTTCACTAAAAATATCGGCAGGAACAACATAGGTGACTCCCCCATACCCATGTTCCAATAAACGATCCGTTAACAATTGAGCTTCAACAATACTCGAAACTCGTACCGTCCCTAAACTAAAGGCAGCACACAGAAGACGTCCGCCCATATCTATGCATTGCATCCGATCATCATAAAGAGAACAGGCACCAGCCTCCGACCCCAACCATTCGACACTCGAACCATCAATCAGAACAGCCGTTGCTTCAGGATCAACAGGGGTATGAACTAAACCAGAACGAAATAAAAGTAGAGAAGAAGACACCTTAGTTACAGTCCTTCCACTTCAGTCATAACAACACCACGACGAATCAAACGAATAGCAGCCTCACACTGAGTACGAAGCTGAGCATCTGAAACGCTAACATAAGAAATCTGGTTCAGGACATCAATGATCTGACGCATCCAACGCACAAAATCTCCTGCCGACATATCAGCGTGCTCAAGAACTTGAGATAAAGATTTACCTCTAGCCCACTGATAAGTAGACCATACAAATCCAAAATCAGGTGCTGACGTTACCGGCAGCCGAGAACGGCGTTCGGAGGAGCTCAGACGTTCCCAATGAGAATAGACTTTCTGCAAAGATAACTCGATAGAGCGTCTCGGATATTTCTCTAACGGCGAGTATTCTCCACTCTTCGAATGATAGACCACTGCCGATATGACAGAAGCAGTCGCCGCCGAGTCTAACCCGTCCAAGAAACCATCTTCTAAACAGAGAGACAGCAAAAACTCCCGTTCACCATGTAAACGGCGCAAATTCTCTCCGGCTTCTGTCAAATAATAATCATGCCCGTCATGATACATATATCCATACTCTTCAAGCAGTTTCGTGATGCGTTCAAAAACCTTAGCAATAGTATTAGTCCGGGTATCAATCTGGTGACGAAGAGTTTGAGTCGTAGCATCAAGTTTACGCCAACGTTCTTCCCAGCGAGCGTGCTCTTCCCGTTCAGGGCACTCATGACAAGGATGTTCCCGCACTTGTTGACGTAATTCTTCTAGCTTGTCAGAAGAAGGAAAACCATCTCCTGACAAAGTAACGTCCCGACGAGGAGGACGCCCCTCATACAAAGCAGTTCTCATACGAGATGCAATATCTTGGCGTTCTTTGACACTTCGACCCCGTACCTTACGCGGAATCTTCACATAAGAAATAGGCTCAAGGGGACTCTCAATCTTAGAACCCGGTAGAACTCTATGCTGAGCTTTCTCATTAATAACGTCAATTTCAGGAACGCCATCTCTGCCATCTTGACATTGAAGAACCGTTGCATAACCACGATAACGACCACCGGGCAACTCAATAACATCTCCAGAACGCAAAGATTTTAAAGACTCAAGAGCAACAGATTTTATATAGCTACGACGTCTCTTCTCAAGATTTTTCTTCTCCGCACTCACAGCACGCACTAATTGTGCATATTCAAAGTAATCACCGCGTTCACAGGATAATGATTTCTGATAGCCCGCTAAAGCACGCTCATTTTTACGTACACGCTGAGCTACCCCCACCACAGACTTATCGGCCTGAAATTGAGCAAAGGAGGATTCAAGAGTCTTCTTTGTCTCATATGTACCAAATCGTGCTACTAGATTAGCACTCATATTGTAGGTAGGGCTAAAGGAAGAATCTAAAGGATACGTTCTCTTTGAAGCAAGCGATGCAACGTGATCAGGATCTAAACCACGTTTCCATACCACAACAGCATGCCCTTCAATATCAATTCCTCGACGTCCAGCACGCCCCGTCAGCTGTGTGTATTGTCCGGGAGTAATATCTACGTGGTTTTCCCCATTGAATTTCGTTAACTTTTCGAGAATCACAGAACGTGCCGGCATATTGATGCCGAGGGCAAGAGTCTCTGTCGCAAAAACAACTTTAAGCAGACCTTGTGAAAAAAGTTTTTCCACAACATCTTTATACAGTGGCAACAGTCCGGCATGATGGGCAGCGATTCCTCGCAGAAGACCATCCTTCCAGCTATAAAAATCTAAAGCTTGAAGATCGAGAGTATCAAGATGACGTGTAGCTTCAGTCACGTACTCTAGAATTTTATGTTGTTCTCGGTCTGTTGTAAGACGTACATCTCGTGCAATACAGTGCTTGACCGCGTCATCACAACCATTACGAGAAAAGATAAAATAAATAGCCGGAAGAAGAGCGTTCTTATCTAGGTTCTGGAGTATTTGATAGCGAGGAACCCGCCCCAACGCCACATGTGAAGAACGGCGAGAATACCCAGATTTATAGCCGTGACGTCCACGCCCATAACCACTATTTCGAGAAGAAGTTTTAAGTTGGCGCAGTCTCGGGTTAATAACGTACCCTTTGGAAATTTCTTGTGCAGAACGATATTTTGCAAGACGAGGGTCTTTCTCATCAGCAAAAAGATCAAAAAGTTCTCCGCCGACCATCATATGTTGCAGAAGAGGAACCGGACGATGTTCAGAGACAATAATTTGTGTCTCACCGCGGACAGTATCTAACCAGTCTCCGAATTCTTCGGCATTTGAAATCGTTGCTGATAAAGACACCAAAAGAATATCTTCAGGAAGATTAATAATCACTTCTTCCCACACAGCACCACGAGAACGGTCAGCCAAGTAATGCACTTCGTCCATCACCACGTAGCCAAGTTCTTCTAAGGTGGAAGAATCGTCGTACAACATATTTCGAAGGACCTCAGTTGTCATGACAACAACTTGGGCTTCAGAATTAATAGAGGTATCTCCGGTAAGTAAGCCGATAGCCTCCTCACCATAGATTTTTACCAAATCATGATATTTCTGATTGCTGAGGGCTTTAATAGGAGCCGTATAAAAAGCTTTTTTCCCCTCGCTCAGTGCCCGATGTATAGCGAATTCACCAACGAGAGTTTTACCGGCACCAGTAGGAGCTGCCACTAAAACATTTTTATTCTGCTCAATTGCGATACATGCTTCACGTTGAAAACCATCTAGCGGAAAGTTTAAGGTATGTGCAAAGTCTTCTAGAAGGTCAAAACTGCGATGATCCATCATCTTCTCCATCATTTTTCTGGTGACGTCGTAGGATGGCGCAAAATTTTTCTACAACGTAACAGCCTGTCTGGGTGCAATCAGTGGTATTTTCTATACACTATCGCATCTGAAACAAAGAGGGGTGAACGATTATCGCTCACCCCTCTTTTATTTAAAGATTATGCTTTTATTCTTGTTTGGTAGGTTCTTCACGCCCTAAACGTTCAAGTTCTTCGGCGCTTGTTGCTCTGTTGAGTTCTTCGTCGTTGAGCCCTTGTGCCAGCTTTGCTTGTTTCTTAGCTCGACGTTTATCTGACCATAGGCAGATAAGAATTGCGATAAAGAAGAAAACTATCAAGGGAGCAGCAAGGTAGAACATGGTAGCAACGTCGTTGCCTGGTGCTGTAGCTGCAGAAATCGTTGCGATGAAGATGACGACCCAGCGCCAAGATTTGAGGACGGTCTTGCCTGATAGAAGACCAATGAAGTTAAGACCCACGAGAATGACAGGAGTCACAAAAGCTAATGCAAAAGAAAGCATAAACTTCACGAGGAAGGATATGTATATTTCTGCTGTCATGACGTTTGTGCCGTTACTTGGAGTGAAGGAGGTAAAAGCAGTGACCACACCAGGGAAACTGTACCAAGCAACGATAAGACCCAAAATAAACATTGGGACAGCAGTAAAGATAAAGCCTAAAGCATAGCGACGTTCTTTTTTATAAAGAGCTGGGGTAATAAAAGCCCAAAGCTGGTACAGCCACACAGGTGAGGCAAGAGCAATACCAATGTACAAAGACACTGACACCAACAGACCAAAGCCCGATTGAATGGTGTCATAGTTCAAAGAAGCTAAACGGCCTTCTTTTTGTAGCTCCTGTATAGGAACAGAGATTGCTTCAATAAAGGGCATGTACAGGAAGAATCCAGCGATAGTCGTCAATAAGGTAGCAACCGCAGATTTGATGACTCGGTTTTTGAATTCGCGGATATGCTCCTTCAATTCCATATTTGCTTGAGGATTATTCTTACGACTATGTTCCCGTGCCATTTTTACCCTAAAAACTTATGTCATCATAACCATGTAAACCCGTACCCTCAATACAGAGTAAAGGGGTACGGGTCCACTCAGTTAAAACGGATTTCTTTATTTTGTCTCAGATTCGGTGTTTGAAGGCTTGTTATCAATCACTTCGCCTCTTACGACCTCATCTTCAGAAGAAGCAGTAGGAGTTGTCTCCTTCTTAGAGTCTTTCTTCATGCTCTCAACTTCTGACTTGAAGATGCGCATCGACTGGCCAAGGCTACGCGCCATTCCAGGGAGCTTAGGAGCACCGAAAACTAAAAGAATAACAATCAGTAAGATAATGAGGTGTACAGGGCTGTCAAATAGTCTACCCATGGGAATCAGCACCCTTTCGTGTGTTTCGACGGAGGTCGCCAACGCGTTGTGGCTGACCGAGTATATCTCGTTTCTGTATTCTACGCGAGATTCGTTCTTGTTGACGCTGTTTCTTACCTTGTTCATAAGAAGCGTAGCTCTCAGATACCGGCGTAAAAATAGCCGGAGGAGATGTACGTTTCACTAAACGAGTAGCAGTAGCAGCAGATTCCTCCCAGGTTTTAGCGCAGTTATCGCTCAACCGTAAGAACTCTTCAAAAGCCGAGGCTCCTTTGAGAATCATCCGATAGGCGTGAAATGCCAGCCAAAGAACTGATACCAGAACTAAGACACTCCATAAAACTATCCAAAACCACCAAGGCATATTTCATAGTATATAAACCATTTACAGCTAAAAGTGTAAAAACACTGCCTAAAACACCGTGGAGTTTCCTCAAGGTTTTTTAAAAGGCTTCATCTTGAGTGCAGTCACTCCAGATGAAGCCTTTTAAAATTACTTACGAACGTCCAAAAGATCTACAACAAAGATGAGGGACTCTCCTGGCGCGATAGCAGCACCAGCACCGCGTTCACCATATGCAAGGTCAGAAGGAATTTCTAGACGACGTCGGCCACCAACACGCATGCCAAGCAGCCCTTGATCCCAGCCCTGAATGACTTGTCCGATACCAACACGGAATTCTAGTGGAGCACCACGGTTCCATGAAGCGTCAAATTCTTCACCTGTAGAGAAGGCAACGCCCACATAGTGACAAGAAATAGCGTTTCCTGCTTCAACTTCTGGCCCTGTGCCCACAATCTGGTCGATGATGACAAGCTCTTCTGGTGCACCGTTGGTGGGGAAATCGATTTCAGGTTTTGTGCGGTCAAGTTCTCGTTTGCCGAAAGACATAATAATTCTTCTCCTTAAGTATTAATCAAAACTTTTATTGAGCCGGTGACTCTTCAGGTGCGGGAGCTTCCTGAGCAGGTTGATTCTCTGCTGGAGCCCCTTCATCGGCTTTTGGCTCTTCAGGTTTCGGTTCCTCGTGTGGAGTCTCAGTATCCGTTTTTTCGTCGCCCTTAGATTCTTCTTTATTCTTTGACTCTTCAGCCTTTTTCTGAGCTTCTTCAGCGGCCTTCTGCTGAGCAATAACAGCTTCTGGTGTGGGCATAGCACCAAGAATATCAACCACAAAAACAAGGGCACCGCTAGGAGCACCATTTGCTGGGTTCTCTCCATAGGCCAGATCAGAAGGGATTACTAAAAGTACGCGAGAACCAACTTTATGACCGGATAGTCCTTCTTTCCATCCTTTAATAACGCCGCCTAAAGAGATGTCCAAAGGGTCACCGTTATAGTTACCGTCAAAAGATTTTCCGTCTTCCCAACGGACTCCCTCATACTTTACGTATACTTGATCGGTGCTCTCAACGGTGCGTCCTGATCCTTCAATCAGGTTCTGAGTCACGAGCTCTTTCGGTGCATCTCCACGATCATCTTTAAGTTTGATGACGCCAGCACCACTATCTGCAATCTCAAAGGATTCTAAAGCTTTATTCCAGTCTTTGTGGTCCAGAGCAGTTCCAGTTGCTTCTGGAAGAAGCTTCTGCACTACGGTATAAACTTCGACATTAGTTGGCGAATCAGCCGGAGCAGCTGAGGGGGACTCTCCTGCTTCAGGACTCACCATGTTCGTTGAGTACGAGAAGGAAGAACCGACTTTGTGCTCTGTCAGCATAGAATATAGTTCTGGGGCATTCTCTTTGAGTTTCTCGCCTACCAAAATCATCAATGGTTTTGACTCATACGTTGTGCCGAGTTCTTTAGCTTCTTTACCATCAAAAATTGTTGCTTGTATAAGCAGTGTGTCACCGTCTTTTACAGAATCTCCATTGCCTTCGGAAATAAGGTGAGTTTCAGTTTTTCCTACGCTAAAAGGAGTCGCAAAAGAAACTGACGGAGCAGCTGTTGCATCTTTGAGATCGTAAGACACCTTATCTAGGTTGTTAGCGCTACCACCTGAACAAGCAGACAATGCTAAAGATAGGATGATTCCAGTGGTAGTTAATGCAATTTTCTTAGGCACGAGATATGACTTTCTGTTGGTTATACAATCTATCGCTCGTTGAAGTAACGACACCTTCACTAAAACTGTAACAGTCTCTAGACAAAAGGCGGAGTCCATTGTTGAGCACTATTATGACGCAAAGTTTCTAAAAGAGCCTGTACCTCAGGGTTAGAGGTCTCAAACGGATCCTGGCACACAATATTAAATTGAGGCTTATTATTCAGGCGTAAGTGTACCCAATCCACGGTAAACGGCTCCCCTGCTGCACGAGAAGCACGAATAAACTCACCACGAATTTTAGCGCGAGTTTCTGGAGGAATCATGGTAGCCCGTTGAATACTCTCTGTATCAAGGAATCGTTTCGCTCGTCCTGCACGCGTCAAAACATTGAATACCCCACGATCGGGGTCAATATCGTGGTACGCGAAGTCAAGCTGCACAATACGTGGGTCGCTATACCCGCTAGCACCTCGAAGGATATAAGAATCAAGAAGTTTTTTCTTGATAGCCCAATCAATCTCTGTATCAATACTGCTGTACTCCCCCGTTTCAATGGCTTGAAGAGTACGCTCCCATAAGTCCAGGACATACGGAACATGCTCGTGGTGAGCACCATGGTGTTCAATATAATTTCGTGCAGAATCAAGATAGTGACGTTGCATATCTAACGCACAGCAGAAAGAACCATCACGTAACGGGAATTGCGCTCGACCAGTCAAGTCATGTGACACAACACGTAGAGCAGTTGCTGTATCAGAAATTTCAAAATCACGAAGAGGATAATGGTCTTCTAACATGCGAAGAACAATATCGGTAGAGCCAATCTTAAGAAGTGACGTTGTCTCCGACATATTTGAGTCACCATTAATCACGTGCATACGGCGATACAACGTTGCATCAGCATGCGGCTCATCGCGAGTGTTAATCAGCGGGCGAGCGCGAGTCGTTGCAGTAGAGGCGCCTTCCCAAATGTAGTCTGCTCGTTGTGAGAAAGAATAGCTAGGTTCTCCGGCTTTCCCTAGAGAGCATGGGCCCCATTCTGGTACTCCTTGCGGGTGTACTTTTCCGGCGCCGGCAATGATTTGTCGAGTAATCAGAAAAGGGATAAGACTTGTTGTAAGTTTTGCGAACTCTACTTTTCGTTCAAGTAAGTAGTTCTCGTGTGAGCCAAAAGAGTTTCCCGCAGAATCAACGTTATTTTTGAATAAGTAAATTCTGCCGTGATGGTCTTCTGCTTCTAGGGTGTCTTGTGCTTGATTGACGAGGTCAGCGAAGAGGACCTCGCCTGCTTTATCTTGGGCAATCAAATCTGTGATTGTTGCGCATTCGGCGGTAGCGTATTCGGGGTGAGATCCTACATCAAGATAGAGCCTTGAACCATTCGGAAGAAAGACATTTGTAGAGCGCCAAGTATCTACAACAGGTTTGAAAAGTATTCTTGAGGCTTCTTCTGGGCCGATGGGGCCTAATTCGTCAGGTACGTAGGTGATTCCGTACTCGGTTTCTATTCCGAAGATTCGTTTTTGCATAGTTCTATTCTGTCGATGATGGTGTTCTCAGTTCGTTGAAATCACCAAGATTTTAGGGGTTGTGGGGTGTTTATTCTCCACCTTTTTGGACGAATCCTTTGACGAAGTCTTCAGCGTTTTCTTCGAGAAGACCATCAATTTCTGCTAGGAGGTCATCTGTTTCTACAATGAGGTCTTGGTTAATCGCAGCACTCTGAGACGCGATGTTGATGGGGGTTTCTTCTACAAGGTTTTGTTGTTGCTGCGCTTGTATGCGTTGGCGTTCCAATGTTATTCTCCTTCGTGGTTAAGTTGGTCAATTAGGGTGCTCGCATTATCGACGTTTAGTAGATGTTCGACGCTCTTTTTAGTGTATGCCTTAGGTTCATCTAATCTCAACCGGTGAACAACAGTATCCCAGGGGCTTCTTGCTACTATGGTGTCCCAGTTGGCGCTGAGTATTTCTTCTGGCCATCGACGAATCATCGTGCCTCGTAGATAGGCGCGGGTGTCTTCTGGTGGGTAGTGGCTGGCAAAAGCAATCTGTTCTGGTGTAAATAGCGTTTTCATTCTGCCTAGCTGAACAAGCTTATGGTACAGGCCTTTATGTGGGCGGATATCTGCGTATTGAAGATCGATAGCTTGTAATTTGGGGTTATCCCAGTTAACACCTTTTTGAACATATTGATGTATGAGCTGGTATTTTGCGACCCAATCGAGAGTGTCAGCTAAAGCGAATAGGTCAGTTTCTAAGAGAGTGAGGGTTTTGTCCCACAGTTCTAAGATTTCTTGTGTGTGCGAATCTGGGTTTTGTTCATATTTTTGTGCAGCTTCAAGATACAGTCGTTGAATCTCTATAGCTGTTAGGGATATGCCGTTCGTTAACGGTAATTGCTGTTTCAAGGTTAGATCGTGGCTGACGGTGTGCATTGCTTTGACGGGGTCAGCTAATGCTATTTGAGGGGCTTGATGATTCTCAATCAAGTTCAACACTAAAGAAGTAGTACCAAATTTGAGAAGGTTCGAATAATGAGAGAGGTTGGCGTCTCCGATGATGACGTGTAAACGTCGATATTTATCCGAATCTGCGTGTGGTTCGTCGCGAGTGTTAATCATCGGGCGACGAATCGTTGTTTCTAAGCCGATAGTCCGTTCAAAGAAGTCAGCTCGCTGGGAGATTTGATAGCCAGGTTTTTCAGAAGTTGTGCCGATGCCAACACGCCCAGCACCAGTCATAATCTGTCGTGTTGCAAAGAATGGTAGAAGAGCCTCGGATAGTTCGTCAAAGTCTATATCTCGTCGAACCAAATAGTTTTCGTGCGAACCGTAGGATTGCCCTTTAGAGTCAGTGTTGTTTTTGTAAAGTTGCAGCTTGGGAAGTTTTGTCTCTTCTGCTGTTTCTTCGAGGGTTTGAATGGTTCGTGCAGCGAGGTAGTCTCCAGCAGCGTCCCATAGTACGGCGTCTCGTGGTGATGATGTTTCCGGTGATGAATACTCGGGGTGTGCATGATCGACATAGAGGCGAGCACCATTAGGCAAAATAGCGTTCATGGTGACTGCGTCGGGGTCGAGTCGTTCTGCATATATGCCGGATTCTAAGAGTGCTTCTGCAGCGATATCTTCGCTGGTGAGTACAGCGCTTTGGTGAGTGAGTTGGCTAGGGTGGGCGTGTTGTTCTTCTTGAGTGTTTCCGTAAGCATCTTGTAGGGGTGTTTCAGAGTCGTATTCCCATATTGTTGAGCTATTTTGTGCAGAAAGTTCTCGGCGGAATAGTTTGTTATAGGTATCAACTACTTCGGCAGAAAGCATTGTCGGGTTGGCGTGAGGGTGTGTAGGGGCAATAATCCCGTATTCGGTTTCTGCTCCGATAATGCGTTGTACGCTCACAATAGGCTCCTTTGAGACAATGCTGATGCTAACGCTCCATGATGTTCGGTGGAGAGTTGCGGTGGTTTAGTGTGCAGGTTCGATAGAGATGATTTTTTCTCGGATATGTTGTTGAGCTAATACTTGTTCAATCTCTGACAACGGGGGCATCTCCCGATGCCCACCAAATTCTGTGGTGATAGCTCGGATGATATGTTCTTGTGTGATGCCGCGGGTACCATCTCGTAGTTCATCTTTAATAGCATAGTTTTTTGCGGTATCAACAATATTGCGGATAACTGCGCCGGAGAGGAAATCTCCTCGTTTGAGCCATAGGGTATGGCCGTTGTCTAAGGTGATGTGTAAGTATCTGTTATGTGTGGAATCTTCAAAAAGCTGCTCTAGTGCAACGTTGATGAGGTGTTGTACCATTTCGCTAGTGTTTTGTGCGCCTTGTTGGTCAGTCGCTCCAAGAGGAAGGTCCTCTGTAATATAGAGGCTAAAAATTTCTCGTGCTCCGTGTATGTCGGGACGGTCAATTCTTATTTTGATGTCAAGGCGTCCAGGTCGTAGCACTGCTGGGTCAATCATGTCCTCACGATTGGTTGCTCCGATGACGATCACGTTATCGAGCCGTTCAACACCGTCAATTTCGGTGAGTAGCTGAGGAACGATGGTTGTCTCAACGTCGGAGGAACGACCGGTACCACGTGTTCTAAAAAGTGATTCCATCTCGTCGAAGAAGACGACAACGGGGTTTCCTTCTTCTGCTTTTTCACGGGCAGCGGTGAAAATATCACGGATTTGCCGTTCCGTTTCGCCAACGTATTTGTCGAGAAGTTCTGGGCCTTTGATGTTAAGGAAGTATCCGGTCTTTGATTCGTGAGGGTGTAGGGTTGCCGCCCTTTTTGCAAGGGAATTTGCAACGGCTTTAGCGATAAGAGTTTTTCCGTTACCGGGAGGACCATACAGCAAAATACCGTGTGGTGGTGATAGCTGGTATTGGCGGAAAATATCGGGGTACAGGAAGGGAAGCTCAACAGCATCTTTGATTTGTTCGATTTGGGTGTTGAGTCCACCAATATGCTCATAGGTGATGTCGGGGACTTCTTCAAGGACGAGTTGTTGTGCTTCTAGGCGGGGAACTTTCCCTAGCACCATCCCGATACGTGCGTCGTAGGTGAGGTTATCCCCCACTGAAAGTTCTTGTATTTCTAATGCACCACTGACTCGGGCAACAGTCTTTGTTTGTTGTCCAAAGTCAATGAGCACACGCTCATTATCAAGAACCTCACGTAAAGTAACAACTTCACCATAGTTTTCGTAACCGAGACTGATAACCGCTTGAGTCTGATCATTGAGCAGGACTGTCATACCTGGGGCAAGCGTTGTAATGTCTAATAATGGTGAGCAGGTGATGCGCACTCGCCGCCCAGAAAGCATAACATCAACGTATTCTTCTGCTTCTGCCGGTGTAACGCCCTGTGCAAGGTCGTCATAGGTCATCCGCCCTAAGCTGACAGCTAAAACGATAGCAGAGTTCAGCGGTGGGGAGACTTCTTGGGAGAGGCTCAAACGTAACCGTTCGATTTCAGCTTTAGTTTTACCAAGCGCGAAAACAAGTTTTTGGTTTCGTTCTCCGGCTTCTCGAAGCTGCCGGTCAAGGTTACGCCGGCTGTCTGTTGACACACTGAGCTGACGTAGCACTCTCTCGTAGTCTTGGGATGAAACAGTTTTGTTCGTTGAGTCAGTCATGATTCGTACCAGATTCTGCGGATAGGTCTCTAACGATAGATGAGGGTGCGCCCCCTATCGAATCAGGTTTATGGTGTATGGGTTGTTGATTGTGCAGATTTTTCAGCAAGATTTTGTGCATCTCGTGCTGCCCTGCGTAATTTTCGGTCAGAAACGTTGCGCTCGCCTAGAGCTGCAGGAGTCCATGCGTTAAGGTCTTCTTCTGAGAAATCTGTTTTTGAAGCGCGACGTTTCGGAGCAAGTCGTTCTGCGCCATCAGCAAGGCGACGAGCAGTGATGAGGAACCCAGTATGTGCCACCATACGGTGATCAGGGCGAACAGCCAGACCTTCAACGTGCCATCCACGAACCATAGTCTCATGCGATTCAGGCTCAGTAAATCGGCCATCTGCACGGAGAGCTTCAGCAACTCGAGAAAGCTGCGTTACGGTTGCTACGTAGCAGATGATAACACCGCCTGGTGTTAGTGCTTGTGCTACTGCGTCAAGGCATTCCCAAGGAGCTAACATATCAAGAACAGCGCGATCTACGCTTCCAGGTTCTTCAACGTCGCCGAGAGTTTCAGCAAGGTCACCGAGAGTAATGTCCCACGCCGGATGCGGTCCACCAAACATGGTTTCAACATTTCCTCGTGCGATTTCTGCAAATTCTTCTCGACGTTCAAAAGAGCGGAGGTGTCCGTAATCGCCGATAGCTCGTAGAAGGGCGATAGAAAGCGCACCAGAGCCTACACCTGCTTCGATAACGCGAGCGCCGGGGAAGATATCAGCCATAGTAACGATTTGTCCAGCATCTTTGGGGTACACTACGGCTGCCCCGCGGGGCATGGAGAGGACAAAATCTCGGTAGAGTGGTCGGAATGCTTGAATTTTTAGCCCCGAGGAGTTTTCGATAACGGTTCCTTCGGTTTTTCCGATGAGTTCTTCGTGAGCGAAGAAACCGTGATGAGAGTGGTATGCCCCGTTAGTTTCTAGGGTGATGGTAGTAATCTTTCCGCGTTCGTCAGTGAGCTGTACGCGTTCTCCGGGTCGGAAAGGTCCACGACGGTTGTTGCTTCCAGTGGGGGCATGATCGGTCATAGGGAGTTGTTCTCCTTGAGGTATATAAGGCTCATGAGCTGCTGTTAGGTTAGTGTTCTTTATTTATTCTCTCAGATACTAGGCTGAGGTGTTGCATGTTGTTGTTCAATGAGGCTGACCTAACATTTAGCGGTGTTTTTAGATGAAGTCTTGATAGAACAAGATTCTTTGTTGTTTTTGTGGTGTTGTTGTCATCCACGCAATAGGTTGTTCGCTGGCATGTATGGATTCTGGTACCTGTTGTTTTCGATGGTATTCGTAAAAGTGTTCGCGTAAGTCTAGGTGTAAGGCTGTATAGGGTATGTATTCGGGTGCGCTTGGATGCGAGATAGTTTTGAGAGGCTTGTTGAGAAGGTTTTGAAGTAGCTGGTCGTCGTTGGGGCCGGTCTGTTCGACGGAGGTGAGGACTGCAGGGTCTACCCAGTAGATGGTGTCGTGTTCTTGGTAGATGGGTACATCATGGTGGTTCCAGGTGCTCAGGAACTCTTGAATAGGTGTTTCTGGTGAAATGCGGATGGTTTTTCGTGACAGTTTTGCTGCGCTGATGGGGTAGTTTCTATTTTTTTGAGTCACGATACGTTGTAGTGCTGGGTATGAATTTTTCCAAAGGGTGATACTTAAGAATGCTGTCACCAGCAGATATATGGGTGAGGTGATATTTTCTGAGGTCACCAAAAAGAGTATGACTAACGGTAAAAGAAGTAATCCGATGAGGGCGGTGTAAAAAATTCCGGTGGATCGTTTTTTGCTGGTAAGAGTGATGAACGCTTCTAGAGCGTGTGCTCCGTCGAGTGGGTATACAGGAATGAGGTTGAAAAGAGCGATGAGGAGGTTAATATGGCTCGCTAGTAGTATTCCTAGTCTGATATTGTGCTCTGTTGTGAGGGGTTCTAGTAGTCCAAGGAGTAGGGCGTACAGGATATTGATAGTTGGTCCGGCAAGGGATATGAGGATAGAACTAAGAGGGCGGCCTTGGTCGCTTCTTGTGATTCCACCCCATAGGGTCATGGAGATGTAGTGAACTTTGAGCTTGAAAAGGTGCGCGGTAAGAGCATGTGCTAATTCGTGGATAAGCACCCCGAGGGCGATAAGTAACGCCAGTATTGTAGAAGTGGTTAGTGCTGCAGTCCAGTTTGTGATGTAGGTTGTTTTTTGGGTGAGGTAAGTGGCGTATCCAAAGATGGTTATTGCCATGAAGATGAACCATGATATTCGAAGGTAGATGGGGATACCGAAGAGTGTTGCGATGTTGAGTTCTGAAGGTCTTCTCAAGGTGTTTGTCCTCGTCCTCATGGTGGTGTGCTAGGCCTTTTCTCACTCTAGTGTATGCGGTGATATCTCACGTGGCGTTGGTGTGAGTCGTGGAAGATAATGGGCGTAGAATATTGTTTGTGTCTACTGCCAAAAATTTTCCTCATAATATTTATTCTCTTTCGGAAGCTGATCAGCAACCATGCACGGTGATGTTATGTGCTTTTGAGGGCTGGAACGATGCTGGTTCTGCGGCGACAGAGGTTATTGACTATTTGATGCGAGTTTTTCCGGCAGAGCCTATTGCTGGATTTAATACAGAATCTTTTTATAGTTTTACGGAGTCTCGTCCTCGTTTGGAGTCTTCTGCTGATGGTACTGGAAAAATTATTTGGCCAGAGCTTCGTTGTGTGGCGTTGCAGGTTCGTGAAAATCTTCAGTTGTTAGTGGTTTCTGGGCCTGAACCGAATGTTCAGTGGCGTAGTTTTGCAACGGCGTTATTGCAGTATGCGCAACAACTTTCTGTTGATCATTTGTTGTTCTTGGGCAGTCTTTTGGAAGAGATTCCCCATACTCGCCCTTTTCCTGTTTCAGTGAGTAGTTATACTTCTAAGTTGCGAGCCTTTGAAGGTGTGCAGGTGCAGTCTTATTCTGGTCCGACGGGGATTGTTGGTGTTCTTGCGTTGATGGCTGAGTCTTATCCTATGACGGATGTGAGTTGTTGGGTGTCTATCCCTCATTATGCGGGTTTGCCTCCTCATCCTAAGGCGACTTTTGCGCTTTTACAGACGGTGGAATCTATTTTGGATATTCAGGTTCCGCACGGTCGTATTCTTCAGGAGGTGCAGGCGTGGGAAGACGGTGCAGAGGCGTTATTGGAGGAAGACCCAGAGCTCGCTGCTTATGTGCGTGAGTTAGAGTCGCAGTCGGAGAATCTTGTGCAGTTCAGTGGCGAAGATATTGCTGCTGAATTAGAGCAATATCTTCGCCGCCGTGAAGAGTAGGTTTTTAGTAACGGATGCCTAAACGTGCGTTAAGAAGGTCTCGGACAAGGTTTCCTCCGCTTCCACCGTTGTGGCAGATGTTATGTGCCCATTGGTCGATGCAGGCAAGGGCCTGTGGTGTGTTGAGATCATCGGCAAGGAGTTCTCTCACATCTTGTATAAGTCTTTGGGCTTCTTCGTCAGTCTCCTCAGGTAGCGCACATTTGAGAGCTTGTTGATAGAGCTCATAGCGTTGCTGCGCATTTTCGAGGAGGTCTTCAGTCCAGAACCAGTCGCTACGATAATGGTTACTCATGATAGCAAGGCGGATAACGTTAGGGTTAGTGCCTTCTTTTCTGAGGGTAGAGACGAGTACGAGATTTCCGAGGGATTTACTCATTTTTTCACCGTCTAGTCCGACCATTCCGGTGTGCACATAGTGGTGAGCCATGGGCTTATTGTTGAGGGTATAAGCATGGCCTGCTCCCATATCGTGGTGTGGGAATTGGAGGTCAGATCCGCCACCTTGAACAGTAAAGGGCGCAGGGAGGAATTTTTGTGCGATGGTGGTACATTCAATATGCCATCCGGGGCGCCCTTTCCCTAGGGTATCGCCGTCCCAAGCAGGTTCGCCTTCGCGGTGAACACGCCACAGTAGAGGATCTAATTCGTCTCGTTTACCTGGGCGTTGAGGGTCTCCCCCGCGTTCTCCGAAGATATTGAGCATCTGTTCTCTGGTGAGTCTGCTAATATCTCCGAGTTTCCAGTGTGCGGGATCTGCTGGTGCGTAGTGTTCTGCTGCTTTGATATCGAAGTAAATGTCACCGTCAGGGTGAGTTGTGCCGTTTTCGTCGGTGTACCCTGGCACCGTATAGGCAATATTTTTTGAGAGTAGTTCTGTAACAGCTTCAACGACCCAAGGAATAGATTCTACGGCGCCAATATAGTGGTTAGGTGCAATGATGTTAAGTGCTTGCATATCGCTTCTGAACAGTTCAATTTGTTCTTGGGCGAGGTCTTCCCAGTTCACTCCGGTAGCTTCAGCTCTTTCTAGTAACGGGTCGTCAACGTCGGTGACGTTTTGGACGTATGTTACTGGAATTTTTGCATCGAGCCATGCACGGTGTAGCACGTCAAAAGCAACATAGGTAGAAGCGTGCCCCATATGGGTTGCATCGTAGGGCGTAATACCGCAGACATACAAGCTTGCAGAGTTCTGAGGAGTTTTAGTGACTGTTTTTTGACCTGTTGAACTGTCAAAGATAGTAGGTTGTGGAGCTTGTCCGGGCAGTGTCGGAACCGATGCATATTCCCACGCTCTCATCAGATGTCCTTTCGTTGTGTGTTGTAGTTCAAAGAATACCCGCTTACCTCTAGATGAGGTAAGCGGGTACAGTCTTTCGTGATATTTCACGCAATATTATGGTTGGGAAAGTAGTTTCTCAAAGTGTTTAGGCATGCGCTGATAGTACGCCGAAGCCTAAAAGGACATATAGTGTTACACCAATGGCAATACGGTACCAGACAAAGATGGTGTAACTGTTATGTGATACGTATTTGAGGAACCAACCAATAATGAGGTATCCGACCACAAATGCAACCAATGTTGCGACCATCGTCGAACCAAAACCATAGTATCCGTTGAAGCCTTCCGAAAGGCTACCGTAGAGCTTGTATAGGCCTGAAGCGAATACTGCGGGGATAGCAAGAAGGAATGAGTATCGAGCAGCTGCTTCACGAGTGTATCCCATTAACAGACCTGCGGTGATGGTTCCGCCAGAACGTGACACTCCCGGAATCAGCGCGAGCGCTTGAGCGAAACCATAGATGATACCGTGTTTGACGTTAAGTTTATCGAGCGTTCGTTGTTCTTTGCCGATACGGTCAGCAATAGCGATGAATACGCCAAAAACGATAAGCATGGTAGCGGTAATCCATAAGGACCTAAAGGTGGTGTCGATGTATTTTTCGAGCCCTAAACCTAAAAGACCGATAGGGAGTGAACCGATAATGATAAACCAGCCCATGCGTGCATCTGGATCTTTTTTATCGACAGTTCCTCGTAGAGAACCAAACCATTTACTGATAATGCGTACGATGTCACGCCAGAAGAATACTAGTACCGCAGATTCTGTGCCTAACTGGGTGATAGCGGTAAATGCTGCACCAGGGTCAGAAGTATCTGGTAAAAGCTGGCTAACAAATCTAATATGACCGGATGAAGAAACCGGTAGAAACTCTGTAAGACCTTGAACTAAACCAAGGATTATTGCTTGAATCCATTCCACTTAACAGACTCTAGCGGTTTAAATTCGACACAGCGACCCTATGATGGGTCGCTGTGTCGAGTTTAACAATATTTTACGGATTGAAAGAATAGTTAGCTTTCGTCTTCGTAATCGATCTCTTCTTCGTCAAAGTCTTCGTAGTCGTCATCATCATCTTCGATGTATACCTCAAGAGGTGTTACTTCCTCGTAGGTGTCAAAGAGGACTTCTTCATAACGCTCAAAGGCATTAGCAATAGCCACATAGGCGTTATCAATTGCAGGGTCATGTTCACCGCGTCGGTTAACGATGGCGGTAAGATGCTCTTCAAGAGCACTGGTAAAAACTGACAGTGCAGCGCGAGGGTCGTTACTCATATATAGAACGTTATCGTGAAATGTAGCTGCACGGTACTATTTGGGAAGAAAAGTTCTAAGAACGTGAGATAACGTACTCAAATACACAAGCTTGCCTTCCCATTTAAAAACTGATTTACCCGCTGTTTAAAGAAAATAAACGGTGGTAGAACAATTTTTGCTCTACCACCGTTTACTTGGTAATGCTGAGGCTTAGTACCCCAAAGAAGCGAGAGAAGCGCTAATAGCGTCAGCAGAGTTCTTGAGTTTTTGCAGTTCTTCATCGTTAAGTGGCATTTCAAGCACTCGTTCTACCCCGTTATAGGAAAGTACCGATGGTAAGGAGACAGCGGCTTCACTATTAATGCCATAGTATCCCTTCAGCTGAGTAGCTACAGGCAGGACAGCTTGTTCTCCTTGCAAAATGGCTTCTGCAATACGAGCGGCAGAAATGCCGATGGCGTAGTTAGTGGAGCCTTTACCTTCAATAACACGGTATGCGGCTTTCATCGCTTCCTCACCAAGAGCAGTTTTGACCTCATCGGTGAAGACGCGCTCGCCGTTGGTGGTCCATTCGTCAAGGGGGACAAATCCGATGTTAGCGCTTGACCATACTGGAAATTCTGAGTCACCGTGTTCGCCGATAATGTTCACGTGAACAGATTTGATAGCCACACCAGCTTTATTTGCGATGAGCCAACGTAGGCGAGAAGAATCTAGGGTAGTTCCGGAGGCAAAGCAACGGCTAGTGGGTAGTCCGGTAATTTTTTGTGCAACAACAGCTAGAACGTCGCAGGGGTTGGTGACGATCATGAGCATTGTTTCGGGTGCTACTTCCATGACTTTGGGAAGCATTGCTTCAAAGATTTTTACGTTAGCTTCAGCTAGTTCTAGGCGTGGTTGCCCTGGTTTTTGTCTCGCTCCAGCTGTCACGATGATGAGGTCGCAGTCTCGTAGCACTTCAATATCGTCACCGCCATAGACGATTGCTTCGGAGGCGAACATGCTTCCGTGAGCGATATCGAGCCCTTCGGCGGTTGCTCGCTCTCCGGCAATGTCGTAGATGGCGATTTCGTCTGCGGTACCGCGTAATGTTGCCGCATAAGCGACGGCGGAGCCTACTCCGCCTGCACCAATAACGCCAAGCTTGGTTCTCTTGTGTGAGTGTGAAGCCATGATGGCTTTCCTTTCAATTTTGATGAGCTGGGACATGGCATAACAAGTATGGCACGAAAAGATGAGGGTTTATGTTGGATTTTTGGGTTTTTGTTTGATGATTAGCGGGCAAATAGTTGACAACCGCTTCAAAAACCCGCTAAAAAACAACGCTTAAAGGTTACTTTTTGGCATTGGTCACATTTTCTATCATGAAAAAAATATTACAAAACCTTTAGTAAATATGACAGAATCGCCACATCCAGCATTGTGAACGATTATTACTCGGCACTATTTGTACCATTCGTCACAATATTCTTCTTAGAGTCTAAGACACTAATAGTCAAAACTGGTGCAGAAAATCAACTAAAACCAATCAAAACAACAATTTTATGGTGGACTCAACCGCCGAAAACATCCAAACATTTCACTAGTGAAAGATAAAACAACAGTGATAACTTCAAATATGGCATCTAACCACACACCATATATTCCCTTTCACAACACATAAAGATGCCCCTTGCTTCACCCGAAAGGAACGCCGCATGTGGCAACAGATTTATGACCCACTCAGCTCAAGTGCGCTCTCAGCCGTTATCGCAGCACTACCAATTATCATCTTTCTTCTGGGACTAACGGTCTTCAAACTCACTGGTATCAAAGCAGCAAGTATTTCTCTCGCCAGCGCCTTAATCATCGCTGTCGCTGTCTTCCACATGCCGTGGACAGCATCCTTATCTGCACTAACATATGGTGCACTCGGTGGACTATGGCCTATTGGATGGATTGTTCTCATGGCGGTCTGGCTCTACCGCATTGCAGTCAGAGCTGGAAACTTCAAAATTATTCAAGATTCTATCTCCGCCGTATCAGCTGACCAACGTATCCAAGTCCTCCTCATCGCATTCTGTTTTGGAGGGTTTCTTGAAGGTGCCGCAGGCTTTGGCATCCCCATCGCAATCTGCGCTGCACTTCTCGTAACATTAGGATTCGATGCTATTAAAGCTTCTGTCTATGCTCTTATTTCAAATGCTGCTTACGGAGCATATGGAGCCATCGGTATTCCTGTTATCGTCGGAGCAAAACAAGGATCCGTCGAGCTATCTGCGTTAAGTATCGAAATGATTCTCACGATTCAGCTCACGACCGCACTTATTCCGCTCATTCTCGTCTTTGTTCAAGACGGAATCCGAGCAGTCAAAGAAACTGGGCTCATTGCACTCATTATCGGTTTTGTAGTCTCAGGGTTACAGGCACTTATGCTTTGGACGCTAGGGCCAGAGCTAGCAGATATCATTCCGCCCCTTATTGGACTCGTAATCCTCGCCCTTGTGATGCGCCGTTGGCAACCTGCGCATATCTACCGAGAATCTGGGGCACCAGAAATTACGTCAGAAAATGCCCCAACATTTACAGCTGTAGAAGTAGCAAAAGCATGGAGCCCTTTCTGCATTCTCTCTGGAATGATTCTGCTCTGGTCTACACCTTTTATGAAAGCTCTTTGGGCTGTCGGCGGGCCATTAGACTTCACAACCATTAAGTTCTCTATGCCCTATCTGCACCAGGGTATTCTCCAAGTAGCCCCTATTGTTGCAGAACCCAAACCGATGTCGGCAATCTTTAGTTGGGGCATCCTTTCCGCTTCAGGAACCGCTATTTTTATTGCAGCGTTACTAACCATTGTTACCTCAAATATCACCATCGGCGCCGCTCTCCAAGAGCTCCAAGGAACGGTTAAACAGCTATGGAAGCCTATTGTGATGATTTGCCTCGTTATGGCGGTAGCAAATGTCATGAATTTTGGAGGCCTTAGCTCCTCTATCGCTCTAGCAGTTGCTGCAGCAGGATCTATCTTCCCGTTGCTCTCCCCTATTATTGGCTGGATTGGTGTATTCGTAACGGGATCTGTCGTTAATAACAACACCCTCTTTGCCGCATTACAGGCAACCACTGCACAACAGATTGGAACAAGCCCCACCCTTCTCGTTGCGTCAAATACTACAGGTGGCGTGATGGCTAAAATTGTTTCCCCGCAATCCATTGCTATTGCAGCCGCCTCTGTAGGACTATCTGGTGAAGAGTCAAAGATTACTTCTGCAGCATTTAAATACAGTGTCGTGCTCTTAGCATGGACGTGCCTCTGGGTCTTCGCTCTATCGCTGGTACTCTAAAATTCCTTCATATCCAGAAAAACCCTGTTGGTACCTCACCTTGATGAGGCACCAACAGGGTTTTCTTTAATCTACAGTAATTAACTGTTTTTCTTCTTCTAAGCAATTATCCTTATTAACTTAGGTGCCCCTAAATAATATGTGAGGAAATATGAAACATCTGTCAGTATCTCTTGCTGTAATTCTTCTGACCTGCAGCGTGTGCGCATGCAGCAGTTCTTCTCAAAAATCAGAGAGTCCCGACCAGTCAACCAACACAACAGTGAACAGCTCTAATGCACCAACAAGGCAGAACACAAATACTCAAACCCCAAATTTGACGGGCACGTGGAGCCAGAGAAACCCCAAAACTGATGGCGTATGGTTAGAAGCTCTTGTTCATGACAACACTATTAGCATCCATTGGGTTCATGAAGAAGATGGAGCACACACTTTGTATTGGAAAGGTAGCTTTGAGGCCCCTCAGACAGCAGGTGACTACACATGGGTATCGCAGACAGCAGTAGAGAAAGATACAGAGTCTTCTCAAACCTCACGTGAACTGACAAAAACTTTCCGATACTCTCAAGATGGAACCTTGCATTACACTGTCACAACACCTGATGGTGACCAAGAAGAGGTCACAATGCAAAAACCCTAGACGGTAGTCACGTGAATATATCTTGAGCGGGTAGCTATTAGATATAGGTTACCCCTCCCCTGATGTTTATAGTGCTTTTAAATGCATTGAATCCCCCTACGATAACCGTAGGGGGATTCAAATTTGTTGTGCGCGGAGGGGGACTTGAACCCCCACCCTCTAATACGAGGACTAGCACCTCAAGCTAGCGCGTCTGCCTATTCCGCCACCCGCGCAGGTGACATAGTGATGTTGACTTTTCGTAACATCTCTCGACAACAGGTAATAATCTACACGACCCGAAACCGGGTTGCAACTCGAAACAGCATTTTTTACAGCGATACTCGTCACATACATGCTAGCGGTAACCATATTTACAGAAAAACACCTAGTCAAGAGCATATTTAAGAGAATAAATTTTTTACTTCACCTAAAAACTCCTCATCAGTCCCATCTATCCGATACATTAAAACTGTGATGAATGAAAACCTAACTCAAGAAGAAGCCAGCGCCAGAGCAGAACTACTCACCGTCGACAGCTACGATGTGCTCATCGACCTTACCTACGCCAAAGACACAACATTCGACTCCTACCCCGTAGTAACAACAGTCCGTTTCACAGCAACAGAAAATGCCGAAACCTTTATCGACTACATCCACCACAGCGTTGAAAGCGTTAAACTCAACGGAAAAACACTCAACATTAATGACTGTGTTATAGGTTCACGCATTGTACTCACCGGATTACGCGCAGAAAATATCCTCACCATTCATGGGCGCTCATTCTTCTCACGCTCGGGCGAAGGACTACATCGTTATCTCGACCCCAAAGACGGAAAAATCTACCTCTATACCCAATACGAACCAGCAGATTGCCGTAGAGTCTTCCCCAACTTTGAGCAGCCCGACCTCAAAGCAATCTTCAACTTCCGTATTACAGCCCCTAAAGATTGGGTTGTTTCATCGAACACCCCACTCATAGAAGAAATACCAGACCCCACAGACGAAAACATCACCAAACGAGTTTTTGCACCCACCGAAAGAATCTCAACCTACATTACGGCAATCCTTGCAGGCGAGTATTTTGCCGCATATGACCACTACACCCCACACACAGAAGCCTCAGATTCATCATTCGAGCTAGTGGCTTATTGCCGTCACTCTCTGAAAGAATATTTTGATTACGACAATATCTTTACCATCACTAAAGCAGGACTAGATTTCTTCCAGACGCTCTTTGACACCCCATACCCCTACCCCCAATACCAGCAAGCATTCGTACCCGAGTACAACCTTGGTGCCATGGAAAACCCTGGGCTTGTGACCTTCACCGAATCCTATATTTTTGAATCTGGAGCGACAGAAGCCCAATATGAGGCACGGGCAAACGTTATCTGCCACGAAATGTCTCATATGTGGTTCGGAGACCTCGTCACCATGAAATGGTGGAACGACCTATGGCTCAAAGAATCATTTGCAGAATATATGGGCACTCTTGGAGCACATGAGGCGGCAGGCTTTAATAACGCTTGGGTCTCCTTCGCTAACCAACGTAAAGCATGGGCATATACTCAAGACCAGCTTCCAACGACCCACCCCATTGTGGCAGATATCCAAAACCTTGAAGCTGCAAAACAAAACTTTGATGGAATTACCTATGCAAAGGGTTCCTCAGCACTCAAACAACTCGTTTCCTACGTTGGATTTGACACCTTTATCGCCGCATCACGTCTTTATTTCCAACGTCACGCAGGTTCAAACACCACCCTCAACGATTTTCTTAAAGTACTCGATGAATGCTCTACCGAAGACGTTTACACATGGGCGCAAGCATGGTTACAGACGAGTGGGTTAAGCACCCTCATCGTGGAACGTCACTATACTCAGCAACAAGAGTTTAAATCACTCACGCTCTCGCAGGTTCTACCAGAGGATGTCCCTTCAGAGCTCGGCAGGCCCCACCACCTGCTCCTAGAAACATTCCAGCTTCAGGAGAATCAGCTTATCTCAACGAGCCTTATCGAATGTTCTATTCCAGCTGGCCCCGTTGAAGACATGGAATTGCCACTCAATGAGGAAGAAAGAGCACACGTCGCGCAAGCAGATCTTTTGGTACTCAATAGTGGCGATTTGACCTACGCTAAAACTGTCATTAGCGAGGAAAACGGTCGAGAACTTGCACTATCACATGTACACACTATTGCAGATCCTCTCACACGAGGCATTATCTGGAGCAGCCTGTGGAATCAAGTCAGAGACGGATCCCTTGAAGTTGAAAAGTTTTTAACAGCAGTCGAAAAGTCACTCGGCTCAGAACCAGTCTCAGTGATTCTTTCAAACCTCTTAGCTCAAACAAACCTTGCTATTTCAAGTTATGCACAACCGGCTCTCCGAAAACAGCTATGGAATCAGTTCACAGATTCTCTTAAAACAGCCTTGCATCAGGCGCCGGAGGGAAGTGATGAGCAGCTAATCATTACTCGCGCTTTCTTAGAAGCAAGCACCCACAGTCTCAACGGAGAATCCCTCGTACGCCATATTGCTCGTTATGCTAGCTCTGAAGAACCCACCCTCTCCACCGAGATTCAAGGGCTAAAACTTAACTCCACGTTAGGGTGGAATGCTCTCATCGCTTTAAGCGTTCATGGGCTCACCAGCGTAGAAGAACTTCAACAGCAACAACAGCAGTTGCCCGGTTCCATCTCCGAACGTAGCTATGCGCAGGCTCAAGCTTCCTTACCTGATCAAGATGCTAAATTGGCAGCTTTTGAACGTGTTCTGACCCAAACAGATGTATCGAACGATATTCTCACAGCAACAGCACGTGGATTCCAGCATGGAGGATATCGCTTATGTCCGTCATTGGTTCAGCGGTACTTTAGCTCCCTCAACGAAGTATGGACAACCCGTTCCATTGGCATGGCGACACGCGTTGTCTCGGGGTTGTTCCCTCCGGTCAATTTCCACACTGACCAAAAGATTGAGCAAAACCCTGTTATTTTAGGGGCACAACAGTGGCTTGACGATAATCACGAAGCGCCGGGTGCATTACGTCGTTTGGTTCTAGAGCATCTCGACCAAAGCCAACGTGCACTCAAAGCACAGCAATTCAACGCAGAGTCTGTGTAAATACTCTCATCTGAAAAACTTGTTACCGGTTTAGCACTAAATTGTTAGTGCTAAACCGGCAATTCATGAGAAGCTATTAGGTGAGTAAAACTGTAGGATAAAGGAGCAACACTTTGACCGATTATGCACTGGGTGATCGTGGAACAGTTGAAGTCATTACTCATGACTTCTACGATGCCGAGATTCTTCAGGTCTTTGAAGAGCTCCAGATGGACCGTGAACGAGTGTGGAACGGGCAAGCCCGTCTAGTACCAGAGCCAGATAACCCCTATGAACCGGGAAGTATCGCTGTTTACGTTGATGAACTCAAAATCGGCCGTTTACATCCTCAAGATTCTAAATCCTATTGGAATCCCATTACTCGCGTTATCGCCTCTGGGTATGATGCAGTAGCACATCTACAGCTTTCCGCGGTTGCACGGAGAAAATCTGGGCACAACATGATTGAAAGCTCAGGCATTCTTTCGCTGAGTGCACCAGGATCTTTGTTCCCGCTCAATAATGCGCCCACGCAAGCTACTCTTCTACCTCAAGGCCCTTCAATGAAGGTTCTTGACGAGAAAAACCATGCAGAATATCTTCATTCAATTCTTCCACCGAGCGGTGAAGGACGTGTCATTCTCACGCTTGAAGCAAACCGTCTACGCCAAGGTGACGGTAACTTTATTGACTCCGTAGAAGTATTCCATGACCGTAAAAAAGTAGGGCGTCTGAGCACTCAGATGTCTGAACAATTAGCACCGGTCATTCGCTATGCATTTGAAAAAAATAAGCTCACCAGTGCGTGGGGAACGATTCGTGGAAATTCTTTTGAACTATCACTAACCGTACAGGCTGTTCGTGCAGAAGATTTACCATCAGAATGGTACGAAGAGTTGCCCAACAACGTTCCAGAGCTCTTAGACCCAGCTGATGACTACGAAGTCACAACGGTTTATGTGCCGACTCAAGGTGAAATTGACGCTCAGACTCCTCAACGGAAAAAACGTTCTGGCTTTGTGAGCCCGTTCAGTTCTTCTCGCCATCATTCAGATGAAGAATCGGTAGAAGAACACGATACGTTGGCTGATCTAAACCCCAACCGACGAGTATCCATTTTGATGGGAATCGTTGGTGCAGCAGTGTTACTCTTTGGGGTAGTTCTTGTCTTCTCTTATCCGATGCTTGGACTGATTAGCATTGTCTTAGGTTTCTCTTTGGCACTTCTTGGTCTTTTTATGGGAAGAACACCCGAAGATGATGAAAGCTATGAACATTACGATGAAGATGATGTAGAAGAACACGAAAAGTAATTATTGCTCCTCAATAGACTTTTGAGGGGTCTTCTTCCACTGTGCGTGTGGAAGAAGACCCCCTCTATTTTTGTCGAGTAAATAGGTAAGGCGAATACGAGAAGTCTCGTATCCGCCTTACTGACTCATTTTTTCATCGAGTTCTTATGCAGTTTTAGTCTTCACCGTATACCGCTGTATATGAGCCCATCGTGTGAGAACGTAATGCTTGTGAGAGTGCAGCTGTAGCGTTGCTATCAAGCACTACGATAGATTGCCCATCAACAGACCAGCCCGTTCCCGCGTTAGGAAGGGTGAGCATATGCATCCGAGTACCACCAGAGGAGATATAGGGTGCTCCCATGGAGAAGAGCGCAGATGCGCTCAACCCGCTATCTACCGTTACATAAGGAGCAATAGAATCAATCACGGAGCGAAGCTCTGTTGCGCTGGTGAAAGCTCCCTTAGAAGTAATTGTTTGGAGCAAACCGCGCATAAATGCACGTTGGTTACGTACACGTTGGTAGTCACCGTCGCTAAAGGCGTAACGTTGACGGACGAAAGCAAGAGCTTGGTTACCATTCATATGGTTAGGTCCTGCAGTGAAGCTATAAGAATCAGCAGTAAAGCTGAAAGGAACCTGTACAGTTACACCTCCGAGCGCGTCAGTCAGGCTTTTGAAACCAGAAAAGTCAATCTCAGCAACGTGGTCGATACGCACGCCAAGGAGCTGTTCGAGTGTTGCAATTTGTAGTCCGACACCGCCGTAGTTCAGGGCAGCGTTAATTTTTGCTGCACCGTATCCGGGAATGTTAACCCATGTATCACGCATAATGGAGATCAGGTAAGGGTCAGCTCCACCACCGGGAACGTGAAGAATCATAATGGTGTCAGCTCGCTGTCCACTCACATGGATTGATTCTGCTGTTCCGGCACGAGAGTCGCTACCTAGGAGCAAAATATTTTTTGCTCCCGTTGCTGCGGGACGAGGAGTGACAGCACCACCCTCAACGGAGTTTGGGATACCATCGCCATCAGAATCATGTTCTGTGACGTTATTAATACCTTGTGAATTAACGATTTTCCCTTTATCGCGTGATGCACGAGTATTTGAGGTATCTGAATCGTGCTTCTTTTGAGCATCTTCCGATTTGTGAGAATCTTTAGATTGTTCCTCGTCTTTGTCCTTCGTACCTTCTGTCTTCTCTTGATCAGAAGATTCCTCGTGTTTGCCTTCTTCAGACTCAGTTACCTTAGTCTGCGCAGCTTCGTAATTTTTCTTGAACTCTTTGAGAGTTTCTTCATTGACAGCACCGTCGTCGCCGGGAAATACCTGTTCTTCGCTAAACTTCTGAGTGCCGTTATTCCATGCGGAGCTGATGGAAGCGACATAGGAGCAGCCGGCAATACCGAGAATCAGCAAGAGGGTGAGTAAAACACCCAATGTGATTTTTCCTTTTTTGCTTTTTTTCTGTGGGGCTGTCTCCGGTGAGGGTTCTGCCATATGAGTGTTCTCCTAGGTGTGAGTGTTCTTCGGTGTGATACGACGATAGAAAACAGAGTCGTTCACTTTCATTGTAGCTACCGAATATAGAAAAACACCCCACAACAGGTGACAAAAACCTGTGTGAGGTGTGATTCTGATTTCTCAATCTAAACTTATGCGGATTTACCGAAGTTCTTGAAGCGTGCGTTGAAGCGCTCAACACGACCAGCGGAGTCCATAATACGCTGTTTACCAGTGTAGAACGGGTGGGATTCAGAGGAAATTTCAACCTCAACAACAGGATATTCGTTGCCGTCTTCCCATTTCTCAGTTTTCGCAGAAGTCATGGTTGACTTGGTAAGGAAGCTCTTGCCAGATGCAAGGTCGCGGAAAATAACGGGATTGTAGTCTGGGTGAATTTCAGCCTTCATAATTATACTTTCTTTAGTGCTTCTGGATTTTGCCAGAAACTATGATCAGTCACTGAAACGAATGTTTCAGTAGTTTTACAACCAGCTAACAACAATAGCACTTCTGAGACACAGATGGCGTACCAACGCCAAGAAATACGTCACTTTTGATAGCGTGTCTCCCAAAATGCTACGGCACTAGCGGCTGCAACATTGAGAGAATCAACCTGACCTGCCATTGGAATCATCACGGTATCTTGGGCCGCAGCCAAAGTTCTAGACGCCAGCCCATGACCTTCAGAACCAAAAATCAGTGCAAGCTTTTTATCATCACGTGCAGACAATTCCGAAAGAGATAAAGAATCTTGAGACAAAGCAAACGCTGCACTACGAAAACCTAATGAATGAAGCACATCAAGATCTTCAGGCCATGACTGAAGACGACCCCACGGAACTTGAAATACCGTTCCCATCGAAACACGAATAGAACGACGGTACAGTGGATCAGCACATCGAGGAGTCACTAGAACCGCATCTACTGATAAGGCTGCAGCCGAACGAAAAATAGCACCAACATTCGTATGGTCCACAATATCTTCTAAAATTGCCACACGATGAGCACCAGAAACCAAAGAATCAATGCTCAACGGCTCAGGGCGGCGTACCGCGGCAAGAGCACCACGATGTAGATGGAAGCCGACGATTGCCTCTAGTTCGTCTTCGCTGCCGACGTAGCAAACAGCCTCGGGGTGAGAAATAATCACATCGAGAAGATCATCCGCCCATTTTTCGCTCATGACCATAGCTACGATATGGTGCCCTGCAGCAACTGATCGGCGAATAACCTTTGATGATTCTGCAATATAGATACCCCATTGAGGTTCTGCCAGCTTCCGCAAATGAACATCAGTCAATGCGTGAAAGTATTCTCGGTGTTCAACGCTCATCTCAGCGATCGGAAGAACATTTGCGCAAGAGAATACTCGCTGTTTTCGCTCATAAATATCTTGCTCAGAAAGCTGCTTTTTTCTACCCATGATGAAAAAGGTTCTTTCTTTGATTTAGAACACTATACATGACAGCTTAAACTGTGCATTAAGAGTTTTTTGCGAAAGCAGAATAACGCCCTTGAGCGTTAATGGTCAATTCAAAATCCATACCATACGTTTTTTTCAAGTTCTCAGCCGTAATGGTTGTAGCAATATCGCCAGAGGCGATAACTTCACCTTCACGGAGCAAGAGAGCATGGGTAAAACCAGCGGGAATCTCCTCAAGATGATGAGTGACCAAAACAGTCGCTGGAGCATATGGGTCTTGTGTTAGATGATGTAGGCGTTGCACTAAATCTTCACGTCCAGCAATATCCATACCAGCACCAGGCTCATCTAAGAGAAGAAGTTCTGGGTCTGTCATCAATGCTCGAGCAATCAACGTACGTTTCTTTTCGCCTTCAGATAGGGTCCCGAAACGACGTTGCGCCAAATCCGCGATACCCCAATCACGTAGCAATTCTTCTGCACGTGTGTCATCTAACGCATCGTATTCTTCGTTCCAACGACCAGAGACTGCATATGCTGCCGTTAATACGACGTCGAGTACTTTCTCCTCATCTGGAATAGTCGCAGCAAGTAAGGAGGAAGAAATACCAATACGCGGACGCAAGTCAAAGACATCTACGGCACCAAGAATCTCATCAAGAATATCGACCATCCCACTTGTTGGGTGCAAACGTGCACCAGCAATAGCAAGAAGAGTAGATTTTCCTGCCCCGTTCGGACCAAGGACAATCCATTTCTCTCCCTCGTTAACCGTCCAATTAACATGGTGCAAAAGATTCTTTTGCTGACGGACAACATCTACCTGTACAAAATCAAGAACTGCGCTCATATCTTTAACTCTAACGGTTCTCAACACTCTCTTTGGACATTCAACGAACAATACTTCTGTTATATGGCCATAGTTACGCTCTCTCACTCATCAAGCTGAGTACACTAACTCTTATGAGCATTGCCGTACGTATAACTTCCTTATGCACCGAACCAGAGTTCTTCTCGCAACAACATACCCACCTCTCTCAGACCGTTTCAGCTATACCCTCTTTATCGGTAGATTCCCACCAAGTATCAGAGGTGTTCTCCCCCATTCACCATTTGCAAGAAGCCTCTGGCCCCGGTTACCAGATGGTACAGGTCCGTGCACAATATGACGGCTCGATACAAGAACTCCGAAAAGAACTCAACCAACAGGTGACGAATACTGCAAGGTTAAGCATTCATGCCGTCCAAGAAGAACTCTATACACCAGCAAAAAAGCTCATAGTTTTAGATGTCGATTCAACGCTTATTCGAGAAGAAGTTATTGATGAGCTGGCACGACACGCTGGCAAAGCAGAGCACGTTCAGGAAATCACTGAGCGCGCAATGAACGGGCACCTTGTGTTTGAGGAGTCGCTCAGGGAGAGAGTGAAAGCGCTCGAAGGCGTTCCCAAGCAAGCTATTGAACATGTCATACATCAATTAACGCTCTCGCCCGGAGTTTTACGTCTTATCGAGGCTCTCCACTCAAAAGGTCATAAGATTGCGGCCGTCTCTGGTGGTTTCACCCATATTCTTCACCCTTTGGCTCATCGTATTGGTCTCGACTACGCACACGCTAATACGTTAGATATTGTTCAGCAGGTACTCACCGGAAAAGTCATAGGTGAAGTTGTTACACCAGAGGCTAAACGTTTGTATCTTCAAAAGTGGGCTGCAGAAGAAAACGTTCCGCTATCTCATGTTGTTGCAATCGGAGACGGAGCCAACGATATTTTCATGTTGGAAGAGGCTGCTTTAGGTGTAGCTTTCTGCGCTAAGCCTTCACTTCAGTTAGCATCTGATGTTCAGCTCAATTTCTTGCGTTTAGATGCCGTACTACATTTTATGGGTCTTTAAAAAGTCTCTTTCGGTAAGAGTTGTTCTTACCGAAAGAGACTCACAATATTAGGAATTTTTAGTCTTGGATAAAGCCTTGTGCGCCGCCGACTAATTCAATATGCCCGCTGGGGACATCTTCTGTCACCATCCGCGCAATTTCCTGAGCAAACTCATGAACAGTGTATAGTTTTCCGGCTTCTTCACGACGCTGCTCTAGCGCTCCTGGATGCAACCGGTTCAATAAGGTTGCAGTCACAGTTCCCTCAATCATATCGGCTGAAACAACAACCAAAGAGATCCCTTGCTCGTTGAGTGTTGGAACCTCTGCGAGAAGTGCGTCCTCTCCTGCGCGTTTTGATTCTGCCACAGGCTGGTATTCTGCCATGGTAGAAACTTCACGAATAAAATGCGCTTGGTGGCTGGTCACAAAGACGATACGTGCGCCAGGGTTCATATGTTCAGCTGCTAAGCGGGCTAGACGTAGTTGTGAGTCACGGTTGAGAACCATAGCGTAGTCCTCTGGCATTCCACTTTCCATACCGCCTGAGGCGTTAAGAATGAGGTAGTCAATGGGCCCGTATTCTGTAACTGCATCATGGATGAGTTTCTGTGCTTCTGCTTCTATTGTGATGTCTGCACCAATAGCGATGGCTTCGCCACCTGCTTCATGAATTGCGTGTACAACTTTTTGCGCTCTTGGAGCTTTAGAGCGATAGTTAACAACAACCCGTGCTCCTTGACCGGCAAGTATTTCTGCGGTGTCTGCGCCGACTCCTCGTGAAGAGCCCGTAATAATAATGTGTTTTTGCTGTAGTTCTGTCATCGTCTTAGTACCTTTCGATAAAGCGTTGTTAGTGTCCCATGCCTAATCCGCCGTCTACGGGGATTACTGCACCGCTGATGTAATGGGCTTGTTCGCTGGCAAGCCATGTTGCCACGTGTGCGATATCTTCTGGTTCAGCAAATTTTTTGGCGGGGATAGCGTCTCGATATTGTTGCTGAACTTTTTCGGGTAGAGCAGCAGTCATCTCAGTGTTAACAAAACCTGGGGCGATAACGTTAGCGGTGATGTTGCGAGCGCCGAGTTCTCGGGTGATGGAGCGTGCCATTCCGATAAGGGCAGATTTTGAGGCTGCGTAGTTTGTTTGTCCGGCACTTCCGTAGAGTCCTACGACGGAGGAAATGAAGATAATACGTCCTCGTTTCAGTTTGAGCATTCCTTTGGTGGCTCGTTGTACGACGCGGAAAGCTCCGGTGAGATTGGTGTCGATGACGTCGGTAAAATCTTCTTCGGTCATGCGCATAAGGAGAGTGTCACGGGTGATACCTGCGTTCGCGATGAGCATTTCTACTGGCCCGTAGGTTTTTTCGATGAGTTCGTAGGCGGCGTTGATGGATTCGGTGTCTCGTACATCGGCTTTGACGCTGAAGAATTCTTGCGGGGCTTCTCCGCTGCGGTAGGTGATGCAGACGTTGTGTCCTTGGTTTTTGAAGGCTTGTGCGATGGCGTATCCTATACCGCGGTTTCCGCCTGTGACGAGGATGGTTTTAGGTGTTTGTTCTGTCATGTTGTTCTTTTCTGGTGGTTGGTCGTAGTGTCTTGTGGGTAATACTACGCTTTTTGGGCTGTGGTTACTGGAGTTGTTTTTGCTGGTAAAAGCTTTTTCGAGGATATTGTGGGTTTTTGTGGAGAATTCTATTCTTAGTTGCACTTGCTGGTTTAAGTGTCATAAAAGTTGTTGTGTTCTCTGGATAAAGTTCTAGACTGGTGTGTGCGTAGTGCTCTGTGAAATTGAGGAAGGGAGGCGAGATGTCAAAAAAATATTGGACAGCAGAAGATGTTGAGCAGTTAGGGTATGTGGGTTCTTCTGAGCCTGAAGTGTATTCCATTACTCAAGCGCCTAGTCCTCATTCGGAAAGTGTTGATCAACGCTGGCGTTTATATTCAATAAAGATGGCGTTGCGTGTGGTCTGTATTATTGGTGCGGTACTTACGCATGGGTGGGTGTCAGTGGTGTTCTTTATGGGTGCTGCTCTCTTGCCGTGGTTTGCTGTAGTTGTTGCTAACGGTCATCATCGTGGTGCTGGTAGTGATTTTTCGCCGTATGATCCTTCTGAACAACAGCGGTTAGCTCTTGGTGCAGATACAGTGACGCATTCGTCTGAACACGATACTTTTGAGAATGGTTCAGATGATGTGTGGGTGATTGATGGTGAGGTTATTTCCTCGTCAGATTCTTTAGGACGTGACGCGTAGTGGATATTCTTGGTGCTTTATCGGAGTCGGGTCAGCTTCCTGATAGTCCGTTCGAGGCTCCTATGCCTTGTTGTTCACGTCGTGGTTGTCAGGAGTTGGCGCAGTGGAAACTTCTCTGGAATAACCCTAAAGTTCATGCTCCTGAGCGTCGCAAAGTATGGTTAGCGTGTTCTGCACATCGTCAATTTTTAGAGGATTTTCTTGGCTCTCGATCTTTTCTAAAGGAGACTTTACCTTTTTCGGTAGAGGATGAGCTGTAGCGTTCGTTGAGGGTTTTGCTTCACGGTAGACTAGTATGAGGTTCTCTCACGTAGGATGAAGCGAGCGTAATCCCCCTGTTATAGGTTTTGAAAGCATGTGGTGATGGTGTACAGGTTTTTGTTCTCTGGTAAGTGGATTGCTGGTTTCATTTTTTGTGTCTTATTTTCGGTGTTGTGCCTTTATCTTGCTCAATGGCAGATGGGCCGTAAGGAAGCTTTAGATTATAAGAATTCTCTGATTACAAATAATTATCATGCTCCTGCACACTCTTTGGCTGAGGTACCTCATATCTTTGATGATTTTCAGGTATCTGAGCAGTGGCATCCGGTGAGTCTTCGTGGAGAGTATCTTTCAGAGCAGACGCTTCTTGTGCGTAACCGTCCTTTTGAGGGGTTAAACGGTTTTGAGGTGTTAGTGCCTTTTAGAGTATCTGATAGTTCAACGGTCGTGTTGGTTGATCGCGGGTGGATTCCAGCAGATCTTTTTGACGCCGCAGCCGAAAATATCGATATTCCGGTGGCTCCTCAGGGGGAGGTTTCTCTTGTGGTCAGGGTTCATCGTGGCGAGTTATCGACGGGTAAAGATTCTCCGGCTGGTCAGATTCCTTCTATCAATTTGCAGGAGGCTGCAAAGCATACGGGGTTAGATATTGCTCAAGGAGCTTATGGGATTCTGGCAACAGAGTCCCCCGCCCCAGCTATTGCTCCTGAGAAGCTTAAAGAGCCCGAACTAGATGTGGGGCCTAACCTTTCGTATTCTGTGCAGTGGTACGTTTTTGCGGCGATGAGTTATATTGCCTTTATTTGGTTAGCTCGTCAGAAAGTGCGTAATGATGAGATTGACCGTCAGGTGGCTGCAGAGTTAGAGCAGTATTATCGCCAGTTTTATGATGATCAGGGAAATTATATTGGCGAAGAAGATGAAGAAGTTGTTCTTCGTAAGATGGAGATGGCAGATGATATGCCGGCTCATATGAAGTCTATTGTTCGCCCTCGGATTCAGAAAAAACGGGCTCGCCCCAGTGATGAGGAAGAAGAGGATGCTTTATTAGAAGCGTATGACAACCAATAGCTCCCCCAAATAGCGCTCTGATTAGAGAATATGTTATCTTTTATCTTTGCCTTTGATGAGAGTGAGATAAAGATGATGGGGTATACGCATTCTCTAAGTGCTGCAGCAACATGGTTAGCGTTAGTTCATCATGGCGTCGTACCGATTACAGATCATCCTACGATATTTGTGACAACGTTGGCGTGTGCAGGAGCAGGCATGCTCCCCGATATTGACCATCGAAATGGAACTATTGCCCGTTCAATACCTCCTTTATCCGGTTGGATATGTGCCGTAGTACAGCGGTTGAGTGGAGGCCATCGTCAAGGCACTCATTCGTTCATCGGAGTAGGAATATTTTGGGCACTGGCTTTGAGCTCCCCTCACTATTTATGGTGGGGAATTCCTTGGTTATCTATTATTCTGGTTGCGTATGCTGGCGGTTTAGCATTACGAACTTTTGGTGCACCAGGCGGCTGGTTAGGTGCTGTCGCTGTTGCTTCTTTTACCTATTATTCTTCACAACCTATAGAGTTTTTCCCTCTAGCGATTGGTGTGGGTTCAAGCGTTCATATTCTGGGAGACGCGCTGACTCGACGTGGAGTTAACCTATTATGGCCGTTAACTATCAAAGCTCCTATTTCATCCATTTTCTGGAAAAAATCTGGCAATATGGCGTTACCTATTCTTGGGGCGTCAGGGTCACGACGAGAGCAATTTCTCGCCGTGGCACTGATGCTATATATCGTGTGGGTGTTTATATCGTTAAGTGGTTTTTTCGAGTGGTAATTGTCTCTTATGCCAGAGCAATGAGATCTTCGTATGACTTGTTCCAGTGGTCTTCGACACCGTCTGGTAATAGTAATACACGCTCTGGGTTGAGGGCTCGAACAGCACCTTCGTCGTGTGAAACCATGACAATTGCTCCCTCATATGTTTTTAGAGCTTTAAGAATCTCTGAACGTGATGCGGGGTCAAGGTTGTTGGTTGGTTCATCGAGTAGTAAAACATTTGCTGATGAAGCAACTAACGTTGCAAGAGATAGTCGTGTTTTTTCGCCACCGGAGAGTACTCCCGCTGGTTTATCGACGTCGTCTCCAGAGAATAAGAAAGATCCAAGAATGGTACGGACTTCGGTGTCGTCAAGATCTGGTGCAGCCGAACGCATATTCTCCACTACGGACCGTTCTGGGTCAAGGACTTCATGTTCCTGAGCAAAATACCCAATTTTTGCGCCGTGACCGTAGTTCACTTCACCAGTATCGGCAGTGGTAACCCCCGCAAGCATACGAAGTAACGTAGTTTTTCCGGCACCGTTGAATCCGAGAATCACGACACGAGAGCCACGGTCAATTGCTAAATCTACGTCGGTGAAGATTTCCAAAGAACCGTAGGATTTTGAGAGGCTTTCTGCCGTAATGGGGGTTTTACCGCATCGTGCTGGTGAAGGGAATCGGATAGCTGCCACTCTATCAACGATCCGTTCTTCTTCTACGCTGCGCATTAGACGTTCGGCACGTTTCATCATTTGCTGAGCAGCAACCGCTTTCGTTGCCTTGGCGCGCATTTTTTGTGCTTGTTCCATCAAGGTTGAAGCTTTTTTCTGTGCGTTGGCACGTTCACGTTTGCGACGAGCTTCGTCCTGTTCACGTTGGTTCAGATAGTTCTTCCAGCTCATGTTGTAGACATCAACAAGGCAACGGTTTGCGTCAAGGTATAGCACTTTGTTGACGACCAGTTCCATTAACTCTACATCGTGGCTGATTACCAATAATCCGCCTTGGAAGTTTTTAAGAAATTCTCGAAGCCACATCACAGAATCAGCATCAAGGTGGTTGGTTGGCTCGTCAAGGAGCATCGTATCTGCGTCAGAAAATAGGATGCGTGCTAGTTCAACACGTCGACGTTGCCCACCAGAAAGTGTGGACAACGGCTGGTTGAGAATACGCTCAGGTAAATCAAGATTGTTAGTAATTGAGGCAGCTTCTGATTCTGCGGCGTATCCCCCACCGGCGATGAATTCTGCTTCAAGACGGTCATACCGGCGCATTCCACGAGCACAAATATCGGGGTCTTCGCTGGCCATTTCTTCTTGCGCTTGGCGCATTTTACGTGATATTCCGTCTAATCCACGAGCAGAGAAAATACGGTCTTTTGCCAGTTGAGACATATCATCGATGGCTGGGTCTTGAGGAAGGTAACCAATTTTTCCTTGACGTATTATATCGCCACCGGCAGGTAGTGTTATCCCTGCAAGGACTTTAGTCATGGTGGTTTTTCCGGCCCCGTTACGTCCCACTAGACCAATTTTATCGCCTTTATCAATACGGAAGTTTACCTCTTCCATGAGCAGGCGAGCTCCGGCTCTTAGTTCGAGGTCAGAAACAGTAATCAAGGAAAAACCTTTCACCTAAAGTAAACGTATTTATTTAGTCTAGTACGACTTATCAAGAACACCTCGTCTTCTACACGTTCTTTGATAATAGAGCTATAGAACACGCTATTAAGAGCAGATTGCCTTGGTGCAAGAATAACTTTTCATTCTTGCACCAAGGCAATCACATATAGGTTTCTAATCTATGTATGAAGTCATTAGATATTAAACCCTAAAGCACGCATCATATCGCGTCCGTCTTCAGTAATACGTTCAGGACCCCACGGTGGCATCCACACCCAGTTCACATGCCAAGCGTCAAGGATGAGTTCAAGGTTTTGTTTAACCTGCTCTTCAATAACGTCTTGTAGCGGGCATGCTGCTGTTGTGAGTGTCATGTCAAGAACAAGGACGCCCTCGTCATTCCAACGCATACCGTAGAGTAAGCCAAGGTCAACGATGTTCACGCCAAGTTCTGGGTCAATCACATTTTTGAGGACTTCTTCAAGCTCCTCTTGTGAGGGACGACCAGCTGCGGTTGTCTCATCCATGGGGTAGGTCCCTTTCGTTCGTTACTTACCGAGGTAGGAAACGTAGCCTTCTTCTTCTAGACGGTCTGCAAGTTCAGGACCGCCTTGATCTACCATGTGTCCGTCAACAAAAACGTGAACAAATTCAGGCTTGATGTAACGAAGGATACGAGTGTAGTGAGTAATGAGCATAACACCCATATCGTTATCTTGGTGAGCACGGTTAACGCCTTCAGAAACAATCTTCAATGCGTCAACGTCAAGACCTGAGTCAGTTTCGTCAAGAACAGCAAACTTTGGTTTGAGCAGTTCAAGCTGAAGAATCTCGTGACGTTTTTTCTCGCCACCAGAGAAGCCTTCATTGACGTTACGAGAGATAAAGTCTGCATCAATTTTGAGCTTGCCCATAGCGTCTTTGACATCTTTTGTCCAAGTGCGTAGAGCTGGTGCTTGACCGTCAATAGCAGTCTTTGCCGAACGCAAGAAGTTAGACATTGTCACACCAGGGATTTCGACAGGGTACTGCATAGCAAGGAAAAGACCTGCACGAGCACGCTCATCAACAGACATTTCAGTGACGTCTTCACCGTCGAGGAGAATCTCACCGGAATCTACACGGTATTTGGGGTGACCGGCGATAGTTGCTGCCAAAGTAGATTTGCCAGAACCGTTAGGGCCCATAATAGCGTGGATTTCACCGGAGTTAATGGTGAGGTTAACGCCTTTGAGAATCTGCTTAGAGTTTTCATCGTCAAGGATGACAGAAACGTAGAGTTCCTTAATTTCGAGAGTAGACATTGTTCTCCTAAAAACTTTTGTACCGTCGTAACCGTTAGTTATTGCTGATTGCAAGTTCTGCTTCAAGAGCTTGCATGAGTTGTTCTTCCAACTCAGGGATACGTACTTGCTGAATGATTTCGTTCAAGAATCCACGCACGACAAGGCGACGAGCTTCGTCTGCGGGGATACCGCGAGCTTGTAGGTACCAGAGGTGCTGCTCATCGAGCTGACCTGTAGTTGATGCGTGTCCGGCGCCTTCGATAAGACCAGTCTCAATTTCTAGGTTTGGCACAGAGTCTGCACGAGGTCCGTCTTCAAGAAGAAGGTTACGGTTGAGCTCGTAGGTGTCGGTTCCTTCAGCTTCTTTACCGATTAAGACGTCGCCAACCCATACGGAGTGGGCGTTACGTCCCTGAAGCGCACCCTTATAGGTCACACGGGATTTACAGCGAGGAACACTGTGATCGACAAAGAGTCGTGATTCGAGGTGCTGACCGGCATCAACAAAGTACAATCCGTACATTTCAGTTTCGGCACCGGGTGCGCTGAATTTCGTTGAAGGGGTAACACGAACGAGGTCTCCGCCGAGTGAAATGCTCACGTGTTTGAATCTGCTGTCACGTCCAAGTGAGGCGTATTGTGCTGATGCGTGAACTGCATCATCGTCCCATTCTTGAAGAGAGATAACGGTCAAGGTGGAGGAATCACCGACGACGAACTCAACGTTCTGGCTCAATACGGCAGAACCAGTATGACGTAGTACGACCACAGCACGAGAGAAAGGTTTCGTCTCGATGAGTAGGTGTTGTGCGGTAGGTTCGCTGTGTTCGCCGTGAATTTCTACGTTGATGCGCTGGTCTAGCTCAGTCTCCTGAGGGATGGTGATGATGGTTGCTTCTGAGAAGTGTGACCATGCGTTCGCTGCAACACGGTCTTCGGGGATACCGGCAGAACCGATACGTGAGTCTTCTCGTGAAACAGTCTCAACCAGTACTGCTTCTGGTGCATCGATAGAGGCTGCAATTGGCGTTCCAGTGAGCGCGTCGGTGTGCAAACCTTTGAGACGTTTGAGAGGGGTAAAGCGCCAGTCTTCTTCACGTCCGGTAAGTGCGGGAAAATCTTCTACACGATAGGAGGTTTTACGTCCTGCACGTGAAGAGTCCACGCTTGCTGTTTCGACACGTAGGGTGTCGTCATGAGCGTGTTCAGTCGCTAGCTTTTCTCCTTCATCGTCCATTCCGGGGATTGCAGGAGAGTTATGGGTGATGGTTTCTTTAGCTGTCATCGTTAGCCCACAGATCCTTCCATTTGAAGTTCGATAAGGCGATTGAGTTCAAGAGCGTATTCCATGGGGAGCTCACGAGCGATAGGTTCTACGAATCCGCGAACAATCATGGCCATTGCTTCTTCTTCGCTGAGTCCTCGCTGCATGAGGTAGAACAATTGTTCTTCGGAAACGCGTGAGACGGTTGCTTCGTGTCCCATGGTGACGTCGTCTTCTCGTACGTCCACATAGGGGTAGGTGTCCGAACGAGAGATGGTGTCAACCAGTAGCGCGTCGCAGACTACGTTTGATTTGGAGTGTGCTGCGCCTTCACGAACCTGCACTAAGCCACGGTATGCAGAGCGTCCGCCATTACGTGCGATGGACTTAGAGATGATAGAAGAGGAGGTATTTGGAGCAATATGCACCATCTTGGAGCCAGTGTCTTGGTGTTGTCCTTCACCAGCAAAAGCGATGGACAGTGTCTCGCCTTTAGCGTGTTCACCAACCATATATACGGCGGGGTATTTTTGAGTGACTTTAGAGCCGATGTTACCGTCGACCCATTCCATGGTGGCGCCTTCATGGCAGATGGTGCGTTTGGTGACGAGGTTGTATACGTTATTGGACCAGTTTTGAATGGTGGTGTAGCGTACACGGGCATTCTTTTTAACCACGATTTCTACGACAGCTGAGTGCAATGAGTCAGACTTGTAGATGGGTGCGGTGCAGCCTTCAATGTAGTGAACGTAAGAGCCTTCATCAGCAATAATGAGGGTACGTTCGAACTGTCCCATGTTTTCAGTGTTAATTCTGAAGTATGCCTGGAGAGGGATTTCGACGTGAACTCCTGGAGGAACGTAGACGAAAGATCCACCAGACCATACAGCAGTGTTCAGCGCAGCAAATTTGTTGTCGCCGGTGGGGATAACGGTGCCAAAGTATTCGCGGAAGATGTCTTCGTGTTCGCGTAGTGCAGTGTCGGTGTCGACGAAGATAACGCCTTGTTTTTCGAGGTCTTCACGAATTTGGTGGTAGACCACCTCAGATTCGTACTGGGCTGCGACACCGGCAACGAGGCGTTCACGTTCTGCTTCGGGGATACCGAGCTTTTCGTAGGTGTTGCGAATATCTTCGGGGAGGTCTTCCCAGCTTTCTGCTTGACGTTCGGTAGAACGCACGAAGTATTTGATGTTGTCGAAGTCAATTTCTGATAGGTCTGCACCCCATGTGGGCATGGGTTTACGTTCGAAGAATTTGAGTGCCTTAAGACGCATTTTGAGCATCCATTCGGGTTCGTTCTTCTTTGCAGAGATGTCGCGTACAACATCTTCGTCGAGGCCACGTTTAGCAGTTGCACCAGCTACGTCGGAATCTTTCCAACCGTACTCGTAGGTACCGATACCTTCGAGTTCAGGGTTGGCCTCGAGAATCTCTGAAATGACGGTGTTGTTGACGTTACGTTCAACTTGTTCAGTCATCATGGCCTTTCTTGTAGGAAATCTATCAGTTGTGTGATGGTCGAAAGAATATTTATTTCTTTGCCTGTGTTTCGCTGTTTTCACTCATGTCACGTGCTAGAGGTACGTGTGTGGTACACACGTGTGCTCCTGCTGCCATGGTGGATAGACGGCGGACATCTACTCCCAGTAAGTCAGCAATAATTTTGGTTTCTTGGTCGCAGAAGATTTGGAAGTCTTCTGCGAGGTCTCGCACAGGGCAGTGTCCTTGGCAGAGCTGGATACTTGCCAGTAGGTGGCGAGGCAGTGCCCTGCCGCGCGGGGGTTCCATCACCTGTGCGGTTGCGACGAAGCCGTCGCGGGTCATTGCTTCGGCAAGGGCTTGTGCACGGTTGGCTATGTTCTCCCCTGCCGCTTCAACGATGGGACGGTATTTTTGTTCCATCTCTGAAGCTCTTGCTGAGGCGAATGCGCGTAGTGCGTCTTCTCCAACTTGTTGTTGCAACATTTTGAGTGCTTCTCGAGCGATGTCGAGATAGTCGTTGCCAAGCTGGGTGTGCCCTTGGGGTGCAATGACGTATCGTCTGGCAGGGCGTCCTGCGCCGGCTCCGTATTGTTTGAGAGGCGCTACGACAATGAGTTCTTCTGCTTCGAGTGCGTCGAGGTGACGACGCACCGCTGCAGGAGTGAGATTGAGTTCCTCGCCGAGACTAGCAGCAGAAACTGGACCGTGATTAAGTACGCCACGCAAAACTCTGTCTCGAGTTTTTTCTTCTGTCTCTGCATTGCGCGTACCAGGTACCTTCTTTTTGGAAGTTTGATTCGCTGAATACACAACTAAAGTATGTCCTAATTATGAGTAGTTCTCTAGTAAGGTTTACCTATCTTCAGATTAGAGGAGTATCACACTTAGGCACAGACGGAAACTTTTAGCACTGATTAACACCCTCGAGTAATGGGGCTACTGCCTTTTTGCAAGAGCCAATAAAGACAATAAAAGGTGCTTTGACTAGCTAATTTATAAATTAAACGCTGTTTTAAAAATCTTTTTTGAGAATAATTTTTGCTACCGCGCACAACAAGAAAAATATTTTTTAGAGCAGTGTCGCAAACTTATAAAAGGGAAATAGACAGGTTTCTTCAAGGTTTTTATAGGCATCATTAAGGAGTTTTCGGTTATCGATTACCTAAAAACTCTAGTGTGAGCACGTAGAATAATACGGTGCCACAAGATAGAGACAAGAGTTCACGAGCCAGTGATGAGAAACCCTCCTCACTGAGAATTTCTCGGTTAGTCAAGGAATATAAGCCTTCAAAGAGCTACCGCAAAAAACACCCTCATCACTTAACGCATCGAGGGACAGTTCGAGCAGTAGATGGAATCTGCCTTGAAGCTCTTGCCGGAGAAGTAACCGTTTTACTTGGTGCTAATGGTGCAGGAAAAACTACTACCTTAGAATGTGCACAGGGGATTCAAAAACCCGAAAGCGGAGAAATTCATCTTCTAGGACATAATCCGTGGGGTGCTTCTGCAGAGCTTCGGGCACGAGTTGGCATCATGTTACAAGATGGCGGATTACCTCAATCTTTGCGCCCTATTCCGTTGCTTGAACACATCGCAGCGATGTATCAGCAGACGTATCCTCTTGACGAGCTGATTCAACGGCTAGGTATTGACACTTTTAACGGCACCAATATTAGGAGGCTTTCAGGTGGCGAGCGCCAGCGGGTTGCTTTTGCGGCAGCTCTTATTGGGAAACCTGAGATTCTCTTTCTCGATGAGCCTTCGGCAGGTCTTGATCCACATTCTCGTCAGGTAGTTTTTGATTTAATTACCGAGCAGAAAAATCGAGGTACTGCTATTGTTTTGACAACTCATCTGCTGGATGATGCTCAACGGCTTGCTGATTATGTTTATATTATTGGTGCCGGACGGAACGTATTAGAAGGAACTGTTCCTGAACTTGTTGAGCAGTCAACAACAGATGTTAAGACACTTCATTTTTCACTCTCTGACGATTCTTTGAGTATTACTCAGCTCTTACCGACTTCGTCTAAAGGTCTATCGTTGAGTACCGCATATTCTGGTTCTTATACTCTGACCGGTGAGATTACTCCCCGTATTTTGGCTGAGCTAACGGCAAGTTTAGCGGCCCGTCAACTTCTCCCACAACGTATGGAGCTTTCTTCACGAACCCTCGAAGATGTCTTTCTTGATATCGCAGGAAAGGAAACGTCCTCATCATGATTTCGACACCGCGTTCAGCTTCTTTGAGCACACGCTTACGTGCACAGGGGCGATATGAGCTTGTTGCCATGCTGAAAAATGGTGAACAGCTGATGCTCAATATTGCGTTCCCCATCATGGCACTCTATGTGATGAGTTGGACAAGTTTCTTAGATTCTTTTGCTCAAGAATTACACAGCACTCGTATCAACATTGCGGTTCCCGGTGTTCTCGCGTTGTGTGTTATTTCTACTGCGTTATCGGGGCAAGGTATCGCCACGGGTTTTGACCGTCGTTATGGAGTTTTGCGTTTTCTATCGACGACTCCCCTTGGAAAGACTGGTCTTATTGTTGGAAAGGTGTGTGCCGTTTTAGGTGTTTTATGCCTTCAGTACGTTCTTGTTGTATTGGTGGCGTTGACGCTTGGTTGGTCTCCTCAGTGGGGTGCGGTCATATCTTCTCTTCCCACATTATTATTAGGTGCGGCGTCTTTTACAGCTTTGGGGTTGCTCATTGCAGGAACGGTACGTGCTGAGGCAACTTTAGCTATCGTCAATATGGCATGGGCTATTCTTGCGGCAGTTGGCGGTACGTTATTGCCCACGCACCATTTACCGAGTGTTGCGGGAAGGCTTGTGGACTTTCTCCCTTCTGGCGCTCTAGGTAATGCCCTGAGAGCTGAGTTTTTATCTCATGAGTTTGCTCTTATCCCTCATCTTGTACTTCTGATGTGGACGGTGCTTTGTGTCGGTTTAGCTACAAAGTTTTTCCGTTGGTCCGCATAAATACATCACACCCTGCAATCCCCTCTGAAGGTGGTTTATTTGTCTTCGCTTATAGCACGTATCCGTGAGGTAAAAGCACATTTTATTTCTGTGTGCCTTCCGTATACACCAAATCTTTATGTTCTGAAAATGGCCTATGCTGTGGTCATCGCTAATATCGTCTTGATTGTTTCTGGCGGTATTGTACGCCTTACCGGTTCGGGGCTGGGGTGTGACACCTGGCCTAAATGCACGTCTTCTGGTTCTTGGACAACAACCCCAGAGATGGGTATTCATGGTCTTGTAGAGTTTGGTAACCGAATGCTGACCTTTGTCTTAATTATTGTTACTGGTTTGACGTTTCTCTCAATTCTTCGAATTGCTCTGCCTGAAGCAACCTCGTTGTCTCAATGGTGGAAGAAACTTTTTACAGGTTTATCTCACTCACAACACCAGTATTCGGACCTTTTTAATCTTTCTCTCTTGTTGCTTTGGGGAATCCCTGTTCAAGCTGTTGTGGGAGGTTTATCTGTTCTGCTTAAACTCAACCCGTGGATGGTTACAGCGCATTACATGCTTTCTGCCATCATGATTGCCTTAGGTGCGTGTTATCTGAACCGTGTACGTAGATACTTTGAATCAGGCGTTCTTGAGTGTGAGGGAATGACGGATGAGGACGTCCCTCAGGGCGTGGCTCTTCTTAAATATTTGGGTTGGGTCAGTGTGATGTTGGTGTGTTTCCTTATTTTTATGGGAACAGTAACAACTGGTACAGGGCCTCACGCAGGTGATCCGAGCGCACACCGGCATGCTTTTAACCCGTGGGTAGTGACTCGGATGCATTCTTTCTCAGTATGGGCCTATCTTATGGTTATTCTTAGTTCCCTCTATTTGGCACGAAAACATCAGTGGTCTCAGGCTCTACGCCGTAGCTGGTATTGGGTTCTAGCTGTTGTCGTCTATCAGGGGATTGTTGGGTACATACAGTTCTTTAATGGTCTTCCGGTATGGTTGGTCGAGATGCATTTACTAGGCTCTGCATTATTTACGTGGGCGGCTATTTCTGCTGCAGAGCGTCAATTGGTTATAGCTTCTCAGTCGTCACGACAGTTGGCTCAAGAGCGTACTGTTATATGATTTTGATATGAAAGCAGGGGTGCCCCAGAAAAACTCTGGGGCACCCCTGCTTTGTTATGTGGTGTTTTATAAGGTAATCAGTGTGTGTCCGACGAATGGGTCAATCGCCACAGCAATAAAGAGTACGGTGAGATAGGTAATGGAACCGTGGAAGACAGTCATTGCTGTTCTGCTAGTAGCTTCTCCAGCAATAGCTAAAGCGTGCAGACGGTGGCAGTGGTAGAGGAACCAAGCACCGCTGGCAATAGCGGTCAGGGTATAGACCCATCCTGCCCCGCCCAGTGGGACAAGGAGCAGAGAACAAATTACCATGGCCCAAGAGTATAGGACGACTTGCACAGAGACGCTCTTAGCAGGTGCGATAGCCCCAAGCATGGGGATTCCCGCTCGCTGGTAGTCTTCGGCGTATTTCATCGATAACGGCCAGTAGTGTGGAGGTGTCCAGAGGAAGATGACGGTGAAAAGGACTACTGCTGCCCAACTGATGGTATTTTCGACGGCGGCCCACGCAATGAATACGGGCATACATCCGGCAAGGCCTCCCCACACAATATTTTGTGTGGTGCGACGTTTGAGGTAGAGCGAATAGAACACAACGTAAAGAAGGATAGCGATGAGTCCGAGTACACTTGCAAAAGGATTAACGAGAACCCATAGATAAACAATCGAGATAATGCCTAGGGCCCACGCAAAGATGAGTGCTTCTTTGTCGCTGACTTCTCCGGTGACGAGTGGGCGACGTTCTGTTCTTTTCATGAGGCGGTCTGCTTCTCTGTCGATATAACAGTTGAAAGCACCGGATGCGCCGGCTGCCATAGCTCCGCCAACCATGGTGTTGATAATAAGCCAGAAGGGGGGCATTCCGCCCGCCGCAAACATCATGGTTGGGGCGGTTGTGACGAGGAGAAGCTCAATCACCTGAGGTTTTGTCAGGTGAATATAGGCGATGAGCTTACGCATAAGGCTCACTTTGCGCGATCCTTTGGGCGTGTCTGATGCTGTTGTTTGAGCTTCAGTGCCGCGATGTGTGCTTAGACCCTTCACTAACGTTGGGCTCCCTACCAGAATCGTTGTATGTGTGTAGTTAGTATTCCCGTTGGGTATTTCATATGGTGAAATCTTCTCGGGTGAGATTAAGTCCTCACTCTTCAGCTCTTTTCGGTGGTGTTGCCTCTACTTTGGGGATACCTACAACCGATTTTGAGCATGTTAAAGGAGCAGACTGTCAAACCAATGCTATACCTTTTAGAAGAATAATCATAATAAAGCACGCAATAGGCTAAGGAACAGAACCGACATCACGAGAAGTTGAGGAAAGTCCTCCTTCCTGCCGTATTTTCAATTATCCTTAGAACTAACTTAATGTGCAGTTGTACAGCTAAACATCCTGAACTATTTGTACTAATGTCGTTCCTGTAACCGCTGTATCGCATCACTATCTCTATGAAAGGGAGACAACGTGCCACATCTTGATCAAAAACTCAATTGGACAGAGAAGGACCAACGAGCTGTTGATACAGCCCGAATCTTAGCGGCAGATGCTGTTGAAAAAGTAGGTTCGGGACACCCAGGCACGGCAATGAGCTTAGCCCCCGTTGCATATTTGCTCTATCAGAAGGTCATGCAGCATGATCCCCGTGATGATCGTTGGGCAGGACGTGACCGTTTCATTCTCTCCCCCGGTCACAGCTCACTTACCGCTTATATTCAACTGTATCTGAGTGGTTATGGCCTTGAGATGGACGACCTCAAGGCTCTTCGCACATGGGGTGCACTCACTCCTGGTCACCCTGAATACGGTCATACTCGCGGTATTGAAATTACGACAGGTCCGTTGGGGCAAGGACTAGCTTCTGCTGTTGGTTTTGCGTATGCGCAACGACGCATGCGAGGACTTTTCGATCCTGAAGCCCCTGCTGGTCAGTCACCTTTTGACCATACTATTTACACCATTGCTTCTGAAGGAGACGTCCAAGAGGGTGTGACAGCTGAAGCTTGTGCGCTTGCTGGGCATCAGGAGCTTGGAAACCTCGTCGTCATTTTTGACCGCAATCATATTTCCATTGAAAACGACACTGACGTCGCATTCACAGAAGATATCCTCAAACGGTACGAGTCATACGGTTGGGATACTGCACGTGTAGACTGGACGCGTAGTGGTGACTACGTTGAAGATGTTGAAGAGCTCTATGAGGCAATTGCACGGGCTAAAAAAGTTACAGATAAGCCCAGCATTATTGAGTTACGCACTATTATTGGTTGGCCTGCTCCCAATAAGCAGAATACCGGCGGTATTCACGGTTCTAAGCTCGGTGCTGATGAGGTTGCTGCAACCAAAGAAGTCCTTGGGTTTGACCCTGAAAAATCATTCTATATTGATGATGAGATTCTTGAGCATACTCGTAGTGTTCGGCAACGTGCAGAACAGTCTCGACAGCAGTGGGACACTCTCTTTGAAAAGTGGAAGCAAGAGCACCCTGAAGAAGCTAAACTCTATGAGCGTCTAAGTGCCGGTGAGCTTCCAGAAAACTATGAGCAGGCTTTCCCCACTTTTGAAGCTGGCTCAAGCATTGCAACACGTGCCGCTTCTGGAAAAGTTATCAACGCTATTGCTGATACGTTCCCTGAGCTTTGGGGCGGTTCATCGGACCTTGCTGGTTCTAATAACACCACTATTGACGGCGCGTCATCTTTCAATCCTGTTTCTCGTAGCACTGACAGTTGGAATGCCAGCCCATATGGTCGAGTCTTGCACTTTGGTATCCGTGAACATGCTGCAGCGGCTATCTGCAACGGTATCGCACTCTCTTCGCCGACTCGTCCGTTCAACGGCACGTTCTTTGTGTTCTCTGATTATCAACGTCCAGCAGTTCGTCTTGCGGCGTTGATGGGTGTTCCTAATATTTTTGTGTGGACCCACGACTCTATTGGTTTAGGAGAAGATGGTCCAACGCATCAACCGGTAGAACACCTTTCAGCATTGCGAGCAATTCCTCAATTGGATGTTGTGCGCCCTGCAGATGGTAATGAAACATCGGTTGCGTGGCGGAAAGTTCTCGAGACAAAAGATCGCCCGGTGGGGTTGGTTCTTTCACGCCAGAACCTTGTTAATATCGCACGAGAAGACATTCATCCTGAAGCTGAGGGTGAAAAATTTGCGTCAGCAGAAGGTACTGCACGTGGTGGTTATGTTCTTGCTGATACAGAAGGAACCCCTGACGTTCTTTTGATTGCGACTGGTTCAGAAGTAGAAATTGCCCTCAACGCACGTTCTCTTTTGAAAGAGCAGGGCGTAGCTGCACGAGTGATTTCAATGCCTTCTCGTGAATGGTTTGCTGAACAGTCTGAGGAATACCGTCACAGCGTTATCCCTCCAGAAGTTAAAGCTCGAGTTACGGTTGAAGCAGGATCTGCAATGAGCTGGTACGACATTCTTGGAGATGCCGGCCGCGCTGTCTCTCTAGAACATTTTGGAGCGTCAGCTGGTGCAGACGTTCTCTACCGCGAATTTGGAATCACTCCAGAAGCTGTTGTACAAGCAGCTCAAGAGTCTATTTCTGCTACCACCCGATAACACTTTCACACTCCCTACAATCATGAGGATGTAATTTATGACTACCCCTACTCAAAAACTCACCGATGCTGGTGTATCTATTTGGCTTGACGATCTCTCCCGTGAGCGCATCACCTCTGGGAACCTTGAAGAACTTATCTCTTCTCGCAATGTTGCAGGTGTAACTACCAACCCCACCATCTTCGCTGGCGCACTTTCTCAAGGAGAGTCTTATGCTGAGCAGGTTAAAGAACTTGCAGAAGAAGGCGTAGACGTCGAAGAAGCTGTCTTCACCATTACCACCGACGATGTTCGTGCAGCCTGCGACATTTTTGCTCCTGTCTATGAATCATCTCAAGGACGCGACGGTCGCGTCTCTATCGAGGTAGATCCACGTCTAGCTCGTCAGTCAGCTGAAACTGCAGCTATGGCAAAAGCTCTAGCTTCTCGTGTTGATCGCGAAAACGTGATGATTAAGATTCCAGCTACAGAAGAAGGTCTTGAGCCAATCGCTCAGACTCTAGCTGAGGGCATTTCTGTTAACGTGACGCTTATTTTCTCGTTATCCCGTTATCGCGCAGTAATCAATGCATATATGCTTGGTTTAGAGCAAGCATTAGAAAATGGTAAAGATTTGTCAAAGATTCATTCTGTAGCTTCGTTCTTTATCTCTCGTGTAGATTCTGAGATTGATGCTCGCCTTGAGGCTATCGGCACAGACGAGGCTAAAGCTCTCAAAGGTAAAGCTGGTTTGGCAAACGCTCGTTTGGCCTATCAGGTTTTTGAAGAAGCATTCTCTTCACAGCGTTGGGAACGTCTCGCCGCAGCTGGTGCGAATATTCAGCGTCCGCTATGGGCTTCCACCGGAACTAAAGATCCAGCGCTTCCTGACACCTTGTACGTTACGGGTCTTGTTGCGCCACAATGTGTTAACACCGTTCCTGAGAAAACTCTTGAAGCGACTTATGATCACGGTGTTGTTACGGGAGATACCATTACCTCTACCTACGATGAGTCCGATAAAATCCTTAACGCCATCGAGTCTCTAGGTATTTCGTATCAAGAGGTCATTACGCTTTTGGAAGACGAAGGACTTAAGAAGTTCGATATTTCGTGGGAAGAGCTTCTCGAAACTATTCGTCAAGCACTAGCTTCAGCATAATCTTCTAGCGTTAGACGTCATCACCCTACTGGCGCGAACTCGCTCTTGGCGGCAGCCTCCCCTACGATGGAGAGGTTGCCGCCAATACACAACAATCTTTCTAAGGAATATGTACTGTGCCTAACGGTCACGAAACTAACCCGTTGAGGGACTCTCGCGATAAAAGACTGAGCCGCGTTGCCGGCCCGAGTTCTCTGGTCTTTTTTGGAGTTACCGGCGATCTTGCTCGTAAAAAGCTACTGCCCGCGGTTTATGACTTAGTCAATCGTGGTTTACTTCCTCCTAATTTTGGTCTTGTCGGTTTTGGACGTCGCGAGTGGTCAGATGATGATTTCCGTCATCAAGTGCGCGAATCAGTCGAAGCACATTCTAGAACTCCTTTTAGGGAGGATGTATGGAACCAGTTCTCTTCTGGTATCCGTTTTGTTCAAGGTGCTTTTGACGATGACAACGCGTTTGAGCAGCTCAAACAGACTCTCGACGAGCTGAAGGAGAGTCGTGGAACTCAAGGGAACCACGCATTCTACCTGTCAATACCTCCTAAAGCTTTTGAGCAGGTCCTTCAGATGCTTGCAAAGCACGGGTTAGCACAGCAACAAGAAGGTTCACGTGAGTGGCGTCGTGTTGTTATTGAGAAGCCTTTTGGGCACGATTTAGAGTCTGCACGAGAGCTTAACTCTATTGTTGAGTCGGTGTTCCCTCAGGATTCGGTATTCCGTATCGACCATTATCTTGGCAAAGAAACAGTACAGAATATCTTGGCAATGCGTTTTGCTAATCAGATGTTTGAGCCACTTTGGAACGCTAACTATATCGACCATGTACAGATTACGATGGCAGAGCCTATCGGTATTGGTTCGCGTGCAGGCTATTATGATGGTGTCGGCGCAGCTCGAGACGTCATCCAAAATCATCTTTTACAGCTATTAGCTTTGACAGCCATGGAAGAGCCCATTAGTTTTAATGCTCATCATCTACGCGCAGAAAAAGAGAAAGTTCTTGATGCGGTGACTCTTCCAGAGAACCTTGCAGAGGCTTTTGCTATTGGGCAATATGCCGGTGGTTATCAAGGTGGAGAAGAAGCAAATGGTTTCTTTGACGAAAAAGATATTCCTGCGGATTCTCGAACAGAAACTTTTGCCGCAATCAAGCTCAATATTAATACTCGACGTTGGGCGGGTGTGCCGTTCTATCTACGGACAGGCAAGCGTCTTGGGCGACGTGTAACGGAGATTGCGTTAATACTTAAAAAGTCACCTAATCTACTATTTAACAATAGTGACGATGCTGGGCAGAACGCTATCGTGATTCGAGTCCAACCCGATGAAGGTATCACTATTAGGTTCTCTTCTAAAGTTCCTGGAACTCAGATGGAGATTCGAGACGTGAACATGGACTTTGGGTATAGCCATTCTTTCACAGAAGAATCTCCTGAAGCCTATGAGCGTCTTATCCTCGACGTTCTGTTGGGTGAACCGCCTTTGTTCCCCCGCCATGAAGAAGTTGAGCTGTCATGGAAAATTCTTGATCCTTTTGAACAGTATTGGCAAGAACACCAGGTTAAGCCGGAGCCTTATGCTCCCGGTTCTTGGGGGCCTGAATCTGCTCACTTACTATTAGCTCGCGATCATCGTGTTTGGAGACGCCCATGATTTCTCATCTTGAACAGACAGATACCGCTCGTATTGAAAAAGAAATCTCGCGTCTTCGCGAAGAGACTGGTAATACCACATCAGGTCGAGTTCTTACCCTCGTCATTTTGGCTGATCCTGGGCATTCTTCTGCCGCGTTAGAAGCTGCTCAGCGAGCATCTCATGAGCATCCTTGTCGTATCATCATGCATATTAGCGAAGACGCAGATGCTAAGAACCGGTTAGATGCAAAGATTGAGGTTGGTGGAGAAGCTGGAGCTTCTGACCTCATTGTGTTGAGAGGTTGGGGGCAAGCTGCTCACGCAACAGAATCTCTCATCTCGGGGTTGCTCCTACCAGATTCTCCTATTGTTGTGTGGTGGCCACATTCTGTTCCTGATCATCCAGCACGCCATTCTATCGGTCGGATAGCTCAGCGTCGTATCACCGACTCTGCCCGTGAGGCAGATCCAATGATTACGTTGGAAAAACTTTCTGAAAGTTATTCTGCTGGTGATACTGATCTTGCATGGAGCAGACTCACCTTATGGAGAATACAATTAGCAGCTATTCTAGATCAGGTGCCACCTCAAAAGGTTACACGAGTTGTGGTTTATGGTTCTGCTCAATCGCCTTCTGTTGTTTTGCTTGGTGCGTGGCTTGGTCATCGGCTCGATGCACAGGTCAATTTGGCAACTACTAAATTAGAACGTGGCTTGTATCGAGTTGTTTTAGAACGTGAAGACGGTTCGATTGTGATAGATCGTCCTGAAACAAATATTGCTACAGTGTCCTCTCCCGGTACTCCTCATCAGCAGATTGCTCTTCCAGTGCGAACCCTTGCTGAGTGTTTAGCGGAGGAACTTCGACGTCTTGACCCTGATGAAGTCTATGGTGAAGTCTTACAAGAGGCTCTCCACCAAGGTAATATTTTGGTTGAGCTAAGCAGCGATGAAGATAAACCTGAAGGCGTAGAATGGACGGAGCCTTTCGATGCTTAAAAAGCCGGAAATTATTTCTTATACAACGCCAGAAGAACTTGCACAAAATACGGCTCAGCATTTTTTTGAGGTAATACAAGAGTCTTTACGTGTACGCAACCGTGCTGATGTGTGTCTCACCGGTGGCAGTATGGGCACTAAATTGTTAGAGACTCTCCCCCACTATATTCAGTTTTTAGAGGACTTTTCGTGGGAGAACGTGCATTTTTGGTGGTCTGATGAACGTTTCGTTCCGACGGGGCATGACGACCGTAACGAAAAGCAGGCATATGATGCCTTCTTTTCGCAGGTTTCTGTTCCTTCTGACAATATTCATCGTATGGGTGCTAGTGATGTTTTTGATAGCCCAGAAGAAGCCGCAAAGGCATATGTTCGTGAGTTAGCAGAACATTCCTCAACAGATCAGAAGACTCCTCTTTTTGATGTTCTACTTTTGGGAATGGGTCCAGATGGGCATATTGCTTCGTTGTTCCCTGAGCGGGATGAAGTGTTCGATACCGAGAATATTGCTGTTGCTATCCATCAGTCTCCTAAACCTCCAAGTACTCGAGTTTCGTTAACGCTACCTGTTATTTGTTATGCTCGTCGGATATGGTTCTTAATCTCTGGTGAAGATAAGATTCAGGCGGCTTCTCGACTCGTAGAGACGCGAGATTTACCGTATGAGAAAATTACGGCTCAAATGCTTCGCCAGACACCTGCTCGTGGGGCGAGGGCATTAGAACGAACGACTATTCTCATCACAGATTCTGCTCACCAGAAATAGTGGTACGGTATTGAGAAGATGTCCTATAGAATTTTAAAGAAGTAAAAAAGAGTTGGGGTTCTCACTGCTATTAGTGAGAACCCCAACTTTTTAATGTTGTTATATAAAAACTTTTCTTTAGACCATTGCGCTTTCGAAACGAAGCACCAAACCGTAGCTGACAATAGCAAATACCCAGATGAGGATAACCGTAATGGTTAGTCGCACGAGGTTCTTTGAGGCAGACCCTGATGAGTTTAGGGAGGTAGTCATGCCACCTCCGAACATATCTGAAAGGCCGCCGCCCTTGCTACGGTTCAGGAGCACCAACAAGATTGTTAGTACGCTCGCAATAGCGATAATCACCATCAACGTGATTTTGAGAGTCTCCACGAGAGCCTTTCGTCCGCAATTGTGTATTAAGCCCGATAAGGGCACAAGAAAACTATACGCTAATTTTTGCTCCGATGGCTAATGAGTTCTTCTATATTCTGAACTTCTTCGCCATCTATAGGTACTTAAACTTCTGGTGATATTGATGCTCTGTATATACCACCAGAAGTTTAAGCCCTTTGAGATTATTTTAGCGTGCGTCGAAATGTGCAATCTGAGCGAACTCAGCAGCATCGAGAGAAGCGCCACCAACAAGAACACCGTCAACGTCGTTTTCTGCCAAAATTTCTGGTGCAGAAGTCGCTTTAACAGATCCGCCGTAGAGTACACGAACTTTTTCAGCAACGTCAGCGTTGTAGAGTTTCTCCATTTCAGCTCGGATTGCTGCAGACATCTCTTGTGCGTCAGCAGAAGTTGCTACTTTTCCGGTGCCGATTGCCCATACTGGTTCGTATGCAATCACAAGTGTTTCAGCTTGTTCTGCGGTGAGTCCTTCAATGGAGCCACGAAGCTGTTCCAGAGTAAATTCAACGTGGTTTCCAGCTTCACGAGTTTCTAGCCCTTCACCAACACACAAGACGGGGGTGAGTTCGTGACGGTATGCAGCTTGTACTTTTGCTGCGCAGATAGCATCGCTTTCGGCGTGGATGGTACGACGTTCTGAGTGTCCGACGAGAACATAGCGTGCACCAAGTTTTGAGAGGAATGCTCCGGAGATATCTCCGGTGTATGCGCCAGAGTCTTTATCGGATAGGTCTTGTGCACCGTAGCGTACCTGAAGTTTGTCCCCATCTACGAGGGTCTGCACGGAGCGAATATCGGTAAAGGGTGGGAACACAACAACTTCGGTGTTGTCGTAGTTGAAGTTTGCGTCGTCAAGAGTCCACGCGAGCTTCTGCATCAAAGTCACACCTTGGGTGTGATCCATATTCATTTTCCAGTTACCGGCAATAAAAGGTTTGCGGGTCATATTTGTTGAGTCCTTTTCTCCGCTGATGCGGCGATTTTTATTGTAAGCCTAGATATGTGCACCGAGTTGGTCTACGGTTTTAGAACTTACTTATCTAAGCATATCTAGTAGTGCTGTTATACGACAATGGCGGGTCACCAGAGGTAACCCGCCATGTCTAGATATTTTTAGGCACCTAGTGCGTCTAATCCGGGAAGAGTCTTACCTTCAATGTATTCGAGGGAAGCTCCACCACCGGTGGAAATATGTCCAAACTGTGCATCCTCAAAACCGAGGTTGCGAACAGCTGAAGCTGAGTCGCCGCCACCGATAATAGAGAATGCTTCTGAAGAGACGAGTGCTTGCGCAACGCTCTTGGTTCCTTCAGAGAATGCTGGAATTTCGAAGACACCAACTGGGCCGTTCCAGAACACGGTCTTAGCTGCCTTAATCTTTTCAGCAAAGATTTCGCGTGTTTTAGGACCGATGTCTAGGCCTTCTGCTTCAGCGCCGAGTTTTCCGCCTTCGAGGTCTTCGATGGGGCGAATTTCGGTGTTTGCGTCGTTGGAGAAGTCATCAGACCAGACGATGTCGCTTGCGATAATGATTTCAGTTCCCTTTTCAGGAGCTTCTTTCAAGTATCGCTGAACATTCTCGATTTGGTCTTCTTCAAGAATTGACTTGCCGACTTTGTAGCCTTGTGCAGCTGCGAAAGTGTATCCCATACCGCCACCGATGAGCAGGGTGTCTGCTTTACCGATGAGGTTGTCGATAACTGCAAGTTTATCGGAGACTTTGGAGCCACCCATGACGACAACAAAAGGACGCTCTGGGTTGTTGAGGGTCTTTGCTAGAACATCAACTTCTTTTTTGACGAGGTCGCCAAGGTAGGATGGAAGACGTTTAGCAACGTCGTAGACAGAAGCATGTTTACGGTGTACAGCACCGAAAGCGTCGTCAACGTATGCTCCGTTTTCACCAGTAAGTGCTACGAGTTCGTCAGCGAAGGCACCGCGTTCTGCGTCGTCTTTAGAGGTTTCACGTGCGTCGTAACGAACGTTCTCTACAACGAGCACTTCACCATCTTTCAGAGCAGCAGCTTTAGCTTGTGCATCTTCACCGACAACGTCAGTTGCAACAACGACGTTGAAGTCTGCTAGTTCTGCAAGGCGTGCGGCTGCTGGCGCGATGGAATATTGTGGATCCACTTTGCCTTTAGGGCGACCGAGGTGAGCGGTAACGATGACGCGTGCGCCAGCGTCTGCTAGTTTTTTCAAAACTGGCAGTGATGCTTTGACACGGCCGTCGTCAGTAACAGTGGTGCCTTTGAGTGGCACGTTCAAGTCTGAGCGAACGAGAACGTGACGGCCCGATACACCTTCAGCGATGAGTTCATCGAGAGCGTGTGCCATGATGTTCTTCTCCAATACAGTTGGTTGAGACAGAGTACCTAAAAGGCAGTCTAGATTAGAGAGCTGCTACGACTTTGTTGGTGAACATTACAAGGCGTGATACGTAACCGTATTCGTTGTCGTACCATGCGAAGACCTTAACCTGGTTGCCAATAACCTTGGTCAAAGGTGCGTCGAATACGGTAGAGATAGGCTCACCTTCGATGTCCTTGGAAACGATGGGGTCTTCATTGTACTTGATGATGCCTGCGAATTCGTTTTCAGCTGCTTCGCGTACTGCTGCGTTAACTTCTTCAACGGTAACTTCTTTAGAAGCTTCGAAGGTCAAGTCAACAACAGAGCCGGTGGGGGTAGGAACGCGAACTGCCAAGCCATCGAGTTTACCCTTGAGTTCAGGAAGAACAAGTCCAACTGCTGCTGCTGCACCGGTGGAGGTAGGTACCATGTTCAACGCTGCTGCACGTGCACGACGAAGGTCGCGGTGAGGAGCGTCGAGTAGACGCTGGTCAGCAGTGTATGCGTGGATGGTGGTCATCAAGCCGCGTTCGATACCGAACTTGTCGTTAAGAACCTTTGCCATAGGTGCAAGGCAGTTGGTGGTGCAAGATGCGTTAGAGACGATGTGCATGGTCTCAGAGTCGTAATCGCTGTCGTTAACACCCATGACGAAGGTGCCGTCGATGTTCTTACCGGGTGCAGAAAGGATAACCTTCTTTGCGCCAGCTTCGATGTGAGCTTTAGCTTTGGTGCCCTCGGTGAAAAGACCGGTGGATTCGAGAACAACGTCTACGCCGAGGTCTGCCCAAGGAAGGTTTGCAGGCTCGCGCTCTGCAAGAATCTTGATTTCTTTGCCGTCAACAACAAGGTTGCCGTCTTTGACCTGAACATCACTTTCGAAGGTGCCCATGATGGAATCGTACTTGAGCAGGTGTGCCAAAGTTTTTGCGTCAGTTAGGTCGTTAACTGCGACAATTTCGAATCCTGCGCCATCTTTTGCTGCTGCGCGGAAGAAGGTACGACCGATGCGGCCAAAGCCGTTAATTGCTACACGTACAGTCACTGGGAATCAAACTCCTCATTATTCAGTGAATTATTAGAGGACGGAAAGCGAAAGTCTCACTTTCTCGACCTTAGAACCTTACCTTGTGTGGTTTAGCCCTAAAGTTCCTTGGGCTTCCGTCCGGTTCTGTTAATATCTTACGACAAAATATGTGAGTTTGGGTGTGTTTCTGTAGTTTTATTTGGTGAATTTTTGGAAAACTCCGTTTTATCCCCAAAACAACTGTTGTTTTTCGTGCTTTTTACAGTTTTTATCCCTCAAAGAGGAATAGCAGCATACACAATACACACATATCCCCACATTGATGCGTGTACCTATCCCACAAAAACAATGGGCCTGAGGCAAAACCTCAGACCCATGAGCCCTGCTTATATCTACAGGCTACAAATCACCATGACCAGCATCCGTACCAGGAATTCCCAACTCAGAAGCACGCTTATCCGCCATAGCTAACAAACGACGAATACGACCAGCGATAGCATCCTTGGTCATAGGAGGATCAGCCAAACGCCCTAACTCATCCAAAGACGCCTGCTTATGAGCAACACGCAACTCCCCCGCATATCGCAAATGCTCCGGAACCCTATCACCAAGAATCTCCAAAGCACGCTCCACACGAGCACCAGCTGCAACAGCAGCCTGAGCAGAACGACGCAAATTAGCATCATCAAAATTAGCCAAACGATTAGCCGTAGCTCGAACTTCTTTACGGGCACGACGTTCACGCCAACTATTCAACGTCTCATTAGCACCCATACGTTCCAACAACATGCCGATAGTCTCACCATCACGCACGACAACACGATCCACGCCACGCACCTCACGTGCCTTAGCAATCACGTCAAGACGCCGAGCAGCACCAACCAAAGCAAGAGCCGCCTCCGGACCGGGACACGTAAACTCTAACGCTGAAGAACGACCAGGCTCCGTCAAAGACCCATGAGCCAAAAACGCACCACGCATCACAGCCTCAGCATCAGCTAACGAACCGTTCACCACGGCAGGAGGCAAACCACGCACAGGACGACCACGACTATCTAAAAGACCAGTCTGACGAGCCAATGCTTCACCGCCACTAGTGACACGAACGATATAACGACCACCTCGTCGTAAACCACCACCAGAGACCGACGTAATCTCAGATTCACGCCCATACATCTCAGCAATGTTATATTGCAAACGCAAAGCAGTAGATTCAAGATCCACCTCAGACTCAATCACAATCTTGCCCGACACCAAATGCAAACCACTGGTAAAACGCAAAATAGTTGAGACCTCAGCCTTACGAACCGAAGACTTCGTCGATTCATAGCGGGCAAGTTCTTCTTTAACCGAAGCCGTTAGTGCCATACGGCAATTCCTCCAAAAACATATAGATGCGATGTCACCTTCATAAACAACAGTGAAATACCGCTACGACAAATAAGTTCTAAACACTTCTTGATAGGCCGCTCCAAGCTTAAGCGGGTCGTGCACGTTTCTTTCCACACTATTACGCACAGATCTCCAAAAAACCTTACCGCCCAACTCAGCTGCAACCTTATTAAGCTCATCAGGTGAGCCCATACCGTCACAATCCGCTATCACCGCGTTAAGCCTAAATTCTGGAACGTATTTACGCAAAATACGAAGATGCTCAGAAGCACTCATTCCCAGAGTTTCCCGATCCTCCAGCTCAAGATTCATCACCACACAAATCTTCGCTTCAGTCTGCAATAATGCATCGCGAATCCCCGGCAATAACAAATGAGGAAGAACCGATGTAAACCAAGAACCAGGACCGAGAATCACCCAGTCAGCTTCAAGAATCGATTGAACAGACTCTTCACAAGCCTCAGCACCTTCAGGAGTGAGCTTCACATTCTCAGCCCGAGCCACCTTAGCAACATTAACCTGACCGACAACATGCTCGACCACTGGCACTCCAGCATCATCATAACGGACGTCATCGCCTTCAATGACCAACGGTTCACAAGACATCGGCAGAACCCGACCACGAGCATTCAGCAAAGCCCCAGCCCAGTCCAAACCAGCGACAGTGTCTTCAAGCAGTTGCCACAAGGTCACAATCAACAGATTGCCTAAAGCATGATCTTCTAAACCACTAGAAGGATTCTGAACCGTCGAATGGAAACGACGCTGCATGACATCACGCCACGTCCGACCCCAATCAGTATCATCACATAAAGCGCTCAACGCCATACGCAAATCTCCTGGAGGTAACACCCCAAAATCTTGACGTAACCGACCAGAAGAACCACCGTCATCAGCAACCGTCACAATAGCCGTCAAATCAGAAGTCACGTGACGCAAAGCAGATAACGAGCCATATAAACCATGCCCGCCACCAAGAGCAGCAACTTTCACCGGACGATGACGACGAGAACGATCTTTAAAAGTTCTCAGATTCTCAGGTAACTTAATAGGAGCGGTAGGTAACTGATACATGCTCACTGTTATTCTCGCCCCATATCTCGATGTTGCAGATTCACATTCACATCAGGCAATTCACGGAGACGACGAGCAATCTCTGTAGAAACAGCAACAGAACGATGCTTACCGCCGGTACAACCAATAGCAATCGTGGCGTAATGCTTACCCTCTTGACGATACCCCTTCAGAACAGGTTTCAGAGTCTTCATATAGTTCTCAAGAAACTCTATCGTTCCAGGGTTCTCCATCACATAGTCACGAACTGGAGCATCCTCACCAGTGTAAGGACGCAATTCCGGAACCCAATGAGGATTCGGAATAAAACGCATATCTGCCATATAGTTCGCATCAGTTGGGGCACCATACTTGAATCCAAAGCTCATAACTGTCAGATTCAAAACACCAGGTTTGCTCGAAGAATACATCGAACGAATCACATGAGCAAGCTCATGCACATTCTTTCCAGAAGTATCAATCACAGAATCAGCGGCTTCTTTCAAAGCCTCAAAAATCTTACGCTCACGAGCAATACCATCAACAACACGCCCTTCACCCTGTAACGGATGAGGACGACGCTGAGACTCATATCGAGCGATAATATCCTCATCTTTAGCGTCAAGGAATAACATCCGGAAGTTCACATTAGACTTACGCAAGGTATCAATAGCACTCGGCAAATCATTAAACAACGCACGTGCCCGCACATCAATACCAATAGCAAGACGCGGCATCGCATCAGGGGCACGCATCACCAAATCAGCTAGAGCCTGCAACATCTGCGGTGGGATATTATCAACAACATACCAACCCTCATCTTCGAGGACATTGGCAGCGGTGCTTCGTCCAGCCCCAGAAATACCCGTTACGACGAGAATCTCAGGACGTTTTTCCCTCACTACTTCGAGGTTATGAGTATCAACCATAGCTTTGTCTCTTTCGTCAGCTCTGAGAACATCTCCAAAACTAAAATATGTATTAGTTTACACCGATGCTACTCCTAGCTACTACCGTACATGATGAAACTAAAACTTAGCTATCTAAAAGTTCTCCCGTAGACATATCAACACCGGCAGTTCCGGCACTAACACTCTGCTGTTCAGCCGCAAAATAATCAACAATTTTTTGAGCCAGAGAAGGCCCCACACCTGGCACCTGTTGAAGCTCTTGCAACGAAGCTTTTTTGACTTCTGCTAAAGACCCAAAATAATCCAATAATGCCTGACGCTTCTTCTCCCCCAGACCATCAATACCTGACAATACAGAAGCAACCATCGCCTTGGCACGGCGAGAACGATGAAAAGTAATCGCAAAACGATGAGCCTCATCACGGATACGCTGAATCAAGAAAAGAGCCTGCGACGAACGAGGCAAAATAATCGGAAACTCATCATCTACAACCCATATTTCTTCTAGTCTTTTAGCAATACCCGCAACATACACACCCTCAATATTCAAATCTGCTAGGGCACGTTCAGCCGCAGCCACCTGAGCGCTCGCACCATCTACTAACAGCAAGTTAGGAGGATACGCAAACTTTGGTGCAGAGCGCTCTATACCCGAGTCAGAGGCAGAAGAAATCTTCGTCCCTTCAGATTTTTCGTGAAGATATCTTTTAAAACGTCGTGTAATGACTTCATACATACTGCCGACATCATCGCCAGCATTCTTTTCAGAAATTGTGAATTTACGGTACTGATTTTTTTGAGGTAGCCCATCTTCAAAAACAACCATTGACCCTACCGCATGCGAACCTTGAATATGAGAAATGTCATAGCATTCGATGCGCAATAAAGGAACGTCCAATTCCAAAGCTTCTTGAAGCTCCACCAAAGACGCTGAACGAGTCGTCAAATCTCCAGCACGACGTAACTTATGAACAGCTAAAGACTGTTGTGCGTTTTCTTCAACGGTCTCTAACAGCTCACGGCGCTCTGCACGCGGAGAGCTCGTAATCCGCACCGACGAACCACGACATTGAGAAAGCCATTGCTCTAAACGGCTCTGATTCTCGGGAAGAACCGGAACAACAATATGAGGAGGAATCTCAAACTCATTTCGTTCTTGGTCATCATGCTCTCCTGATTCCCCCAACACATATTCTCCATAGACTTGCATCAAGAGCTTCTCTATTAGGGCAGCGTCTTCTTCTTCACCAGAGCGTTCAACAATCCACCCGCGCTGAGCACGAATCTTGCCCGCACGAACAAAAAATACTTGAATCGCAATCTCTAACTCATCACCTGCATAAGCAAAAAAATCGGCGTGAGTACTATCAGCAAGAACAACCGTATTCCGTTCAAAAACCTTCTCTAATGCTAGAAGGTCATCACGCAAACCAGCAGCTTTCTCAAAATCTAGTTCAGCGGCAGCCGCCTTCATCTGCTGTTTTAGCTCAGCTATAAACTTCTCAGAACCACCACTCATAAAACGGCATAGCTGTTGCGCTAAATCATAGTGTTCCTCTTCAGAGATACGACCAATACACGGCGCTGAGCATTTGTTGATATATCCCAGAAGACACGAACGTCCTGTTTTTTGAGCACGACGAAACACCCCAGCAGAACAGGTACGCAATGGAAATACTTTTAGTAGAGTCTCCAAGGTCTCGCGGATAGCCCAAACCTGTGTATACGGACCAAAATATCGGACACCTTTCTTCTTCTCTCCGCGCATAATCTGCACACGAGGGAAAGCATCTTTCATCGTAATCGCAAGATACGGGTATGTTTTATCGTCACGAAAAACGATGTTATATCGTGGCTTATATTCTTTAATCCAGGTGTACTCTAATTGAAGTGAATCAATCTCATTCTTAACAACAGTCCACTCCACCGAAGAAGCAGCATGCACCATCGCATAAGTTTTAGGGCTTAACGCTGAGACCTGCTGAAAATACGAGTTCAGGCGATTGCGAAGGTTTTTAGCCTTTCCAACATAGATTACTCTGCCGTGTTCATCACGAAAACGATAAACCCCCGGCGAGGTAGGTATCTGCCCCGATGCAGGACGATAACTTGCTGGATCTGCCACACGTAACCTTTCTCTACGATAGCCTTAAACTTTTCCTCCATCGCGAGACGCTGAAGGCGAAACGTTATAAACATTTTCTCGAGCTTGTCCCGAAAGCTGAGCAATTTCATCCATGATTTTATCGGTTGTTTCTCGACGCATCTTCCCGCTCATTTTTTCACCAGTGCGAGGAAAATATAACGGTTTTCCGACACGCACAGTAAAACGTCGAGGATAAACCATCATCGAGCCCTGTTTCTGAAGGCGATTAGTACCAATTAGACCAATAGGGATAACCGGAGCACCTGTCATATGCGCTAACCATGCCACACCAATTTTTCCACGGTATAAACGTCCGTCTAAAGAACGTGTACCTTCCGGATAAATACCAAATACGCGATCTTCTTCTAATACCGCTAAGGCGCGCTCTAAGGCTTTCATCGATTCTGAACGATCAGAACGATTCACCGGAATAATATCAATGACGTCAAATAGCTTCTTCATGATTTTCCCGCGTATCCCCGGAGTGTTAACGTATTCTGATTTTGCAAGAAACGCCACTCTTCGAGGCATGAGAGCTGAAATAATCACGGAGTCCAAAAAAGCTAAATGGTTAGAAGCCACGATCACAGGCCCATGCTCAGGAAAGTTCTCTAATCCTGTCACCCGTGCGCGAAATACAGTTCTTAAAAGAAAAGTAATGGTCTTTTGAGTGTTCTGATATAGTCGCATCAGCTTCCCTCCACGATGTTTAGAGATTTGTTATCAACATCCCAAGACATCATATTTTCCATAGTCAGTTAGAAGAATCATAGCAACCGTAAGCTCACCTTATGCGTACATAACGTAGCATGACCATTGAAAATCAATCTCAGATATTTTGGTAACACACCCGAGAAGGTCAGTTCAACAATTCTGCTAAGAAAGCGCCGGTATGAGACCCCTCAACCGTACTAATTTTTTCGGGAGTACCTTCTGCAATCACAGTTCCGCCACCGCTACCACCTTCAGGGCCCATATCAATCACCCAGTCAGCAGATTTAATAACGTCAAGATTATGCTCGATAGTGATGACAGAGTTTCCTTTATCAACAAGCCCCTGAAGTACATGTAGTAGCTTTCGGATGTCTTCAAAGTGCAGACCCGTTGTTGGCTCATCAAGAACATAGATAGAACGCCCATTAGAACGTTTCTGCAATTCAGATGCGAGTTTAACACGCTGAGCTTCTCCACCCGATAACGTTGTAGCAGGCTGCCCTAACCGAATATAGCCTAAGCCCACATCAACCAAAGTATTCAGATGGCGGGCAATGGGAGAAAAAGCGGCAAAGAATTCAGCAGCCTCTTCAACCGGCATTTCAAGAACGTCAGCGATACTCTTACCTTTGTACAAGACCGCTAAGGTCTCGCGGTTATATCGTTTGCCGTGGCAGGTTTCGCACGGAACATACACATCTGGCAAGAAGTTCATCTCAATTTTAAGAGTTCCATCGCCAGAACAGTCCTCGCATCGTCCACCCTTGACGTTAAACGAAAAACGGCCAGGAAGATAACCACGCATTTTTGCTTCTTGAGTCTCAGCAAAAAGTTTACGAATATGGTCAAACACCCCAGTATATGTTGCGGGGTTAGAACGAGGCGTACGACCAATGGGAGACTGATCCACGTGAATAATCTTATCGAGATGTTCAGAACCAACAATTTTTGTGTGACGTCCAGGCACTTGCTTAGCTCCGTTAAGTTTCTGAGCTAATGCCGTGTAAAGAATGTCATTGACCAAGGTGGATTTACCTGAACCAGAAACACCCGTCACCGCGGTTAAAACACCGAGAGGGAACGAAACATCAATATTTTTGAGGTTGTTTTCGCGTGCCCCGCATACCTTGAGCATACGTTTTTTATCAATGGCACGACGATCCTTGGGAATATCAATGACACGACGTTTTGCCATATAGTCGCCAGTCAGCGATTTTGTATTGTTGAGCAGCTCCTCATAGGTTCCAGAATGAACGACTCGCCCACCATGTTCACCAGCACCAGGACCAACATCCACAATCCAGTCCGCTTCTTTCATGGTGTCTTCATCATGTTCTACCACGATGAGAGTGTTTCCCATGTCCCGCAATTTTGTTAACGTCTCAATCAAACGTCGATTATCTCTTTGGTGAAGCCCAATAGAAGGCTCATCTAAAACGTAAAGAACACCAACAAGGCCAGAGCCTATTTGAGTGGCTAGACGAATACGCTGCGCTTCACCGCCTGAGAGCGTAGACGCAGCACGCCCTAATGTCAGATAGTCTAGTCCCACATCAAGTAAGAACTGCAGACGTGCGTCAATCTCTTTGAGTACGAGGTCGGCGATGTGCGCTTCACGTTCGCTCAAAGAAAGTGAACGCATGAACTCAAGAGCCTCTCGTAGCGGCATCTCCGTAATATCGGCGATGGAAGCTCCGCCTACAGTAACCGCCAGTATCGTGCGGTTGAGACGTGCTCCCCCGCAGGTAGAGCACGCAACGTTACGCATATATTGTTCGTAACGGTCTTTAGACCATTCAGATTCGGTTTCTTCGTGTTTACGTTTAATGTATGCGTAGACGCCTTCAAAACCAGAGGTATAGCGTCGTTCACGTCCAAACCGATTTCGATACGAGACAGTAACCTTATAATCTTTACCTTTTAGAATGCTCTGACGAATCTTTGCGGGAAGTTTATTCCATGCAGTATCAAGGCTGAAGTCAAGTTCCTGTGCAAGGCCTTCTAGCAAACGTATCCAGTATTCGGAGGTTGCTTTACCTTGTGACCACGGAGCAATTGCGCCTTCACGAATCGTTGCTTGAGGATTAGGAATAATCAGGTCTTCATCAACTTCGAGAGTAAACCCAATACCGTCACAAGCAGAACACGCACCAAATGGGGAGTTGAAGGAGAATACACGCGGTTCAATTTCTTCCATTTGCACAGGATGATTTTGAGGGCATGCTAAATGCTCGCTAAAACGTCGTGTACGTTTCGGTGAGTTTTCATCTTCATCGACAAAGTCAATGAGTACGTTTCCTTCGCTCAGTTTAAGAGCGGTTTCGATGGAGTCTGTGAGACGTTGTTGGATGCTGTCTTTAATGACGAGACGATCTACGACAACCTCAATAGTGTGTTTATATTGTTTAGCGAGTTTTGGTGGGTCAGAAAGTTGAATGTTTTCTCCGTCGACGCGAGCGCGAGAAAAACCTTGTGCAGAGAGTTCTAGGAAGAGGTCGACGAATTCTCCTTTACGTGCTGAGACGACGGGAGATAACACTTGAAAACGGGTTTTCTCGGGTAGTGCCATGAGCTGGTCAACGATTTGTTGAGGGCTCTGTTGTGAGATTTCTTCTCCACATTCGGGGCAATGCGGGTGTCCGATACGTGCCCAGAGAAGGCGCATATAGTCGTAGATTTCGGTGATAGTTCCGACGGTAGAGCGAGGGTTTTTTGAGGTAGATTTCTGGTCGATGGAAACTGCGGGTGAGAGGCCCTCAATAAAATCTACGTCAGGTTTATCTACTTGTCCGAGGAACATTCGTGCATAGGCTGAGAGGGATTCTACGTAGCGGCGTTGCCCTTCAGCGAAGATGGTATCGAACGCTAGTGAAGATTTTCCGGAGCCGGAGAGTCCGGTGAAAACGACCATGGAGTTTCTTGGTATAACGAGGTCTACATTTTTGAGGTTGTTTTCTCGTGCACCTTGAACGTGGATATGTTCTTGGTTTCGTTGATGTGCAGTTGTCTCTGCCATGGTGTTCCTCAGCCTTAAAACTATCTATGTGTTCGAAGATATATTCTAAGTGTTTTCTGGTGCTTTGACTACTCTACGTTGCAAGGGGCGCAAAAGTTTGACACACATAACTTCACTCATGGGGATTCTTTTTCGTCTAGAATACTGGGTTTTAGGTTGGAGCGGGTAGTGTCTTGGTCTGTCATAGAGCTTCTGGTAGAGCAAGTTTTCCAAGTAGACTACATACCATGACAGATTCTCTCGGTACTCTTCTTTTTTCGACTGATGATATAACGCTTCGTTCATTGTCCGTCTCGCAGATGGAAAATAATGTTTATCTACTCACCAATATTCGCAGTGGTGAGCAAATCATGATTGATGCTGCAGCGGATGCTGAACGTCTATGTTCTTTTGCCCGTGACGTTGCATGCCATGATGTTTTAGATGGTGGCGGTTCGGCAAGGATTACGACTATTTTTACAACCCACGGGCATTGGGATCATATCCGCGCTTTAGAAGCTGTTGCTGAGGCCTCTGGTGCAAGAACGTATGCTGGGGCAGCAGATATTCAGGCTATTGAGTCCCAAGAAAATTATCGGGTACATCACGAGCTTCATGGTCAAGAGCGTTTTGAGTATTCTTCGTATCGTTTAGAAACCATTTCTTTAGTAGGTCATACCCCTGGTTCTATTGCATATGTTCTCACAGCTGAGGGTCTTCCGACAGTTATTTTCTCTGGCGATTCTCTCTTCCCTGGTGGAGTCGGTAAAACAGATTCTCCAGAAGATTTTTGTTCTCTCTTTCATGATGTCACCACAAAATTATTTGATGTTTTTTCGGATGACACGGTGGTTCTTCCAGGTCATGGGAAGGGCACGACGTTAGGTCAGGAGCGTCCGTCTCTAGAGCAGTGGAAAGAGCGCGGCTGGTAGTCAAACACACTATGTTGTACATATAGCTGGTGGTGGAGAACCTCTTACAAGGTTCTCCACCACCAGCTATATGTCGTGATAGGAGTACAGACTGTTGGTTTAGAACAGTCCAGTAATTTTTCCTTCTGCGTCAAAACCGATGCGCTCAGCTGCTGGAGATTTAGCTAGCCCAGGCATGGTGCGCATGGTGCCACAAATGGCGTAAACGTATCCGGCTCCCGCTGCCAGACGCACTTCGCGTACGGGCATAGTCCAACCTGTAGGTGCGCCTTTGAGTTTGGGGTCAGAAGATATTGAAAGGTGTGTTTTTGCGATAACAACCGGAAGTTTCCCGTAACCAAGCTCTTCAAAACGACGTAATTGTTTTCGAGCAGATGCACTCAGCTCAATATCGTCTGCGCCGTATACGTTGACAGCAACTTTTTGAAGCTTTTCAGCGAGGGAGTCGTCGTCATTGTAGGTGAAGGTGAGCTCATGCGATTCTTCACATGCTTGAACGACTGCTTCTGCAAGTTCTACAGTCCCTCGTCCACCTTCAGCAACGCCACGGTGGATAGCAACACGGGCACCTGATTCTTCAGCGATACGCGCAATCACCTCATGCTCTGAAGGGTAATCACTAGGGAAAGCGTTGATGGCAACGACAGGTTGTACTCCGAAGCTGCGAACGATATCTAAATGTTTTTTGAGGTTTGCTGCGCCAGCTTCTACATCGTGTGGGTTCTCTTCCAGAAGCTCTGGTGGAAGAGGTTTGCCCGGTGTGATGGTGTATCGTCCAGAATGAGATTTGAGTGAACGTACCGTCACAACAAGAACTGCTGCATCAGGTTTAAGACCTGATACACGGCATTTGACGTTGAAGAAGCGTTCTGCTCCCATGTCTGCACCGAAACCAGCTTCTGTAATCACGTAATCCGCGTGTTCAAGCCCAACATAGTCGGCAAGGATTGAGGAGTTTCCTGTGGCGATATTACCAAAGGGGCCTGCGTGAATCAGTGCGGGAGTATGTTCAAGGGTTTGCATGAGGTTGGGGTGTATCGCGTCAGAAAGAATAACGGCGAGCGCGCCGTCTGCTTTGAGGTCTTTGGCGGTAACGGGCTCACCTTCATGAGTGTATCCGATGACGATACGGCCAAGGCGTTCTTGGAGGTCCTGCTGAGATTTTGCGAGAGAAAGAATTACCATGATTTCGCTGGCGGAGGTAATATCGAAGCCGGTTTCTCGAGGGACTCCGTCCATTCTCTCGCCAAGCCCGATTACGACGTTGCGTAAGGAGCGGTCGTTGATGTCGAGAACTCGACGCCATGAGATACTTCGGGAGTCGATGCCTAGCTCATTGCCGTGATGCAGGTGGTTATCAATCATGGCTGCGAGCATGTTATGTGCGGCTGTTACCGCATGGAAATCTCCGGTGAGGTGAAGGTTTAGCTTTTCCATGGGGACAATCTGAGAGTATCCGCCACCGGCTGCGCCTCCTTTGATACCGAACGTAGGTCCCATGGAGGGCTGTCGCAGGGTGAGCATTGCGCTCTTACCAATCTGCCCCATTCCTTGAGCTAGTGAGACAGAGGTTGCGGTTTTCCCTTCACCAAGTGGGGTCGGTGTTACGGCAGTAACAACAATATATTTGGAATTGCGGGCTTGTGCGGTGTGCGCATTAGTTGTTTCGTCTAGAAGAACTTTTGCTACGTACTTTCCATAATTTTCGAGGCGGTCTTCGTTGATGCCTGCTTGTTGAGCAATCTCGTTAATTGGTTTGAGAGTTGCTTGCTGTGCGATTTCTAGGTCGCTAGGAAATGGTTGTGCCATGAGGTGTTCCTTCTCTGTTGAGAGTTTTTCTCGTCTCCTATCTTATGTTGAACATGACCTAAAACACTATGGTTCGTGAAGAACTTTTTGGCGTTGTACTGTTCAAGCTTGACGCAAAATCTCTTCGGTCTCACCCATGTCGGCGATACTGCCGTTTTCTAAAAGCACTGCTCGTTGGGCAAGGCTCGTAATACGTGCATCGTGGCTAATAATGATAACCGTTCGGTCTTTAAAGATAGCGTTCAGGCTCTGACGTGCTTGTTCTAGTTCTAAGGCAGTTGTTGATTCGTCCAAAATCACAGCATGTGGATTAGCTAAAACGATACGAGCTAAAGCAATATGCTGTATCTGCTGTTCGCTGAGGGTTACCGCGTTGTCGGCGGAGTGCTCTCCCCCAACTCGGGTGTGTAATCCGTCATTGAAGTGGTGAATCCATGAGGCACCAACAGCTTCAAGGGCGTGATACATTTCAGCCTCTGACGCCTGAGTACAGACCATATTAAGGTTTTCTGCAATAGTTCCAAGGAACAGGTGAGCTTCTTGGGTGCAAATTAGTAGTCGGGGGCGACCGTCTGCGGCCGGTGTGGTGGGGTATCGCCCGTCGCCTACTCGTTCGCCCAGAACAGCAATCTGCCCGGAAGATGCTGTCAACGACCCAGCGATTAGCCGTGCGAGAGTTGTTTTACCAGAACCAGAACGTCCAATGAGAGCTAAAGACTGTCTTTCAGGAATATCTAGGTCAATATGGTGAATCACATGGTTATCCGGAGTGTAACCATAGCTCATCTGTTCAATATGTACCGTAGCTGTGTGAGGTACTGTTTCAGAGTATTTTTGGTGATTCTGTTGGCGACGATGTTGCTGTTGTGAGCATAGGTCAATCACCCCGCAAATACGCCCCATACTTACGGTCATTTCACGCATTCTGGTAATCCAGAAAGTCATGATTTCGACGTTGATTCGTAAAGAGAACATCAAAATTGCGGCGGTAGATACTTCACCCCAAGTAGCCCAACCCTGCTGCACACAATAGTATCCCCACAGCATGGTGAGCAATAGCGGAAGATAGTTGTTGAAGGCGTTTACCGCCCAGAACGTGGCACGCACTTGCACAAGACGGTAGGTGTCGTCATAAAAAGCGTCAATACGCTGGTCAAGTATTGTTTGACGATGTTGGCTCACACCTAAAGAGCGGATAGTTTGTGCACCTCGAACGTTTTCTGTCATGACGGTAGTCAGTTCTGAAGATCGTCCGGCAATGTTCAGCATTCCCTGAGCAATTTTGGGCAGAAAGAACCTCAGACTTATTGCGAGAAAGCATAGCATCGGGATGGTCACCATACCTAGCGGCACAGATAACACAAAAATAGAGCCACAAAAAATAAAGATACGAATAATGGTGGCGGTGAGTTCTGGAATACCGCTGGTAATGATATCTCGAATAGCTTCTAAATCGTTGGTGATACGGGATACGAGGTCTCCGCTTCCGGCGTCTTCAATAGTTTGAGCGTCGAGGTTCATCGACGATTCAACCAGTTGAACACCTAAATCTTGGTGAACTCGTGTACCAATAATTTGACTTTGATAGAGCCATTGACGCGTCAACCATGCTGATATCACCACAGAGATAGCGATATATGCCAAAGATTGCCAGGGGTAGGTGCGCAGTTCCTGATTAAGTACGGCATCAACCAGTTTTCCGATATACCAAGGTGTTATGAGAGTAGCTAGCGAGGAAAGAGTAAACAGTATAAAAATCCAGAATACGCGTTGAGGTGTCGCAAAAATCGATCGAGCAACAATTTTCCATGTTGTTTGTGCCGGAGCAATGGGAAGAAGTTTAGCCATCGATCATGCTTTCTTGAAGGATTCTACGTTTTTCTGTTTCAACAGTAGTACTGACAATATAAACGCCGTGAAGATGTTCTAGAAGGCCATCTTCACAACATTCTTCTTCTAATCGGTCGAGGATGAAACGCTGGCTCGGTTCGTCCACGGAGTTAATAGGTTCGCAAAGAACCAGGTGTGTTTTATTCTGTGCCAAAGCGCGAGCTAACCCTAGTCGCTGACGTTGCCCTCCTGAAAGATTAGTGCCTTCAGAGTTAATCAGACATTGAGCATAATCTCCGGTTCGTTGTGGGTCTAGCCTATGAACAATTTCTTGAGCGTCGCTGAGTTCGAGGAGCTGGCTCATACGTTCTTGAGTCATTTCTTCTGTTTGCCCCAATTGCAGATGTTCTTCTAGCGTTCCTGCAAAAATCATCGGTTGAGAGCGAGAGAGAAGAACGTTATGCGCCCCGTAGCGTTGTTGCAGTTCTTGAGTGAGAACGTCAGCAAGGTGTTCGGCACTGAGCTGATATTTTTTCGGGTTGAGGTAATGCACTCTTCCTGAAGATAGGTTACTCTCATAGTTTTGGGTCGCAGGCTTATCCCCATTATGGTGAAATGTTTTTTGGGTGCGTTCTTTAAGTTCTTCGATGCGGGAAAGTGAGACGCGAGCTTGACGCCACATGTACAAGAAAAATTCCATTGACCATACAGGTGAAACCATCATCGAGATGATTCCGGTGACGGTCACTAACTGTTCAGCAGGAATAGTGGTTACCCAGTGTGCATCGATGATTTCTCCACGAAGTGCCAGAGCAACAGCCGCCATGGTCGTCATGCCAATCAGGAAGACTCGGCTAAAAGCACTCCAACTTTGCAAACGTTGATAGGAAAGCTGCGAATGGCGGACTTCTACAGCGGTTTGACGGTATCGGCTCATCATTGTTTGCTGTACCCCAAGTCCGACAATAGTTCTTAGCGCACTTGAAATATCAGAAGCGTAGGAGGTGTTCACACCAACTTTTTCACGAGCATAGGCAGCACGTTTTTCAAGAAAACGAGAGATAACGGTAATAGTGACGAGTGTTAGCAGCACACCAGCGCAAGAGACCACCGCGATAAGAGGGTTAATGAGCCACAATTGAACGGCACCTAATACGATGATGCTTAGTCCGCTCATCGTCGTCATAAGAGGCTGATAAAGGTAGGCAACCGTTTTGGTGTCTTTGTTGACGACCGTAATAATATTCCCTGGGTCTGAAGTGTTTTTAAGCTGAGGAATATAGGAGCAAGCGTAACGTTTCCAATCTCGGTCTAAGGCCGCAATATTTCTAAAGGCCGTGCCCCAACCAATATATTCGTTGGCGATCAAGAGTACGATGAGGATGCTCAAACCGGTGGTGAGTTTCCAAGCCCATGAGCTGTCCCCTTGAGCGTGGGCGCTGATGATATTCCCGATAAAGGCTGGAAGAAAAATTGTTGCTATCCCAGCAAGTGTTTCACTGACGAAAGGTAAATACCAGCGAAATGAGTTGTAGCGACCCCCCGGAGGACGAAGACGAAACGACACCTGCGTCGACGGACGGTTCTGTTGCTGCTCAGAAGATGCCACTAGAGGTTATCAACTTTCTCAAAAAGAAGGACCGATGATTCACGTATATATGAAGTAGAACTATCATAAGGTGCTCTATGCCAAAAGGAGAAAGTTATTGTTCTTTTCCTTTTGTAACATGATGAAGTATTTCCCTCCTACGCGAGGGTGAGGAGTCTTATCTTTCTGCTGTTAAGCTCTCGACTATGATCGATATATTTTTTGGTGTTGTTGCGGTATAGACTAGGAAAACCATGAAAAAAATTCTTGAGTATCTCAGCCCTCAGCTAGCACAACATCCAGAAAATTATGCAAGTGCGGATTTTCGTTCAAATCCTCTATCGCCTGATGAAATATATGATGCGTTCTGTCAGTGGATTAGTTCCCGCGGTATGGAACTTTACCCCGCGCAAGATGAAGCCATTTTAGAGTTCGCTCAAGGTTCTCATGTTATTTTGGCAACCCCCACAGGCTCCGGCAAATCAACGGTCGCTGTTGCTGCGCATTTCACGGCATTAGCAACAGGGTATCGGTCATATTACACAGCGCCGTTGAAAGCTCTTGTATCTGAAAAGTTCTTTGATCTCATCAATATTTTTGGGGCAGAAAACGTCGGTATGGTTACCGGAGATTCTTCTATTAATGCTGAAGCTCCAATTATCTGTTGTACCGCTGAGATTCTTGCCAATATTGTTTTACGTGAAGGTTCACAAGCACAATTCTCGCAAGTCATTATGGACGAGTTCCATTTTTATTCGGACCCTCAACGAGGCTGGGCTTGGCAAGTTCCGCTACTTGATGCTCCACAAGCTCAGTTCCTTTTGATGAGTGCAACGTTAGGTGATACTACACGTTTTGAAAAAGAACTTAAAGAGCGTACTGGCCGTGATGTTGCGTTAGTAACTAGCAATGAGCGACCAATTCCACTGCATTTTTATTATTCGATGGAGCCTTTGCAAGAGACGGTACAAGAGCTTATTAATACGCATCAAGCTCCCGTATATATTGTGCATTTCTCGCAGATTCAAGCAGCAGAGACAGCTCAGGGGCTACTCAACGTTGCTGTGGCTACTGCCGATGAGAAAAAACGTATTAATGAGCGGCTCCATTCTTTTAGGTTCTCTCCGGGGTTTGGAAAAGTACTTCAACGCTTAGTCAAGAATGGTGTCGGTATCCACCATGCTGGAATGTTGCCGAAATACCGTCGCCTTGTTGAGCAATTAGCGCAAGAAGGTCTTCTCAAAGTCATCTGTGGCACGGACACTCTTGGTGTTGGTATTAACGTCCCTATTCGTACCGTACTTTTGACGGCGCTATCAAAATTTGATGGTAGACGCTCTCGGAAACTTAAATCGCGTGAGTTCCATCAGATTGCAGGACGCGCTGGACGCGCCGGTTATGACACGGCTGGAACGGTGGTGGTGCAAGGCCCTGAACACGAGATTGAAAACCAACGGCTTGAAGCTAAAGCAGCGGAGAAGTTTAACGGCGACACTAAACGAATGGCGCAGTCCCTACGCGGTAAAAAGAAAAAAGCACCGCAAGGTTTCATTAACTGGTCAGAAAAAACTTTCGATCAGCTTGTTGCTTCTGCACCTGAACCGTTAACAAGTTCCTTCGATATGACCTATTCGATGGTGCTTAACATTCTTCAACGGAATGAGAATCCTTTTATGGTGGCGCGACATTTCCTACGCCATAATCATGAGTCTCCGACCCGACAACGACAGCTCATTAAAAAAGCTCTCGGCATCTATCGAGAACTCCTTGCAGGAGGTATCGTCGAAAAATTGGATGCCCCAGACGAATACGGTAGGACTGTTCGTCTGGTGATGAGCCTTCACGATAATTTTGCGTTGAATCAGCCACTGTCTCCTTTTGCTTTAGCGTCATTATCATTATTGGATCGTTCGTCGACGAGCTATGCCTTAGATGTTCTGTCTATTTTTGAAGCAACGTTAGAGAACCCTCATCAGGTTCTTCATATGCAAGAGAAGAAAGAGAAGTCTGTGGCTCTCGCTCAGATGAAAGCTGACGGCTTGGATTATCAGGAGCGGATGAACGAACTCGATCACATCAGCTATCCAAAACCTTTAGAAGATATTCTTGTACAGGCTTTTGAGACGTACCGTTCTGGTGCGCCGTGGGTGACAGAATACGATATTAGCCCCAAGTCTATTGTTCGTGATATGTATGAGCGGGCCATGGACTTTTCTTCCTATGTTCAGTTCTATTCGCTAGAACGCTCTGAAGGTGTGCTTCTCAGATATCTATCTGATGCGTATAAAGCTTTACGGCAAACAGTGCCCCAAGAAGCTCTCACCGAAGAACTCACAGATATCATCGAATGGCTCGGAGAGCTCATCCGACAAACAGATTCTTCTCTTGTTGATGAGTGGGAACGTTTAGCGTCTTCATCGACAGAAGATTTTGTGCAGCCTCACAACCACGTTATTGATGAGACTCCCCCTCAGCTCACAGATAATCCACGTGCCTTTACTGTGATGGTCCGTAACGCTCTTTTTCGCAGGGTTGAACTTTTTGCTCAAGAGCAAGAACGCACCCTCGGTGAACTTGATGGTGCTCACGGATGGGATGAAGACCGCTGGGCAGAAGCCATGGACGATTATTTTGAAGAATATGAGGATCTTTACACCGATTCTCAAGCTCGTTCTCCCCATTTATTCACGGTTGATAAAAGTGCAGAACGCACAGAGGGAACGTGGACTGTTCGCCAAATTTTCTCTGATCCTGAAGAACATCATGATTTTAGTATGAGTGCTCTTGTAGACTTAGCAGCCTCAAATGAGCTGGGTGAACCCGTAATCCGTATCCTTCACGTAGGTTTTAATCATTCGTGAGGATGACCTCTTCATCACCGTATTTTATGTTTTATCGTTATATTTTTCTAAAGGTTGGTTCTTATGATTCTCTCATTACCATCGTCTTCACATCGGCAGGGAACAGCTCATACGGTAGGTTCTTTTCACCTCATCGATCATTGGTTTGAGGTTCCCGCCACTCACGGTCTTGCCTTATCGTTAGGAATGGATGCGGCGTTAGAGCATCCTTTTGCCAAGCAAACTCTGACTATTTTTGCTCGCGAAGTCATTAATATTTCTCCTGAGTTGACAACTTCAGTCGACGAACGTCCTCTGATGGTTTATCTCCAAGGCGGCCCAGGTGGTAAGAGTCCTCGTCCGCTTAGCGATCAAGGGTGGGTGCAGGAGCTTAGCAAAACTCATCGGCTCGTCCTTTTAGACCAGCGTGGAACAGGTCTTTCTACGGCGCTCACCGCTCAGACGATTCAGCAAGGAGGCTCTATCGAACAGCAAGTTGCTTATTGTGAACTTTTTCGAGCAGATTCTATTGTTGCTGATGCTGAAGTGGTGCGTCGTTTTCTCTGCGCTGGTCGGAAAGACCAGCGTTGGTCGACGATGGGGCAAAGCTATGGTGGATTCTTGACCCTCAGCTATTTAAGCTTTGCTCCTGAGTCTCTCAAAGATTCTCGTATGACCGCCGGTCTGGCACCATTGAGAGCTTCCATTGATCAGGTGTATCAGAGCACTTTAGACCGTGTTTATGAACGTAATGAACAGTTTTATCAGTGGTATCCCGAAGATGAAGAGTTAGCTCGTCGTATCGCCTCCTTCGTGGAAGAAAACGAGGTGTATCTGCCTTCTGGAGAGCGTCTGACTGTTCCTCGTTTCCAAATGCTCGGGCAGTATCTTGGTGGTAATAGTCGAGTGCATGGATTGCATTATTTACTTGAATCTGCTTTTGCTGAAGGAACAAGCCACCTCTCAGCACAGTTCTTGAGCGAAGCAGAACACGTTCTGAGTTTTAGGTCTAGCCCTTTGTACGCTCTTTTACATGAGTCAATTTATGCTGATGGTCCAGCTCAGGGTGGTTCGCCATCTCCTGCCCCAACAAATTGGTCTGCTGCTCGTATGGCAAAGAAACGTCCAGAATTTAGCCCTGATGCTTCAAAGATTCTTTTTACCGGTGAGCATATTTTCCCGTGGCTTTTTGAACAAGATACCGCGTTGAAGCCGTTAGCAGAGTTGGCTGATGCCTTGGCGCAAAAAGATGATTGGGGCCCGCTATATTCTCATGAACAGTTAGCCTCTAATGAGGTGCCTTTAGCGGCTGCCGCATATACTCCCGATATTTATGTGGATTATGCACATTCTATGAAGACTGCTCAGTGGGTTAAAAATACAAAAGTGTGGACATCACATACGCATCATCACGATGGTTTGGGTACAGACGGTACACTAATTTTGGGACATCTCAAAAATCTTCTCGCAGACATGCGCTAAGAATACCCCCAGCACGAGATGGCACCCACACTCCAGTAATTCACTCGCTATTTTTCCCTTTTGGAGGGTTTGTGGTCTCTCGCGCTCAATTTCTTGGCGCTTCTGCCGTTGGTGTCCTTGCAACTGCTTTTCATTCGTCGTCTTCGGCGTATGCTCAAGCACCATCACGCTTTTATCGTGCCGATGAACAAGGCATTACCCCTGATTCTTTAGAACCAGTTAACCACCGTATTAATGAGCTCATCGATCAGTTAGCTCAATCTGGTGGAGGTAGTATCCTCTTCCCTCCAGGAAGATACCCCGTAGACTCTTCTGGCATTGTGCTCAAACACCAAGTCTCTATTATGGGTGTTGGCGATTCCACACAATTTATGCCAGTTGGTGAATGGGAAGAACTCGCCGGTGTTTTTCGAATTGGCGAAGATACCATCCCCTCTAAAGAACCTGTTTATCGGACAGGCCTTCATCAGTTCAGTATCAAACCAGGAGAAGACTCGTATAAGCATCGTCAAGCTATCCCCAATACGGTCGGGATTCTTTACAACACGTTTAATGGGGATAATCCCCCAGATCCTGATGCTGCTCACCGAATTTCGGGAATTACTCTTTGGGATTTAGATATGGGCATTAAGCTCAAGGGCCCAGACGACCAAGGTTGCACGGTGTCTCAGATACGAGGACGTCGATTTTTGCGAACAGCACTCACCGTCGGTGACACAAACTCACCAACAGCTGCAGATAATATGTTCCATATGCTTGATTTCTCGTCAGCGAACTTGCAGCGTCTTGACGCCGCAGCGATTGAAGTGTACACCTCTAACTGTTCATTCTCACAGGTTAAAAGTTGGTATTCTAAACGTTCCATGAGCTTTGAAGAATCGGCGAAAGCCGGTGCCGGATACTATATTAAAGGCACTCGAAACTCCTTCAACCAGTGCGATGCCCAAGATAACGGTGGCCATGGCTTCGTTCTTTCATTAGGGAATAATTCGCTGATGAACTGTATCGCTGACTCGAATGGTTATGCAGAGAACATATCAGGTGAAGCGCAAACTTCTGAGGCTCATGGATTCCATGTTGAACGCAATGCAACAGGCACACAGCTTATTGGTTGTCAGTCTTTTAACCGTACGAGAAATGACCCTGGACAATCCGTTGGGTTTTGGGCGCACGAGGGAAATACTCAGGTAACCATTATTGGTTCTGCTTTTGCAAACACCACAAGAGCGTCACAAACGGGAGCGCTTGAGACAGCACAAAAAACGTTGATTGACCCAACAACCCGATAAGCAATTATCTTTTGCGTTATCTTTCCTCAGAGATAGAGTAAAGGTGTGGGGTGCAACCTGTACAGGTTGCACCCCACACCTTTAACGATACTGCGTTAGTTTTGAATGTAGTCCTCGTGTTTACCTCGAGCACGATGCACAAGGTCTTGATAATCTTGTTCAGAGTCGATGAGTTCATCACGGTATTTTTGTTTGATAGCGCGTGATTTCTTAGCATAACGCTCTAGCTCATCTTTAATCTTTGCACGTTCTTCCATAGAAGCATCCTCAGGTAAAGCAAGATAGCTCTCGCTCAATGCCGTCACCTTATGAATAATAGCTAGGGCTTGCCCTTTAGGCGAGTACAACGACGCTAAGACCGTTACGATGAGCACCCCAACAATCACTGCCAAAGAAACACCAATAGATACCTCAACTACGTGAACAGGTTCACCGTTATTGATAAAGGGCAAGGTGTTTTCATGTAAGGCGTGCAATACCAATTTCACGCCAATAAACGCAAGAATCAGCGATAGGCCCCACGAGAGATAAATGAGACGGTCAAGTAAACCATCAATGAGGAAGTATAACTGTCGAAGACCCATCAGAGAAAAAGCTGTTGCAGTAAAGACAATGTATGCCGACTGGGTCAACCCAAAAATCGCGGGAATAGAATCAAGAGCAAAGAGCAAATCTGTTCCACCGATAGCAACCATCACCAGCAGCATCGGAGTCATCACTTTTTTACCATTTTCGATAGTAAAAAGCTTATCGCCATCATAATGCTCAGAAGTTTTAAGGTACTTCTTCGCTAAACGGATAACAATATTATTCGCTTCGTCTTCTTCATTCTCAGCAGAAATCTCATCCTTGATGAGGTTACCGGCGGTGTAGATGAGAACGATACCAAAAATGTAGAAGAGCCAGCTCCATGTATTGATGAGCGCTGCACCAGCAAAGATAAAGACGGCCCGCGCCAGCATCGCAAAAATAATGCCAAACAGTAGCACCTTTTGCTGGTCTTCTCTGGGCACTTTAAAGCTCGCCATAATAATCAGGAAGACAAAGAGATTATCAACGCTTAGCGCTTTCTCTGTAATATACCCTGCGTAGTACTCTGCAGCGTAGGTACTACCATCAAATATCAGAATGAAAACACCGAAGAGTAGCGCTACACCAATATAGATAGCCGACCAAATGGCAGCTTCACGAATAGTTGGCTCATGAGCTTTACGCACATGAAAAATAAAATCATAAGCAAGAAGTAAGCCAATGAAAATAAGGGTAATAGACCATTGCAGCCCACTAATATCCACGGGGAGCCTTTCTTGTGGTTGGATACGTTAAATACCACAAGTCTCTCCCGCCTCAGAGGGCACATTTTCCGGAGCGACTTCTTTGGCTCTCGTGCTGACGAAAAATGATTTATGGGATACTCCCTTGCTCTGAGAATACTCTACCGTATTTTAGGCGCTCACTTGTACTCTTTAGGCGTGACCTGCTTGTTGCATCTGACGCAATTCTTTTTTAAGTTCTTGCAGCTCATCACGAATTTGTGCAGCTATCTCAAATTGAAGGTTTTCAGACGCTGTCATCATTTGCTCAGTTAGCTCCTGTATGAGCTGCGTCAGGTCTTCAGCCGGTGCGCTCGCCAAACGATTTTGGCGTATGTTCGGGGTTGTTGCCGTTCGAGGTGTTTTGGTGGTGTGTTGGTTCAGGAGTTGTTGTGTGTCCTCTTCTTCACGAGCAAGTTGGTCGGTGATGTCAGCGATTTTCTTACGTAGCGGTTGCGGATCGATACCGTGTTCTTGGTTATAGCGTTGTTGAATTTCACGTCGTCGGTTGGTTTCGTCAATAGCTACTTGCATGGACGGCGTAATTTTGTCGGCGTACATGTGAACTTCTCCACTGACGTTTCGTGCGGCGCGACCAATCGTTTGAATTAGTGACGTTGTTGAACGGAGGAAGCCTTCTTTATCTGCGTCAAGGATGGCGACAAGAGAGACTTCTGGCAAGTCTAGCCCCTCACGAAGAAGGTTAATGCCGACCAAAACGTCAAAACTGCCTTGGCGTAGTTGTCGTAACAGGTTAACGCGTTGGAGAGTGTCCACATCGGAGTGAAGGTACTCTACGCGCACCCCGTTTTGGGCGAGGTATTCGCTGAGGTCTTCAGCCATTCTCTTAGTGAGTGTGGTAACGAGGATACGCTCGTCACGTTCGACACGTTCTCGGATATTTTCTAGGAGGTCGTCGATTTGTCCGCGGGTCGGTTTAACAATAATTTTCGGGTCGACAAGTCCTGTTGGGCGAATGATTTGTTCAACATATCCGTCGGCTTGGGATAGTTCGTATTTTCCGGGTGTAGCCGATAGATATACTGTTTGTCCGATTCTTTCAAGGAATTCGTTCCATTTGAGGGGACGGTTATCCATAGCTGACGGTAGCCGGAAACCAAAGTCTACAAGAGTACGTTTTCGGCTCATGTCACCTTCGTACATGGCACCAATTTGTGGGACCGTCACGTGAGATTCGTCGATAATGAGGAGGAAGTCATCGGGAAAATAATCGAGTAGACAATGTGGTGCGGAACCTGCTTCACGTTGGTCAATGTGTCGAGAATAATTTTCAATTCCGGTGCAGAAACCCATTTGTTCCATCATTTCGAGGTCATATTGGGTACGCATGCGTAGGCGTTGGGCTTCAAGAAGTTTTTGTTGACTTTCAAGTTCTGCAAGTCTGCTTTGCAGTTCATCTTCGATACTGCGCATAGCAATTTTCATGCGTTCTTCACCTGCCACATAGTGTGAGGCAGGGAAAACGTACATTTCTTCTTCCTCACGGATAATTTCTCCGGTGAGCGGATGCAGAGTGTAGATAGTTTCTATCTCGTCCCCAAAGAATTCAATACGAATTGCGTTCTCTTCGTACATGGGAATAATTTCTACGGTGTCGCCACGAACGCGGAAGGTTCCACGGTGAAAGTCAATGTCGTTGCGGGTGTATTGCATGGCTACAAATTGTCGTAGCAGTTCATCTCGGTCGAGTTCTTCTCCTCGTTTGAGAGTGACCATTTGTTCGATGTATTCTTCGGGTGTTCCGAGTCCGTAAATACACGATACGGTGGAGACAACAACAACATCACGTCGAGTCAGCAAAGAGTTGGTTGCAGAGTGGCGCAGTCGTTCTACTTCTTCATTAATAGATGAGTCTTTTTCAATAAAAGTATCTGTTTGAGGCACATACGCTTCTGGCTGGTAGTAGTCGTAGTAAGAGACAAAGTATTCGACAGCGTTATGTGGAAGGAGTTCTCGAAGCTCTTGCGCAAGTTGAGCGGCGAGAGTTTTATTATGTACCATGATGAGCGTTGGGCGCTGCACTGATTCTATGAGCCATGCTGCTGTTGCAGATTTTCCGGTGCCGGTGGCACCCAGTAGCACGATATCTTTTTCTCCGTTGTTGACGCGTTCGGTCAGCTCTGCGATAGCTTTGGGCTGGTCCCCCGCTGGCTGGTATTCAGAGATGACGTTAAAGGGTGCGACAATTCGTTGGATATTTTGCGCTAGGCTCATGGTTGTTAATTTTACTGCACCTCAGTGGCTGGTGGGCATTCAGCACTCATATTATCGTCATATTCGTAGTGGTTCAGCATATGTAATGTTTTTGTAGCTGATGAGTTGTATAAGAAATCTGCACTATCAATGACATATTTAAGATGGAATTGGACTAAAACTATTTCATTGAATCACTTCAGATATGTCAATATCCTCAATAATATACTTAAACAATAAGTTAATTCTTTAATCTCGTAAAACGTTAAATAATGATAACAATAGGGCACATAGTTAATATTTTATATATTAACTATGTGCCCTATTATTGAACGCTCTAATACTTACTGGTTCAATATGTTCAGAACATATTCAAGCTAGATTATTCTATAACTCAACTATTTTTTCTTTGATGAGCTTTTCGCTGATTCTTGAGAATCTTCAGCTTTTGTCTCTGGAGTAATGACCGGAATCTGACCCGTATTAGGAACAAGAGACTCATATTCTGGTTCTGTTCCTACTTCAAATTCAGGACGCATCACAACATCTTCAATAGAAGAGAAGTCTTCTTGAGCTCGACGATGATATTCCTCAATCGGAAGCACCTGCTTCCACTGACGAGTCCGCATCGGAGGTAACTCCCCTGCGTCCTCACGTAGAGCACGAACAATCATCCAAATCTCTAAATAGCCCAAAACCCATACAGGTAGACCGATCACAATAATGACCTGTTGTAAGAGGTTCAGCCCGTCATCTCCACTCGATACAAGGATAGATGCACACACAAGACCAATACATAATGCCCAGAACACACCTTGACGTTTCGGGGCGGGATCTTCATGGCCGTTTGAGATAGCGTCCATCACCAAAGCCGCAGAGTCGATAGAGGTGATAAAGAAGATAGTAATCACCAGAAGTGTTAGCGCTGCAATTACGGGGAAGAAGGGGAAATGACCCAAAAATTCGAAGAGCGCAGCGGGGATATTACCTTCATCTACCACTTTCTGAACGAGTGTTCCGTTATGGTTACGTTCGATGTTAAAGGCGTTCATGCCGAAAACACCAATCCAAATCAAGGTGAAGGCACTCGGCGCACCCAAAACACCAATCACAAACTGGCGGATAGTACGACCTTGAGAAATCTTTGCAATAAAGAGTCCAACAAAAGGTGCCCAAGCTACGGTCCATGCCCAATAGAAAACAGTCCAAGAACCAAGCCAACCAGTATCGGCGAAGGTGTCGTTGAAGAACATCATAACGGGAAGCTTCTGAACAAATTGTCCGGCAGATTCAATCGTTCCGGTAATTGCTAGTCGTGTTGCTCCCGTCATGAGAATAAAGAGCAACAAGGCAATAGCCATCATGATGTTAATGTAGGACAAGCGTTTCACACCTTTGTCCATGCCCATCATCACGGAGCAGATACCTGCAGCAGTGATGATGGCAATAATGGCAGCCTGTATCCAACCACCTACCGGAAGACCATACATGATGTTCATACCGGAGTTAATCTGTAAGGCGCCAAGCCCTACGGAAACAGCAATACCAAAGACAGTAGCGATAATCGAGATTGCGTCGATGACTTTTCCGATAGGGCCGTGAATACCTTCGCCGAGCAGTGGTTGGAAGATAGAAGATACGCGCGGAGGAAGTTTACGTTTATACGTAAAATACCCAAAAGCAAGCCCAGGGACAGTCAGAATAACCCACATGAACAAGCCGATGTGGAAGTTCGCTATTGATAGCGCATCAATAGCGGCAGCGTCAGATTGCGGTTCAATCCCAGGGTATGGAGGGTTAGCATAGTGGCTGATAGGTTCTGCTGCACCCCAGAAGAGAAGTACAGCACCAACACCGGCAGCAAATAGCATGCCGAACCATGCAATACCGGAATATTCTGGTTCTGCATCATCGGGGCCAAGTTTGACACGGCCAAAACGACTACACGCAATATAGATGAGGAAGATAAAGAAAAGAGCATTCCCTAAAACATAAAACCAACCAAGATATTTAATAATAAAAGATGCGACAACACCAAATATCTCAGCCATAGGCTTTGGGAAAACAACCATTGCCAGAGTAAAAAGCATAATAAATGCTGCTGACATAAAGAAAATAGGAGGGCTTGTTCTAAGCCCTAGTCTGTTGTGTATTTTGCTCAACACAGCAAAAACCCGGTGGATATGTGCGTACTTTGCGGCGCTCGTTGATTCCACCTCACCGCAAATTCATCCAGAGAGGACAACGTATTTAATAGTACGCATATTTTACAAAGAAATGTTAAATATGACTTTTTATTCCGACTATTTAGAGTCAATAGAAAGTATCTGACTAGGAATTATAACAATTCTATAAAATATAACACTACTGATTATTTTTTGGTGGTAGAAGATGCCAAAAGACTCTCCCAAACCTCCAAAACACGCTGTTTAGTATCATCAATATCACCCGAATTGTCGATAACCCAATGAGCGACCTCTGCCCGTTGAACGTCACTAGCTTGAGCTGACATTCTGCTCAAAGCATCCTCACGAGACATCCCACGATACTTTTTCAGACGCTCAAGGCGTACAGGAAGATCAGCATAAACCACAATGACTTTATCAAAATGATGATATTGCCCAGTCTCTACTAAAAGTGGAATATCCTCAATGACGATAGCCTCATCACCATAAATACGACGAATATTCGCAATTTTCTCTACAGCACGTTCACGAATAGCAGGGTGCATAATACACTCAAGAGTTTCACGTAACTGCTCATCAGAAAAAATTTTCTGAGCCAAACGCCCACGATTCAACGACCCATCTTCGCACAGAATATCTGAACCAAAAAGACGAACAACCTCGTCAAAAGTCTTCTCCCCCGCCTGCATAAGCTCACGGCCTAAAGCATCAGCGTCAACAATATGAGCACCATAGGAGGAAAAAATCTGCGCAATAGTAGATTTTCCAGCACCAATTCCACCCGTTAAAGCAATCCTTAACATTTTTCTCCTGTCAATCAACACACCCATACAGCTACTCTCTAACCTATCGTAACGACTATGAGTACGTGATGTTCATGTTCTACCTCATCCGCACACCAAAAACACATCTGAGAACACTACAGCCAAACATTACACAGAAAACGAGTGCTCTCATCGTGTGCAGTAAAATGTTTTAGATGCAGACAACAGACCATACTCGTGCTCACCGATACACTGTTCTAGCAAAACGCGCACATGAATACCGTGCTGATCTTGAAATTAAAAGAAGCAATTTCTTGGGTTTCGCTCTTCGCGTTGAAAACGAAACCCAAGCACGAGAGTTCATTACTTCTCTAAGAAAACGCTACCACGATGCACGACACGTCTGCTCAGCGTTTGTGATTGGAGCAGATCGCGATATCCAACGGTCCTCTGATGATGGAGAGCCAGCAGGTACAGCAGGAATACCGATGCTCCAAGCAATACTTGCACGAGACACGGCACAAAAAGCCCCTATCTCAGATATTTGTGTTGTTGTCGTACGATATTTTGGCGGGATTAAACTAGGTGCCGGTGGGCTTACGCGAGCTTATTCTGAAGCTGTCACTCATGTTCTTGACAGCTCAGAATTTCTTCTGCGTCAAAAACTGCTGTGTGCAAAACTTCCTGTTTCACATGCATTCGTCGGACAACGCGATCATGAAATACGACACCTAGGATTTCATATCATTGATACCGAATACGACGCAGAAAAAGCCTACATGAGCGTTGGTGTGACGGCAGAGAAAGTAGAATATCTCAAAGAGTGCATTGCCCATATCAGTGCTGGCGAAGAGTCCCTCAGCTGGGGCGGCTCAATATGGGTAGACACCCCGTAAAACATGACAGCGTAGAGATAAGGGTGCTCTTTGACCGCTATCATCAAAGAGCACCCTTATCCGTTATCTCTATATGATTTATCGGGCAGTTAAGCCACCGTCAAGGATAAATTCTGAGCCAGTTGAGTATGAAGAATCATCACTTGCAAGAAAGAGAACAGTCTTAGAAACTTCCTCTGGCTGAGCGATACGCCCCAGAGGAATAGTCTTCTCAAACTCTTTAACCGCAGCCATCGTATCTTCTTGCATAATCATCGGTGTCGCAATAACACCGGGGTGAACGGAGTTCACACGAATACCGTGATGGGCAAGTTCCAACGAAGCAGCTTTAGTCAAACCACGCACAGCAAATTTAGTATCGGTGTATCCGACTGCACCACCCACTAAGCCGTTGATAGAAGAAATATTGATAATGCTTCCGCCACCATTTTTCTTCATCGATGAAGCACCGTACTTTACTCCAAGAAATACGCTGAGCTGATTGATATTAAAAATCTTTGTATACTCATCAACGCTCACATCAAATAGTGACTTCGCCATCGTAATACCGGCGTTATTGACCAGAATATCTAAAGTGCCAAAGTGTTTTTCGGTCTCAGCAATGACACGTTCCCAATCGTCTGAAGAAGTAACGTTATGGGACAAGAACAAAGCGTTTTGACCTAATTCCTCCGCTAATTTTTCACCTTCTTCGGCGTTAATATCAGTGATTACTACACGAGCGCCTTCTTCGTGGAATAAACGTGCATGAGCAGCTCCCATTCCTTGAGCAGCTCCAGTAATTAAAGCAACCTTGTTTTCGAGTTTCTTTGCCATCACTTATCATCCTTTGATATGAAAGATTTATTCGCTATGTATATTTAGCTGGCAAGAGGCGACTTATGTCGCCCATCACTAACAAGGTGTACTATACTCCTGAACTCCCAGCTTTTTCAAGAAAAAATAAAAGGTTGTTCTTCCTACCAGTAAGGTAGGAAGAACAACCTTTGATCAAGGACTTATGAGAGGTAAACCCCTCATAAAGACTTAATTAGTTGCCGGTGAGCTTCTTGCGAAGTTCTGCAAGAGCCTCATCAGAAGCAAGAGTACCGGACTCTGACTTGCTATCAGAGGAGTAGGAAGAAGGAGCAGCTTCAACCTCAGCAGCAGGCTCAGCAGGTGCGTTAGCAATAGCTTCTGCGTCAGCTTCAAGAGCCTTTGCAACCTGTACCTTGTGAGCTTCCCAGCGAGCCTGAGCATCAGCATACTGCTGTTCCCAAGCTGCACGCTGAGCTTCAAAGCCTTCAAGCCATTCGTTGGTCTCAGGGTCGAAGCCCTCAGGGTACTTGTAGTTGCCCTCTTCGTCGTACTCAGCTGCCATGCCGTAAAGTGCAGGATCAAACTCAGTACCTTCAGGATCTACGCCCTCGTTAGCCTGCTTGAGGGAGAGGGAGATACGACGGCGGTCAAGATCGATGTCGATAACCTTAACGAAGAGTTCGTCACCAACAGAAACAACCTGCTCAGCCAAATCAACGTGGCGAACAGCAAGTTCGGAGATGTGAACGAGACCTTCGATGCCATCTTCAACACGAACGAATGCACCGAATGGTACAAGTTTGGTGACCTTACCAGGAACAACCTGACCCAAAGCGTGGGTACGAGCAAATGCCTGCCAAGGATCTTCTTGAGTTGCTTTGAGGGAGAGTGAAACACGCTCGCGGTCAAGATCAACTTCGAGAACCTCAACGGTAACCTCGGTGCCAACCTCAACGACCTCAGACGGATGATCGATGTGCTTCCAAGAAAGCTCAGAAACGTGAACAAGACCGTCTACGCCACCAAGGTCAACGAATGCACCGAAGTTGACGATAGAGGATACAACACCGTTACGAACCTGGCCCTTTTCGAGCTGGTTAAGGAAGGTGGAGCGAACCTCAGACTGAGTCTGCTCAAGCCATGCACGGCGAGAAAGAACAACGTTGTTACGGTTCTTATCAAGTTCAATAATTTTTGCTTCGATTTCCTGACCGATATAAGGTGCAAGGTCACGAACGCGACGCATCTCAACCAAAGATGCAGGGAGGAAGCCACGAAGACCGATGTCGAGGATAAGACCACCCTTGACAACCTCGATAACAGTACCGGTAACGACACCGTCGTTTTCCTTAACCTGTTCGATGTCGCCCCATGCGCGCTCGTACTGTGCACGCTTCTTAGAAAGGATGAGACGGCCTTCTTTGTCTTCCTTAGTTAGGACGAGAGCCTCAACTTCGTCACCAACGGAAACAACTTCGCCGGGATCGACGTCATGCTTGATGGAAAGTTCGCGTGAGGGAATAACGCCTTCGGTCTTGTAACCGATATCGAGAAGAACCTCGTCGCGGTCAACTTTAACAACTTCGCCGGAGACTAGATCGCCATCGTTGAAGTACTTAATGGTCTCATCAACGGCCTTGAGGAAGTCTTCTTCAGTTCCAATGTCGTTGATAGCAACCTGAGGAGTGTTGGTGCTCATATAGTAAAGGGCTCCAATAGGATAGATTTGGTAGGTTGATACAGCCAGGCGCCCGCTACGTACAAAACATATCTTCTGAGTATCTGATAAAAATTCTCTCACTCATCGGGTTCCGACGTAGCATTCACCACGAGTGGTTCACTCTGTACCAAGCGTTTATTCGGACAATTATGTGAGCGCATAGTACGCCCACACCGTTGATTCTAGGGGGTTACACCCAAGATGGTCAATCATAGCCACACTATTTCAGGTGTTTATTTCACAACAAATATGGTATGTTACTTCCCCATTGCATTATCAACGGCTAAACATCGACTCCCACGACGACATCGGGGTATCAAAAACTAGCTCATGGTAGACCTCACGACGATACTCTTCAAACCCCCTACGACAATAGTTCTTCAGAGCGTATGGCCCGTCTAAAGTACATGTATGCACCCACACACGTTGCACTTCAGGTATAGCGTGATAAGAGGACATCTTCCATGCAGCAGTAAGAACATACTCCAAAAAGGCTTTACCCAGCCCCCTACCATGCACCCACTGCATCAAACCAAAATAGAGCAGCTCCACATCAGAGCCAAATTCATCATCAGAACGAGGAATAACCTGAGTATCTAACTGCGCATAGCCACAAGGAGTTCCCTCAACATAAAGAACCCATAGTTCACTGCCAACTTCGCTCAGTTCGTCATCCCACTGCTCTCGAGACCAGCTTAAACGCTCGTACCAGTAATAAGGCCCACCAACAACACTATAAAGCCAACGAATAAACTCCGGCTGAGGATGCATCACCCGCTGAGCATACACGCCTTCAGGAAAGCCCGAAAACTCCCCCGGATCTGAAAACATCTGTAAATAAATGACCTCAACATCCCGAGGAGAACGCGAAGGCATCGAATTTGTTATAGAAGTCATGACCAAAGAACGCTTCCCCTAATGTCCAGCCTCTTGCCAAGACACACCAGAACCAACCTGAACATCAAGAGGTACCAAAAGTTCCACAGCCTTGCTCATCTCTTCACTCAAAATACGGCGAGCTTGTTCAAGCTCACCAGAGGCAACTTCTAAAATCAATTCATCATGAACCTGCAAAAGCATACGACTCTTAAGATTCTCATCATTAAGACGACGATAAACATTAAGCATCGCAATTTTGACAATATCCGCAGCAGTACCCTGAATAGGAGCATTCAACGCTGCACGTTCAGCAGCCTCACGACGTTGCTTATTTGAACTGCCCAAGTCGGGAAGAATACGACGGCGTCCAAACATCGTCTCAGTATAACCATCACGGTGAGCCTGCTTAACCGTTGAACGCAAGAAACGCCCCACATTGCCAAAACGTTTAAAATAGTTCACCGTTAACTCGCCAGCCTCATCAACAGGAATACCGAGTTGTTTTGAAAGACCAAAACGAGACAACCCATACGCCAGCCCATAAGACATTGCCTTAACTTTGGCACGCATCTGTGATGTCACCTCTTCAGGAGCCACATCAAATACTTCTGAACCAACAAAGCGATGCAAATCCTCACCACTTTGATAAGCCTCAATTAGCTTCTCGTCCTTAGCTAGATGCACCATAATGCGCATTTCAATCTGCGAATAATCTGCAGTCAGAAGAGTCTCATATGATGTTCCATCAACAGAATGCGGATCAACAATAAAGACCCCACGGATTTTACGTCCTTGCTCAGACCGGATAGGAATGTTCTGAAGGTTTGGTTCCGTAGAAGACAATCGCCCAGTCGCTGTAACATTTTGCTGAAAAGTCGTATGAATCCGACCATCAGCAGCCGTCGCTTTTTCTAGACCTTCAACCGTTTGTTTGAGCTTGGTAAAGTCACGATAGGTCTGCAACGCAGCCAAAAATTGCGCTCCGGCAGTATCAGGATTCACTTTAGTCATCAAATCTGCAATAGACTCAGCATCAGTAGAATACCCCGACTTAAGTTTGCGAGTCTTGGGCAGTCCTAATTCTTCAAAAAGAACTCCTTGAAGCTGTTTAGGAGAGCTCAGATTCACTTCGTGGCCAATCAAACGATACGCTTCGTCAGTTGCCTGACGTACGAAAGAATCATAGTAGTCCTTAAGCTCAGAAATCTTTGCAGAGTCAACGGCGATACCAGATTGTTCCATACGAGCTAAAACCTCTGCCATAGGAAGCTCAATATCCTGATAAAGGGTTAGCTGCTCATCATCAACCATCCGATAATGCAAACGGTACGCCAACTCTTGAATATGGCGAGCAACAAGAGCGCAATGCTCAAAGGGGACAGAAGGTTCTAACACAAAAAGCTCTGCAGGCTCCTCCGATACTGGCTCCTGAGGAAGAGAAACCCCCAAATATTCTTGGCACAAGGCATCCATCATCGTCGCAAAATCACGTTTATGAGCTGAAGGAATATACCCGCACACATAAGAACTCAGCATCGGGTCTTCAACGACCCCAGCAAGGTCAAAGCCTCGCGCGTTCAACGTCTTATAGTGCTGTTTGAGGTCGAAAAGAATTTTAGGTTGAGACTCATCTGCTAACCAACGAGCAAAAATACTCTCTACTTCTGGGCTCATCGCAGTAAAGTCAAGCCATACGCTAGAAGCTCCAGCAACTAAAACAGCACCTAAAAGATCACGCTCATGAGCTAGGCCCGTCTGCTGAGCAGACTCAGCGACAACAGGATATAACGTCACAGCACAGCTCAAACGTTCCGGCACAGATTCTGAACGCTCCACCTGAGCAATAACATCAGTCGCCGTGTCCAAGAATTGACGTAAAACTTTATCTCCGTCATCAGAAGAGCACGTCTCAACTGTCGTATCAAAAGACAGTGCAGATACAGTCGTACCCTGCTCCGCTGCGGCGAGGAAAACCTCACCCACACGACGGCGAATAGAATTAAACGCTAACTCATCAAAAAAATCGTCAAGACGTTGATGGTCTTCCGGACCATACTCACTCATATCCGATAACTCAAGCGGCAGTTCGAGGTCATCAACCAGACGATTCAAACGACGGTTACGACGCACATCCTCAATATGTTCCCTAAGCGCCTCACCCTTTTTGCCTTTAATCTCATCAGCATGGGCAAAAATACTCTCTAAATCACCGTATTCATTAATCCATTTTGCGGCAAAACCAGGCCCCACACCAGGTACACCTGGCAGGTTATCTGCTTTCTCACCTGTCAACGCGGCAAGATCTGGGTACAAATGAGGAGGTACAAGATATTTCTCTTGTACAGCAGCCGCATCCATAGGACGGATACCTTTCTGCGGCCCCGTCGTCACAGGATAAAGTACCGTGACGTTATCAGAAATCAGCTGAAAAGAATCCCTATCACCAGAGACAATAGATACTTGATATCCGCTCTCACGACCAGTCTTTGTCAACGTTGCAATAATGTCGTCTGCTTCATATTCAGGAACGGTTAGCCAAGGGATATTTAACAAATCAAGAAGACGCTGAATTAGCTCAACCTGCCCAAAAAATTCGGGAGGAGTCTCCGAACGCCCACCCTTATACTCACTATATTCACGTGTTCTAAATGTGCCACCCGATAAATCAAACGCAGCAACAATATGCGATGGTTCTTCACTTTTAATAAGGCTCAACAACGTTGAAAGGAAACCATGAACCGCATTTGTGTGCTGTCCTTGAGCATTAACGAAAACATCAGCTGGAGTCCCATAAAAAGACCGAAAAGCTAAAGAATGACCGTCAATCAGTAGAAGTTTTTGAGTTTTTTTAGCAGATTCTTGTGTAGTCACAAGTTCTATCCTAGACGCTTATTCTTTCTCACACCACGTTCACTCCCCCTATGTTCACTAGCACCTCAGAAAAACAAAGAGCATAATGAAGACTATGAACGAATTACCTCACGACGTACGCGCATCATTGATTGAGCATGGAATACCGGAAGATTCAGTACACCGTTTCGGTCCGCTAGGTTTAGGAGAGCTTATCCCTAAACTTGGTATCCGCTTCCTTGAACTCTCTGCAGAAAAAACTGTTGCAACAATGCCAGTATCAGGAAACACCCAACCAGCAGGACTGCTACACGGTGGTGCATCCGCAGCATTCTTAGAGACTCTTGGATCTTTTGCATCAAATATGGCTGTCGATGAGAAAACCATGGCAGTCGGTACTGAACTGAATATTACTCACCTACGCTCTGCCGTCAGTGGTCTTGTGACAGGAACCTGCACCGCAGTTAAACTTGGTAGAACACAGCTGGTCCACCACATTGATATTACCGATGAGAATGGAAAGCTAATTAGTAGCGGAAGAATGACCAATATGGTTGTTCCTAATATCGTTCATTCTGCTCAGAAGGGATAACACGCATGCGAGAAAAAATTGGGATGGTCTTTCTCATCCTCACTATTCTTGTTGCTGTTACGGCAATGCAACGTGGAAGCTATTGGTGGCTTGGTCTAGCAATCTGTAGTGCTGTCACACTATGGGGTATTGGAACAAAGCCTTCACAAAAATAATCTTTGCTCACAACACATCATGGTGGGGTTAGCACTCCTTTAGGAGTGCTAACCCCACCATGTTTTTATGTCTAGTAAAACCTATGATTTAGACATTTGTTCAACGATAGTCTCAGCAACTTCACGCATAGAGATACGTCGATCCATTGACGTTTTTTGAATCCAGCGGAACGCTTCTGGCTCTGTTACCCCCATCTTTGTCATAAGCAAAGACTTTGCACGGTCTACAGCTTTCCGCGTCTCAAACTGTTCTTTAATATTTTCAACTTCAGCTTGAAGAGCCTTAATCTGTTCATAACGACTCATCGCAACTTCGATAGATGGGATGAGCTCATTTGGGCTAAAGGGTTTAACCACGTATGCCATTGCACCAGCTTCTGTGGCACGGTCTACCAGCTCTTTTTGGCTAAAGGCGGTTAACAATACAACAGGAGCAATCTGTCGTTGTGTAATCTCTTCAGCAGCAGTAATACCATCCATAATGGGCATTTTTACGTCCATGAGGACAACGTCAGGGCGGTATCGCTCAGCGAGTTCAACAGCAGTCTTTCCGTTATCAGCTTCTGCGATGACGTCGTATCCTTGTCCTCGAAGAATCTCAACGATGTCCATACGGATGAGCGCTTCATCTTCTGCGACGATAACGGTATGTGTTGTTTCCTCTGTGGAAGATGTCTTCTCTGACATACAAACTCCTAGCTCTCTGCCGACCCTTTTACTTTATAATTTTGACACGTTGCTTAGCTATCTGTTCAGCACGTGAAGAAAAAAGTCCGTAATATTCACCACTGTAACCTCATCAACCGTAAAACAACCTCAAAACTGACGCAAAGGCAACTCAAAGGTCGGTAGCTGTGATGTCGTCTTAACAGCTGGTGGGTGCATTACGAACAGATGTTTAAAAATATTTTTATGTTCGTATTTCTTTTGAGAAAGAAATTCAGAAAGAGCTGCCATTATCGCGATAATTGATACCATTCTTATTAGCTAAGTTCAAACTTATAAAATCACTCAAAAAAACTTAACACATCAATTAACTTGCGGAACAAAAAAGAGTATGGACCTTTATAAACTCGAAAATGTCGCATACGACTTCAATCAACACGTTAGAAAAAAGCTCCCCAAACATCTAAAACACGACTGCGACACTGGAGGCGGAGGAGACAGCGAAACAGCCCTATGGGTCGCTGAGCTCGTATATCAATACGCTATCTCCATAGACCCCAAACTATACGTTAACTGGAGAGAACACCAACCTATCGTCTACGGCAGCACATGGGCCGGATACCACTGCGCAGTTGAAGCATTAGAAGCAATCGACGCTCGCCCAGAAGTTCAAGCAGAGTTTAAACGTAGAGGAATCACACCTTCGGTGAAATATCTCTCGTAGACTCAAAAGATATTTCTATTGAGAATCTCATAGAGAGAAAGTGAAGCTTCAAAATTACCCTTTACAGGTTTTCCGAGAATAGAGCGTTCTCCCCCTAACACAAAATAACACCTTACCGGGTGGGGTTAATACCAATAAAAAACCCTCTTCTACAAGAGAGAAGAGGGTTTATTGTTGTGCCCAAGGTGGGACTCGAACCCACACTCCTAAGAACCGCATTTTGAGTGCGGCGCGTCTGCCAATTCCGCCACTTGGGCGCATCTGCGCTAAGAGCACTCCTCTACGATACACCATCACTACGCAAAAGTGAAATCGAAAGAGCCGAAATCATAAAATACTTTATCTAATGCCTCACAGCACAACAGAAAGAAGCCCCATCCTCGCTCATAAACAGAACATAGGACAGGGCTTCTTCTCGTATCAGGATAAAACCTTAGAGAGTGACGATGCTAGGAATCTTCACCCCAAGGGCCAAGTTTCTCTTTCTCTTCAGGAAGAAGAGCACCAGCGTCATCCAAGTCACCAATACGGTGAACTTTCAACATATTGGTTGAGCCGGCAACGCTTGGAGGCGAACCAGCCGCCATAACGATGAGTTGATTAGGTTCAGCAATTTTTTGAGCCAAAAGGTACTGGTCGACCAGACCTGTCATCTCATCAGTGTTTGCAACGCTCGCAGCTTCTACCGCGTCTACACCCCAAAGCATTGCAAGGAATGCGCGAACCTTAGGATCAGGAGTAAATGCAATCACAGGCTTCGACGGGCGCAAACGTGCAAGACGGCGAGCCGTATCACCGGACTGAGTGAACGCGGTAATGTAATCAACATTGAGCTGATCAGCAACGTTCACTGCCGCACGAGTAATCGCACCACCACGAGTCTTAGGAGAAGTGCCTAGTTCAGGCACGCGATACAAGCCACGTTCCTCAGTGGATTTGACGATACGAGCCATGGTCTGAATGGTGATAATCGGGTACTCGCCCACAGACGTTTCACCAGAAAGCATGACGGCGTCTGCACCATCAAGGATAGCGTTAGCGCAGTCAGATGCTTCTGCACGAGTTGGAGTGGGGTTATGAATCATTGATTCAAGAACCTGCGTTGCCACGATAACAGGCTTAGCCCAACGGCGAGCAAGTTCGATGGCTCGCTTCTGGACGAGAGGGACCTCTTCAAGAGGATATTCAACGCCTAGGTCACCGCGAGCGACCATGATACCGTCGAACTTATCGACGATGTCTTGAAGATTGTCAACAGCCTGAGGCTTCTCAACCTTCGCAATAACGGGGATGCGGAATCCTTCTTCGTCCATGATTTCGTGAACACGAGCGATGTCGTCGCCAGAGCGCACGAAAGAAAGAGCGATAATGTCGACACCAAGTTTCAAAGCGAAGCGAAGGTCGCGTTCATCTTTTTCGGTCAATGCGGGGATAGATACCGCAACACCGGGAAGGTTAATACCTTTATTGTTGGAGATAGGCCCACCAACAACAACGCGTGTTGTTACCGTCGTGTCAGTTACTTCAATGGCTTCAAGACGAATTTTTCCGTCATCGATGAGCAGGGTGTCTCCGGGAGCGACGTCTCCAGGGAGTCCTTTGAAGGTAGTACCACAGATGTCTTTGGTACCTTCAACGTCTTCGGTCGTAATTTTGAAAGTATCACCAGGTTCTAGAACTTCAGAACCGTTTTTGAAGGTTTCAAGGCGAATCTTTGGGCCTTGTAGGTCTGCCAAAATGGCAACGTTTTTACCGAGCGCTTTGCTCTGTTTACGAATGTTCTTGTAGGAATTTGTGTGAACATCGTGGTCGCCGTGGCTCATGTTAAGGCGGGCGACGTTCATGCCAGCTTCAATAGCTGCCTTAATTTTCTCCTCAGAGGAGATTGCCGGACCAATAGTACAAACAATTTTTGCGCGTCTCATGTATACAACCTTAGTAAGTTTGGGGGTGCGACAACAAGGGGGATGATAGAACATCTTGCGATAGTGCGTTCAATGAGCCACAAAAAATAACATTCCCACACATTCACAGATATTCTTAGCATCTCTCCGGGTGCATACCTCATTATACGGGCATAAACCTTCTTTTTGTCCCAGAAATGAGAAAAATAACTCATAAAACCAGCCTATTTCCCACAAAAACACACATCTTATTCGTTAAATGTTCCATCGCCGTTCAACTTGTTTTATTCTTGAGATATAAAAGCACCGCAAACCACGCCTTACCGGCATGAAAGAAACGTGAGACTCATGAGCACCCAAAACGTCGTTATCCTCTTCGGCTCAAACTACGGATTTACAGAACGGTACTGCCGCTGGATTGCAGAAGAACTCCAAGCTCTCGACCAGTCCCCCAACATTAGCCTCAGCCCCATTGCAGAAGCCACCGACGAGCTCATCGAATCTGCTGACGTACTCATCGTCGGGGCAAGTTACCTTGGAGGGTTCCTCACCGGTGCTCCAACATTACGCAAACGCCGTGAAGCAATGCTCAAAGTTCCGCACCGTGTCTTCTTCACCGTATGTTTCAACGGTCTAGCCGTATACCCACGTGAATACCTCGACAAACGCGTCATGAAATCTTACAAAGAAGACGTCGCAGGAAACTGCCCCACCTACCACTTCCGCGGAGGACTAGACCTCTCCCAAATGACGAAAACTCACAAAACTGTTCTAGCAGGAGTTCGCACCGCATATCGTCTCAAGCCTCACGCGAACGAATACGACAAACAGATGATTGAATCTTTCGACAACGGTGGTGGAGACTACACCAACCGTGAAGACATCTTCCCCCTCGTCGAAACAGTCGCAGGGTATCTCTCCCCCAACGTAGAAAGCTAAGGCCCGTATCCTCATGGGAGCACGTGTTCTCATCTCAGCAGGTAGCCAGTACGGATACACCACAGAATATGCACACTGGATATCCGAAGCGTTAACTAACCATAACAACACTATCAACGTAACGATTTGCGCTACAGAACAGCTCTGCGCAGAAAATATTCAATCAGCAGATATTGTTCTTATCGGAGCTAGCGACTATGGAACATTTTTGACAGGAGCAAAAACAACACAAAAATACGCTGAACTATTGCGACCACTCCCACGCGTGTTTTTTACCGTATCTTTTAACGGGCTTGAAGGTAGTAGCCGCCAAAAGTTAGACAATATGGTGATAAAGAACTATGGCGAAACGTTAACGGAGAACGCTAAAATTTTCCATTTTCGTGGAGGACTAGACCATACCAAGCTCAGCATGAAACATAAAACGCTCATGATGGGGGTACGTGCAGCAATAGCGGCAAAACCTCAACGCTCTCAGGCTCAAGAACAAATGCTTAAAAGCTTTGAACAGGGAAAAGTAAACTATTCTGACCCAATAGCTGTTAAACCGTTAGTCGAGCACGTCCTACAAACATTAGCCACTCAACAATAACAATATTTGTTCTCCTCTATGTGGTGGGGTAAGAGATATCTCTTACCCCACCACATAGATTTATTTATACCGTCTCTTAAAGAAGCGTAAACCCGCGATCATGAGGAGACACCGGTTCAGGTAAGAAAGTGGAACCGGTAAGATACCGCTCAACTGCGGCAGCTGTTGCACGCCCCTCAGCGATAGCCCACACCACCAGAGACTGTCCGCGCCCAGCGTCACCACAAGAAAACACGCCAGGAACATTCGTCATATAGTTCTCATCTCGTGCAACATTTGACCGCTTGTCATAGCACGCACCAATTTGTTCCTCTAAAGTTCGAGAATCTTGCCCCGTAAAACCTAACGCCAAAAACACGACATCAGCAGGGATAACATGTTCGGTACCCGGTTCAGGGACACGACGACCATCAGATAGGTACTGCGTCTTAGCAACTTTAAGACCTGTCAAAACACCATTCTCACCAACGAACTCCACGGTTGACGCTAAATAGCGAAGCTCTCCACCCTCCTCATGAGAAGAAGACACCTCAAATACTTTTGGAAACATCGGCCATGGTTCACTATCAGAGCGTTCAAGCGGTGGCTGTTCACCAATCGCAAGAGTCGTAATAGATGCTGCTCCTTGGCGTACAGCCGTACCGATACAGTCAGATCCAGTGTCTCCACCGCCCAAAACAATCACGTTCTTACCGGTAACGTCAATGCTCAGTGAAGAGCTCTCCCCTGAGACAAAACGATTCGTGTCCTTGAGATAATCCATTGCCGGATAAATACCAGATAACTCAGCGCCCGGAATATCCAGTAAACGAGGAGCTGTTGCCCCTGTCGCAACAATAACAGCGTCATATCGTCGTCGTAACTCATCCCACGTAATATCAGTACCAATATTAATGCCGGGACGGAAACGAGTGCCTTCTTCTTCCATCACTGCAAGACGACGCTCCACCACAGATTTCTCTAATTTAAAATCAGGGATACCATAGCGCAACAAACCACCAATTTTAGAGTCACGTTCAAAAACAGCAACCGTAAAACCAGCCTGTGTTAATTGTTGAGCAGCCGCTAACCCAGCTGGCCCAGAGCCCACCACAGCAACCGTCTTATCTAACATACGTGCAGGAAGAATAGGCTCAATCAAGTTCTCAGCAAACCCAGCTTCACCAATAGAATACTCAGCTTGTTTAATAGTGACCGCCGGCTGATTAATACCTAGCACACAAGAAGACTCACACGGAGCTGGGCACACGCGTCCGGTAAATTCCGGAAAATTGTTTGTTGCGTGCATACGCTCCACCGCTTCACGGGTACGACCACGCCACACCAAATCATTCCACTCAGGAATAAGATTCCCCAAAGGACACCCAGCGTGACAAAACGGCACACCACAATCCATGCAACGCGATGTCTGTTGACGGATAACAGCCTCGTTTGGGCGAACCTGCACCTCACGGTAATCCATAATACGTACAGGCACAGGACGTTTAGGTCGGTCTTGACGAGTTGTTACTTCTAGAAAACCACGAGGATTAGCCACGGGTTACCTCCAAAATCTTCTTCCACACAGCCATCGAGTTAGGGTCTTCACCTTGAGCTTGAGCGTCCTGACGAACACTCAAAACTGCCGCATAATCACGCGGCACAACCTTCGTGATACGCCCCATAGTGGCTTCTTCATCTGCTAAAAGCTGTTGGCCCAAATATGACCCAGTGTGTTGTACGTGCTCTTCTAAAAGTTGGCGAACCTCTGAACAATCTGTTTCAGATAAAGCGGAAAACAATAGTTCGCCCTGCTCACGAGAATCTTTATTCACATTCTTCATGTTGAGATCTAGTACATATGCATAACCACCACTCATACCAGCACCAAAGTTACGTCCTGTCTCACCCAAAATCAGGGTTCTGCCACCTGTCATATATTCACAACCGTGGTCGCCGATTCCTTCAACAACAGCAGTAGCACCAGAATTACGCACTAAGAAACGTTCACCTACAACACCGCGGATAAACAGTTCACCGCTGGTAGCTCCATAACCGATAACGTTCCCTGCCACAACATTTTCATGAGCGATAAGAGGAGCGTTCTCATCTGGGCGGATAATAATTCGTCCACCAGATAGGCCTTTACCGGCGTAATCGTTGGTGTCACCAACTAGTCGAATAGTCATTCCTTGAGGAATAAACGCACCCAAAGACTGACCAGCATGTCCTTTCAGATGAAGGTCAATCGTATCTGGTTCTAATAAGTCAGTACCAAACGTTTTCGTCACATAATGTCCTAGCATTGTGCCGATAGAACGATCAGTATTCACCACATCACGAGTGATTTGAGTCTTCTGACGGTGCTCAAAAGTGGCAGAAGCCGCACGAATAAAATGGTGATCGATATGAGCATCCAGTTCATGGTCTTGTTCACGGCTATGGCGCACTCCCCGACCCGCGTACTCTTCAAACGTTGAACGCAGAATAGGCGATAAGTCTAAACCGTCAGCTTTCCAATGTTCGATAGCAGCAGAAGTATCCAAAAGTTCTGCACGCCCAATAGCCTCGTCAAGGCTTCTCAACCCCAGCTGCGCTAAATATTCACGAACTTCTTCAGCAATAAATTTAAAGAAGTTCATAACATGCTCAGCTTTACCGGTGTACCGTTCGCGAAGCGTCGGGTTCTGTGTCGCAACCCCCACTGGGCAGGTATCCAAATGGCATTTACGCATCATAATGCAGCCCTCCACCACGAGTGGAGCTGTTGCAAAACCGAACTCTTCTGCACCCAATAGAGCAGCAATCATCACGTCACGACCGGTTTTTAGTTGCCCGTCAGCTTGCACAACCACGCGGTCACGTAAACCGTTAATCATCAAAGTCTGTTGAGCCTCAGCAAGACCTAACTCCCATGGTGCTCCAGCATGTTTCAAGGAGTTCAAAGGAGCAGCACCAGTACCACCATCGTGACCAGAAATAAGCACGACATCGGCTTTAGCTTTCGTTGCACCGGCAGCAACCGTTCCAACACCCACCTCAGACACCAACTTGACATGAATACGAGCCTGCGGGTTGGCACGTTTGAGGTCATAAATCAGCTGTGCCAAATCCTCAATAGAATAAATATCATGATGAGGAGGTGGCGAAATCAAGGTCACCCCAGCTGTCGCGTGACGGGTCTTCGCCACCCACGGGTACACTTTCTGACTCATGAGCTGCCCACCTTCACCAGGTTTAGCGCCTTGAGCCATCTTAATCTGAATATCTTGGGCGTGTGTGAGGTATAAAGACGTCACGCCAAAACGACCAGAAGCAACCTGCTTAATCGCTGAACACCGTTGCGGGTCAAGAAGCCGTTCAACATCTTCACCGCCCTCACCAGTATTCGACTTTGCACCCAAAGCATTCATCGCAATAGCCAAAGTCTCATGAGCCTCCTGAGAGATAGACCCATACGACATCGCACCCGTCGAAAAACGCTTCACAATAGAGCTCACCGGCTCTACCTCAGAAATATCAATCGGAGGGCGATCCTGCTTCAAAGACAATAACCCACGTATTGTCATCAGCTCTTTAGACTGATCATTTACACGTTCTGTATAAGACTTGAAAATATCGTAGCGCCCGGTTTTGGTTGCATGCTGCAAACGGAAAACAGTCTCAGGGTTAAACAGGTGGGAGGCACCATCACGACGCCAATCATATTCACCACCAGTTTCTAACGTACGGTGTGGAACAGCTACCCCATCTTGAGGATAAGCACGGTCATGACGGGCTTTCACCTCAGCAGCAATAACATCAAGACCCACACCATCCATCTGCGAATGAGTCCCTGGAAAATACTCGCTCACAAGACGCTCAGACAAACCCAACGCTTCAAAAGTCTGAGCACCACAATACGAAGACACCGTAGAAATACCCATCTTCGACATAATCTTCTGCAGACCTTTACCCAAAGCCTTAATCAAGTTCTTAACAGCTTCGTCTTCAGAAACTGACTCAATCTCACCATCTCGAACCAGCTGTTCCACCGATTCCATGGCAAGATACGGGTTCACCGCTGAAGCACCATAACCAACCAAAGTAGCAATATGATGCACTTCGCGAACATCACCAGCTTCAACCACCAAAGACGCCTTCGTACGAGTTGCAGAACGCAAAAGGTGATGATGAACCGCCGCCGTCAACAACAACGACGGGATAGGCGCCCACTGCGCATTAGAATGACGATCAGAAAGAATAATATGCTCCACACCGCGATTAACAGCGGCAGACACCTTTTCACAAATTTCACTCAGCCGAGCACGTAAAGCGTCTTCTCCCCCAGCAGGGTTATAAAGACCCCGAACTTTCAGGGCAATACCCATACCATCCTCATCAGTGAGGTGAGCAATCTTTTCCAACTCATCATTATTGATAACGGGAAAATCTAAACCAATATGACGAGTATGTACACGCCCATTACGAAGAATATTCCCATTAGGACCCACCGACGTCTTCAAGGACGTAACAAGCTCTTCACGAATAGAGTCAAGAGGAGGATTCGTTACCTGAGCAAAAGACTGCACAAAATAGTCAAAAAGTAATCGTGAACGTGACGAAAGAACCGCAATAGGAGTATCCGTTCCCATCGCGTAAATAGGCTCTGCACCATGTTGTGCCATGGGGGCAAGAATCTTTTTAAGTTCTTCAGTGGTGTACCCAAAAGTCTGTTGGCGCAGAGTCATCGATGAACGAGGGTAACGAATATGTTCACGTTCAGGTAAATCGGCAAGATTGATAATGGACTCTGACGCCCATTTTTTCCATGGGTGACTATTCGCTACGCTCTTTTTAACTTCTTCATCTGAGATGATACGTTGTTGTTCTGTATCGACGAAGAACATCTTTCCTGGGCTAACTCGACCTTTCTGAACGATATTCTTCTCGTCAATATCGATAACGCCCACTTCAGATGCAAGAACAACAAGACCTTCATCAGTCACCCAGTAGCGTGCTGGTCGTAACCCGTTACGGTCAAGGACAGAACCAACCCGTGTACCATCAGTAAAAGCTACTGCTGCTGGGCCGTCCCATGGTTCCATTAACGTTGAATGATATTGGTAGAAGGCTCGGAGGTCTTCGTCCATATCCTCGTGTTTTTCCCACGCCTCAGGAATCATCATCATCATCACTTGTGGCGCGCTACGCCCAGAAAGCAACAGCAGTTCTGCAACCTCGTCAAAAGACTGAGAATCTGAAGCACCCGCCGAACAGATGGGAAATAATTCTTCGGGATTTCGTCCTAACAATGGTGATTTGAGCTGTGATTGGCGCGCTCGCATCCAGTTACGGTTACCTTTGACGGTATTGATTTCGCCGTTATGTGCGATGGTTCTAAAGGGTTGCGCTAACGGCCATGAGGGAAAGGTGTTCGTTGAGAATCGTGAGTGGACGATAGCAAGTTTTGTCTGAAATCTGGGGTCTGAGAGGTCAGGATAAAAGGGTTCTAGTTGTGCGGTGGTTAGCATTCCTTTGTACACGATGGTTCGTGTAGAGAAGGACGGAAAATATACTCCGAGCTTGTGCTGTGCGCGTTTACGTAGACGAAAAGCTTTTTGGTCTAGTTGTTGTTGTGCGGATGTTGTGTCGAGGTCGATGATAGGGATATGTCCGGTGAAGGGTGCGGCAACGGCGTCGTGTTCTTCGGGTTCTGCTTCGGCGATGAACATCTGTACAAAGTGAGGCATGACGGCGCGTGCTGATTTTCCGACAAGTTCTGGGTTGGTGGGCACGTCTCGCCAGCCGAGGACTTTGAGTCCTTCTGCGTGGGCGATGTCTTCTAGTGATTGTTTGTATTCGCTGATGTTTTCTTCGTCAGCGGGGAGGAACGCTGTTCCAGCTGCGTATTTTCCGGTTTCTGGTAGGCAGAAGTCTAGTACGGCGCGGAAGAATGTGTCGGGCAGTTGTAGGAGGATTCCTGCGCCGTCGCCGGTGCCTTCGTCTGCTCCGACGGCTCCTCGATGTTCGAGCCGACGCAGTGCGGTGAGTGCGTGGTCAACGATGTCGTGGCTGGCTTGACCGTTGATCGTTGCAACCATCGCTAGTCCGCAGGCGTCTTTTTCGTTGTCGGGGTGGTATAGCCCTTGCGCTTGAGGTATTGCGGCAAATGTTTGGAAGGGTGACGGTGGTGTGGTGGAGTTGTGTTTGCTCTGTGTTGGGGTGTGTGATGTTGGGTTTTTCAAAGGCCTTTTCCTCTCCACGGCGGGTCGTTCACATGCGTTAGGGTACGTGTGTGAGCGAGGTTTCGGTGGTGGTACGGCTCAGGTTTGAGGCTTATCCGCATCGTGTGTGCGCATAGGCTCTAGCTCTTATGTGGGGTGGGAGCTAAAAGGTTTGAGCCGCGCCATTGCAGCGATGGGGTATGTTCCGTTTACTGATAGGCAATAGGTGTTATCAGTGGTGGATTTGTTGTGGTGCAGTTGATTCCTGTGTGTGGTGGAGTCAATGTTGTTACGTTTTCACGTTCACCGGTAGAAGACGCTAGTTTTTTGGGTGTGTTCTATCTATCTTCTGGTAGTTATTGTGCCTTGTTTTGTTTCAAAAGGGGTAATTCTTCGCGTTAATGCACCAGATAGTGAGACGGCTTAGTATCTGATAGTTAAATAGTTGGATGTCTCAGATATTTTTATTTTTAGCGACAAGACGTACACAGTGAAATAAAGGCGTCTCAAAATTGTATGATTTTGTGGAGCTTAATTGTTCTTAGCTTCCTCCGCGGAGCATGTATCACATGAAAAGTTTGTAGCTAAAAGGTTATTGAGATGTTAAACAGCAGGCTTGGTCTGACGCATGGTGTTCTATGGGTTGTTTCATCTCTATGGGCTATAGCTCTGAGCGTCACAACAGTATTCTTTGTGATTGACCAAGACCGTTATGGAATTCCAGAGGGAATATCATCTTCGTTCTCTCTTGTAGAAACACCTCACGACATCACTGAACAGGACTTGATACAACAGCTCACAGAACAAGCTCAGATTGAGCACGTCAATATCTATAAAACTGTTCCATCAGCACAGTTCGATAAGCTATCCACCACCTATTATCTTTTCTCTGGTCAGCCAGATACTGTTATCGGAAATATTGATCAAGAATATTTTCCAAGTTTTAGCAAACTTTATACGCCAAAACTATTACCCGGAGATTCTCTTCAACGAGACCACTTTCTTGGAACGTACTTTGTGCAAGGCGATGTTCGCAGTGCACAGAATATTTTTACTCATCTCCAAAATTTAGGTTCAAGCGGTCAAGTTCAACAACTTCAACCAGCTGAATTTTCTTGGGCTTTTTCTCTCATTTTTAGCACTTGGGCTGCTGGTATTGTAGTGCTCTCTTGTACTCTCATCCTCATGATGGTTCAGATGTACAGCCTCCGACTATCAATACAAGCTATTCGACGTACCGTCGGAGAAAACCCACGACGTGTTGTTTTTCAAGAATATCTGGTATTAGGGTTTCCTCTTCTGATTCCAGCTCTCATAAGTTTCTTAGCGTTATCTGGTTATAGCTTCTTTGTTGCTGACGGGTACCGTTTACAAACAATTTTCTGGGTCAGTTTGCAAACTTTAGCGATATTGTTCTGTTTATGGGTATGTTCATGTGCCACGGTCTATGTAGCAACCCGACAGTATTCTTTAGGAGCTCTTACCAAGGGGAAGAAGCCTCTCCGCTTGCTAGCAACTCTATCTCTTTCTCTTGTTATCACAGGTTCGTACTGCACAATAGCTAGCCTCGATGCAACAGTTCATCATTTTTCTACCTATACAAAAGAAGAACGTGCCAATAGTGTTCGAGCACATAGCAAAGACCTCGTTCAACCATTATTTAGTTATCTGACTCTTACACGAGTTGGAGAAGAAAAGATGCAGCAGATACAAAAAATCTATGATGATTTTGAAAAGCAAAACCACGTATTTCTTTCCTCTCCACTGCAATTTGGAGAGCAGGAAGATAACAGCAATTTCCTCTTGGTTAATCTTCCCTATCTTCGATATTTTTCGTCTCTCTCACAGGAGCTGGTCGATACCATTGCCAACGACATTTCTTCGTCAGATAATGTTGTTTTAGTTATTCCACAGGATTTAGAGCATCAATCTGAAAATATTAAACATCAGATTGAAGGTTGGGTATCTTTCCAAGAAGAAACTGCTCATCATCACCACACCATAAAAGTATTACAGTATTCAATACCAGATACAGGAATATTGCCTCTTTTAGGTAAAGCGCCTACTGACATAACCTATCGGGAAAATCCTGTCCTCGTTGTCAGCCAATTCTCGTCAAAGACAATACCTGTCATAAACCTTGGCACAGCAGACCTTACGTATAGTTATAAGCCGTTCAAAGCAGCTATAGAAAACCATCATTTATCAGATTTTGTTATTGCTTATAGATCAGTACAAGAAGAAGCTCAGCTCGAACATGCTAATCGTCAGGCAACGTTAGTTATGTCTGTAGCCGGCGCTGTTTTATCATTATTATCTCTCGCCGTAGGAAGCACTCTTCTTGCTATCACTTACTACGCTCGTCATACGACAGCTCTCTTCCTTCATAAAACGACAGGCGCTACATGGTTAGAAAGACACGGAAACTTTTTATATCAGCTCATTTTTGCCTCGACAATACCGATCAGCATGTTTGTTGCCCTCTATGGTAAAAATTCAGGAGTTTCTTTCGCTCTTGGACTAGGCATATTTTTTGTTGTCTGTACATCCAGCATGTTGATGCTCAGAGCTTTAGAGAAAAATATCACTCAACATGCTTTAGAAATATCGTAAGGGGTATAGAAAATATGGCTATTTTCCCTCTCTTAACAGTTCAAGACCTCTCCTTTTCCTTTCCCGGTCGAACGTTATGGAACGACCTCTCATTTACAGCAAGGTCTCAAGAATATGTTGTTATCACAGGAGAGAGCGGTTCAGGGAAAACTACTCTTTTACAGTGCCTTGGAAGTCTCGAGAAACCCACATCTGGAAAAATCTTCTACAATGACGTTGAGGTATCTGCTCTCAAAGGAAAAGAACAACGAAGCTTTCTTCGCAACCATGTAAGTTTTGTATTCCAAAATTCAGGTTTAGTCCCCTCATGGAACGTCAGAAAAAATCTTGAGTTCGGAGGTTTTAAAGTTGAGGAGCATCAAGAACAGGTCTATCGTGCCTGTGAACGTTTCGGACTCAACACGCAGCTCTTAGATACCCCTGCCTATCAACTAAGCGGTGGTGAACAACAACGTATCGGGATTATACGAGCAGCAGTCCGCGAGACTCCTTTAATCCTTCTTGACGAACCAACAGCAGCATTAGACGATTACCACGCGCAATGTGTTCTCGACTTTCTTCAAGAACATTGCCGTAACGGAGGGATTGCCATTGTCGTGACCCACGATTATCGGGTCATTGAACAAACCAATAGCAGAGTACACCTCACCGCATCATAAAACTTCTATACCTTAAAAGACGATGTCCTGACCACAACATATATTGTGGGCAAGACATCGTCTGGTTTTCTTCCAAAACAATATTACGGAGCTGAAGTTTAGACCCCTTGAGCCGCGTCTATAAGAGCACGCTGACGAGCCCGCATCTTAGCGATAATCAGACCGCAAAGACCAAGAACAATCAGCAAGCCAGCAGTCCACACATGAACGCGAAGACCCAACACATAATGAGGAGTATCAATACGCCAGAATATCTCGATAATGATACGTCCCACACCGTAGTACAACACATAGAGCCAAAAAGTCTGACCTAAAACAAGCACCGACTTACGACCTAAATACAATAAGAGCATGACACCGCAAAGATTCCATAACGATTCGTACAGAAAAGTTGGGTGAAAGAGCGTACCTGCAGGGTATTGGTGCGGAAAATTTGGAGAATGAGAAGAAATTTCTAAGCCCCACGGCAAAGTAGTAGGTTTGCCGAACAGCTCCTGATTGAACCAGTTACCCCAACGTCCGCAGGCCTGAGCTAAAAGAATACCGGGGGCAACAGCGTCAGCAAAGAGCGCAAAAGAAATACCATAACGACGGCAAGCAATCCAAGCACCTAAAGAACCTAAAGAAATAGCACCCATAATGCCGATTCCGCCCTCCCATATCTTAAAGACGTTGAGAGGATCAACACCTGCACCAAAATAACTTGCAGGGTCAGTAATGAGCACGTGGTAAGCTCGAGCACCCACGATGCCAAAGGGGAAAGACCATAACGCAATATCCCAAATACGTTCAGGATCTTGCCCCCATGACTTCCAACGGTAGGCTGTAAGTTTCAAGCACAAGAAAATACCCACCAAAATGCATAAAGCATAAAAGTGAATGGTTAGACCGCCTACATGAAAGCTGTTAATGGATGGGGACGGAATAGAAGCCTCTAACACCGTATTATTCATCGTTCTTACCTGCTAACTGACGCGTCAAAACTGCGACTCCTTCAACCCCATCAGATTCTAGAGCTTTCACAAGAGCAGTCCCCACAATCACACCATCAGCATATTGCCCGATTTCTTCAACGTGTTCACGGCGAGAAACACCCAAACCAACACAAACTGCTGGAGCGTCCGCTTCACGTAAATGCTGCACCAGTTCAGAAGCAGCATTGTTCACGGACTGGCGCATACCCGTCACACCCATGACCGATACCGCGTACACGAAGCCACTAGAAGCACGAGAAATCATCGCTAAACGCTCGTCAGAAGAAGAAATAGCAGCTAAGAAAATACGATCTAACTGATACTTTTCGGATGCCTCAAACCATGCGGAGGCTTCGTCAGGGACGAGATCTGGTGTAATGATTCCAGCCCCTCCGGCTGCTGAAAGATCACGAGCGAACTCATCGACGCCATAACTTAACACGGGGTTCCAATAGGTCATTACAACGACAACAGCAGAGGTGGCCTCAGTAATTTCGCGTACGGCACGAAACACATCTTTTAGACGGAATCCGTTCTCTATGGCGTGTGCTGTTGCCTTTTGAATAACGGGGCCGTCCATCACTGGATCAGAATAAGGGACACCTAGTTCAATAATGTCTGCACCGTTACGTCCTAACGCAATAGCAGCCTGAATGGATTCGTCAACGGTGGGGTAGCCTACCGGCAAGTAACCGATGAGGGCAGCACGTCCTTGTTCACGACATTCTTCAAGGCGTCGTTTCAACGCCGACCCAGCTGGAGCCGGCGGAAAAGAATTATGACGTACAGAATACCGAACGCCTTCTGATAGATAATCACGATACGTCATTACTTGTTCTCGCTCTCTACGCTCTGAGCTTCATGCATAGCTTCTTTATTTCCAGTGACTAAAGATGATGAGGGGATGGCTTTACCTAGGCCGAACCATTCTAGGGCTGTTCCCATGTCTTTATCGCCACGACCTGAAAGACATACCACCATCACTTTGTCGGAAGCATTTTCAGGGTTGTTGGCAGCCCATTCACGTGCAACGCGCAAAGCGCCAGCGAGCGCATGGGCAGATTCGATAGCAGGAATGATACCTTCGGTACGGCATAGTAGCTGTAATGCGTCCATGGCTTCGGTGTCGGTAACGGGCTGGTAGCTGACTCTGCCGATGTCGTTGAGGTAGGAGTGTTCGGGGCCGACCCCGGGGTAGTCGAGTCCAGCAGAAATTGAGTGAGATTCGATGATTTGTCCGTCTTCATTTTGCATCAGGTATGTCATCGCGCCGTGAAGCATACCAGGTTTTCCAAGATTGATGGTTGCTGCGTGACGGTCTGTTTCTATGCCGTCACCACCTGCTTCAAAGCCATAGATTTTGACATCGGGGTCGTCAAGGAATGCGTGGAACATTCCAATAGCGTTGGAGCCTCCGCCAACGCATGCTGCGATACCGTCGGGAAGTTTTCCGGTGGCTTCGAGGATTTGTTCTCGGGCTTCGGTGCCGATGGCGTCGTGGAAGAAACGCACCATGGCGGGGAAGGGGTGCGCTCCTGCTGCTGTTCCTAGGAGGTAATGGGTGTTGTCGACGTTTGCTACCCAGTCGCGTAGTGCTTCGTTGATGGCGTCTTTGAGGGTTCGTGAACCGTTTTGAACGGCGATAACTCGTGCCCCAAGAAGTTGCATGCGTGCCACGTTGAGGGATTGACGTTCGGTGTCTTCTTCACCCATGTAGATGACGCATTCCATGCCGAATAATGCGGCGGCTGTTGCTGTTGCTACGCCGTGTTGCCCGGCTCCTGTTTCTGCGATGAGACGGGTTTTGCCCATGCGTCGTGCTAGGAGTGCTTGGCCAATAACGTTGTTAATCTTGTGTGAGCCGGTATGGTTGAGGTCTTCTCGTTTGAGGAAGAAACGTACCCCGTGAGCGTGCTCTGAGAAGTGTGGTACTTCGGTCAGTAGTGATGGGCGGTTGGAGTATTCGTGGCTGAGGCGTTGGAATTCTGCCATAAATGCTGGATCATTTTTTGCAGATTCGAAGGTTTCTTCTAGCTCGGTCATTGCCATCATTAGAGATTCGGGCATCCATTGACCACCGTATTGACCGAAGTAAGGGCCGGGGGCATTTTTGAGGGAAGAAGAGTTCCCTTTCAAAAAGTTATCTGCAAGTTGGTTTGTCACCGTTATGCCTCGTTTTCTGTTATAGAGCTGTTGCGTAAGTTGGGTCTTAGGCGTTTTGTTGTTGGAGGTATTGTGTGCGTCCGGTGTGTCCGGCTTGTTTGAATTCTCGGACAGTATTTTCGGGTTCTCCGGAACGAACGAGTGCTTCTCCGACGAGGACGGCTTGTGCCCCGTGTAGTGCGTAGTCTGTGACGTCTTGAGCTGTGGAGACACCGGATTCTGCGATGATGACAGCGTCTTGAGGAAGTAGTTGGGCTAGTTCTGCAAAGTGTGCGTTGTTAACGTCCAAAGTTTTGAGGTTGCGTACGTTAACACCAATGATGTGGGCTCCTAGTGTTTTGGCGCGCTCAATTTCTTCTGGTGTGTGCGTTTCAATGAGTGCTCTCATCCCTAGTTTATGGGTGAGTTCTAGAAATTCTTTGAGTGTTTGGTCATCCAGTGCTGCGACGATGAGGAGGATGAGGTCAGCGCCGTAGGCTCGTGCTTCCCAAATCTGGTATTCGTCGATGATGAAGTCTTTGCGTAGTATGGGGATGTTGACGTGTTCGCGTACCGTTTTGAGGTCGTTGAGTGTCCCTTTAAAGCGTCGTTGTTCAGTAAGAACGGAGATGACGCTGGCTCCCCCTCGTTCATAGGCTTGTGCGAGGGCGGCGGGGTCGTGTATTTCTCCGAGTTCGCCCTTGGACGGGGAGGCTCTTTTAACTTCTGCGATGACGCTAAAGGTATTGGCGTTCTGAGTTCTTAGGTAGTTGAGTACTTCGAGTGCAGGTTTTTGGTTCTGGGCTTGGCGTTGTATTTCCTCAAGAGGGGTGTTGTTGATGCGTTCGGTGAGGTCTTCACGTACACCTGTAATGATGTTTTCTAGGACTGTTGCCATGCCAATGTTCCTTCATCAGAAAATAGTTGTTGGTTGCTGATAATAATTCCTATGAAATAAGCGTCCCGCCGAGGGCGAGACGCTTATATAAGAGGTCATATACGGAACTTTTAGTGTCCGGTGTATTTAGTCTTTGCCCCACCTTGGCCGTAGCCTGCAGCTTTAAGAGCCCAACCGACGAATGCGCCGAGGACCATCACGCCAAGGCCGAGCCAGAAAAAGAAGGGACGGCCAAAATCAAAGCCTAGTGCGGAGATGAGTGCACCAAGAATCATCACAGAGAACATGCCCCATGAAGCAACGGTGTTTCCGTGGTTTGGGTATGGAATCTCTGGTGAAAGCACGACCTGCTCTTTAGCCATTGTTTCTCCTTGTATGTGTGTGTTCCTCTAGGTGAAGGAAATAAATCTATTGACGATTCTAGTCGATAGCGTCATGAACAGCTCAGATTTATGCGCTATGTTGCGTGGTTTTACTCGCCGGCTCTTAGCTTCTTGCGGTGGGATCGACCCCTGCGCTGAGAGAATCCCAAGTATCGATGTCGTCTATTTCATCGTCTATGCGGTGGGTTGTTCTGTCGTATTTTCTTTTCTTGGGCCAGTGCGTCACCGCTAGGAACATGTATATTCCTAGAATAATGATGAGTATGGCACCACAAAATGATGCCCACGGCCAGAAGGTAATGGTGTAGTCTGCTGAGACTTGTGACAGTCCAGTAGCTTTTCCTACGGGCGTTGTTGAAGCTGAAACGGGGTTTGTTAATACCGATATGACGGATGCGCACATTCCGACTCCGGTCAGCGATAGTAGTACGGCGACGATACGCGCAATTCGTGTAGAGGCTAAACGAATGACGAGCATGCCTGCTAAAGCTACGAGGGAGAGGGAACTTACGGCGGGGGCTGCCTCTGAACCGGCAACATGCAAGGTGGAGTCAAGGAGTGAGGTGTTAACTCGAACGTCAATCCAGCTAGGTAGTGTTGAGCCAAATGTTATTGCTGCACATAAGAGGGTCAGGAACGTTGTTTTAGGGGCGTTTAGACGAGTGTAGAAAGATGTCGGCATCAGTAATCACTCAGTTTTCTAGCTCTGTTGGGTGCTGTTGAGTGCCAGTGGAGAGTCTTTTGATACCAGCAGCTAACGCTACAGCACGTAAAGGTGCTGCTGCTTTGTGACAGGTTTCTTGTTCTTCAGATGATGGGTCAGAATCTAAGACAAGACCTGCTCCTGCTTGTATATAGGCGTGTGTGCCTTTGAGTAAAGCGGTGCGAATAGCAATGGCCATGTCCATGTTGCCAGCAAAATCAAAATATCCGCACACTCCCCCATACACTCCACGGCTTTGAGGTTCGTATTGGTCAATCAGTTGCATAGCACGTGGTTTAGGTGCACCTGAAAGTGTTCCGGCGGGGAAGGTCGCGCGAAGAACATCATAGGCGTCGTAATCTTCACCTTTTTGTGCAGTGACGGTAGAGGAGATATGCATAATGTGGCTGAAACGTTCAATTTCCATGAACTGCTCTACAGCTACAGAGCCAGGCACCGCGATACGTGATAAGTCGTTGCGGGCTAAATCAACAAGCATGAGATGTTCTGAGCGTTCTTTATCATCTGCAAGGAGTTCTTCACTGAGTTTGAGGTCTTCTTCGCGGGTAGCACCACGCGGACGTGAACCGGCAATGGGGTGTGTGGACACAACACCGTCTTTGAGAGTTACTAGTGCCTCTGGTGATGAACCAACAATATGGAAAGGTTGCCCTTCGGTGTCTTCAAAGTTGAATAGGTACATGTAAGCAGAGGGGTTAGATTGACGTAACATCCGGTAGACGTCTAGTGGTTCTGCGTGGTTCTCGATGGTGAATCGACGTGAAAGAACGAGTTGGAATACATCACCGTCGATAATGTTTTGGCGGGATTGTTCTACGACGTTGAGGAATTCTTTCTCTGTCATAGAACATTGAGCTTGGGCAAGCGCATGTTCAACGTTATTGGTGCCATGTAGTTCAGATACGGTTGAACGTTCTAAAGGTTGTGAAAGTTTATCAAGCATACAGTGGACGCGTTCGACAGCGTCTTCGTAGGCTTGTTCAACGTTATCGTCGGTACCGTTGAAGTTAATGGCGTTGGCAATCAGGGTTACGGTACCGTCAGTGTTATCGTGTATTGCCATGTCTGAGACAAGGTTAAGCGCGAATTCCGGTAGTTGGATATCGTCCTGTGGCTGATGTGGAAGATTTTCCCAGTGCCGTACAACATCCCACCCAAGATAGCCGACCAGTCCGCTGGTGAGTGGGGGAAGATGGTCAAAACGTTCGGTGTGTAATGTTTTGAGAGTTTTTTGGATGGCCTCGACAGGATCGCCGTCAGTGGGTGCACCAACCGGTGTTTCTCCTTGCCAAAAGACTTTTCCTGCAGAGGTGGTTAAAGTTGCGCGAGAATGTGCACCAATAAATGAGTAGCGTGACCATTGAGCATTTTCTGCTGCTGATTCAAGTAAGAATGTTCCAGCTTGTGCTGTCCCGTCACGTAGCACCAAAGCACGGTAAAGTCCGATAGGAGTCAGCGAATCTGCCAAAATTTTGGTGTAGACGGGGATGACACGACGAGTCTTCGCTAATGTTTGAAATTGTTCAAAGCTGGGGGAAATAATGCCCATATCTTGCATATGCGGTGAAGTCCTCTGCATTGGTATCTAGCTGGAAGATGGTGTATCGCTATTGTAAGTCTTTTGAAGGTCTTAGCAGAACCCTTCAACATAGCTTATTATTGTGCGGCAGGTGTTGGCAGGACGGTTGCAGGAAGTTCTCCCCCTGTTAAAAAACAGGTCCGTTGTCCTGTATGACAGGCTGCTTCTATCTGGTCAACTTGTAGAAGCAGAGCATCTTTATCGCAGTCTACTGATACTGACTTAACATATTGGTAATGTCCTGAAGTATCGCCTTTACGCCAGTATTCTTGGCGAGAACGAGACCAGAACGTGACCCGTCCTTCGTTCAGTGTCCGTCGTAAAGCTTCTTGGTCCATCCACCCCAACATCAGCACTTCGCCAGTATCGTACTGTTGAATAATTGCGGCAATGAGGCCTTGCTCGTTATAACTTAAGTGAGCGATACGTTCTTCACGTAAAGATTTTTCAGATGAGGATGCGCTATTCATCGTTCGGTTGTCCTATTCTTAGTTTTTAGCGGACGTCATATCCGGCGTCTCGAATAGCATCTTTAACTTCAGCGATGCTCACCTCACCAAAATGGAAGATGGACGCCGCAAGAACCGCGTTTGCCCCAGCTTCAATGGCGGGCGGGAAATGTTCCGGTGCTCCAGCCCCTCCAGAAGCAATCAGTGGAAGCTTTGTGATAGCTCGAACGGCTTGAATCATCGGGAGGTCAAAACCTGTTTTTGTTCCGTCAGCGTCAATAGAGTTCAATAAGATTTCTCCAACACCGCGTTTTTCGGCTTCGGCAATCCACTCTAGCGCATCAATTCCGGTACTTTTTTTACCGCCATGAGTGGTAATTTCGTATCCTGAAGGAGTGTTTTCGGATCGTTTAGCATCCACTGATAAGACAAGCACCTGAGAACCAAAACGTTCTGTGATGTCGTTAATGAGTTGAGGGTTTTTGATAGCTGCAGTGTTGATAGATGCTTTATCTGCACCGGTGCGTAGAAGTTTGTCCACGTCATCGACGCTACGTACTCCCCCACCAACGGTTAAGGGAATAAACACAGTTTCTGCTGTTTTTTGGACGACTTCAAAAGTTGTTTCTCGGTTAGCAGTTGAGGCGGTAACGTCTAAGAACGTGAGCTCGTCAGCACCAGCTTGGTTATATTGAGCTCCTAGTTCGACGGGGTCTCCAGCATCGCGTAGCCCCTCAAAGTTAACCCCTTTAACCACTCGTCCTTGATCGACATCAAGGCATGGAATCACTCGGATAGCAACGCCCATAGATTATTTAGTCCTTTACCTTGTTCTGTTACCTACTATGACGTGTTGGTGCTTCCCGTCAAAGAAAGCACCTCGATGTTGTAGGGCTCTTTAAAGACGTGCAGCCTGTACCGGAGAGACGAGAATAGCACGCGCACCAATATCGTATAACTGGTCCATAATGTTGTTGGTTTCTTGACGTAACACCATAGAGCGCACAGCAACCCATCCTTCTCTTTCAAGAGGAGAAATTGTCGGTGCTTCTAAACCTGGTGTGAGTGCAGACGCTTGTGGCAGTAAGGCTTCAGGAATGTCGTAGTCAACGAGAGCGTATTGACGTGCGATGAGCACTCCGCGAAGGCGACTAATGAGCCGTTCAAGACCGTGTGTATCTTCAACTTCTTTGCGTCGAATCAGGAGAGCTTCACTGTGCATGAGTGGTTCGCCAAACGGTTCAAGCCCCGCAGCTCTCATAGTGTTTCCTGTTTCAACAACATCGGCGATAGCGTCAGCTACACCTAAACGAATTGAAGATTCGATAGCCCCGTCCAACCGTGTCACACTGGCTTCAACACCTTGTTCTTGTAGATATTGGCGGACGAGTTGGGCGTAGGATGTTGCGATACGTTTGCCGTTAAGCTCTTGAATATTTTGGAATTGGCCTTGTGGCCCAGCAAAACGGAACGTTGATTTTGCAAAGTCAAGGGCAAGACTCTCAACCGCTGGTGCTTGAGAGTCTTGTAGTAGGTCACGTCCAGTAATACCGACGTCAAGGGTCCCTTTACCAACGTACACTGCAATGTCTCGAGGTCGTAGGTAGAAAAATTCGATGTGATGTTCTTGGTCAACGATGACGAGTTCTCTACTGTCACGACGTTGCAGGTAGCCGGCTTCTTTGAGCATACGGCTCGCCGCTTCAGATAAAGATCCTTTGTTGGGTACAGCTACACGTAACATGGAACATCCTTCATGAATGAGTTTAGAGGTATTTATAAATATCTTCGGGTGTGAGGCCTTTAGCAATCATCATCACTTGAAGGTGGTATATCAACTGAGATGCTTCTTCTGCAAATTCTTCATCGCTTTGATATTCGGCAGCCATCCACACTTCGGCAGCTTCTTCAACAATTTTTTTGCCAATACCATGTACGCCACGGTCTAGTTCTTCAACGGTTTTAGAGCCTTCGGGGCGGGTACGAGCTTTTTCGGTGAGTTCAGCAAAGAGAGATTCAAAGTTTTTCACCTTTTCCACTCTAAGGCAGTTTGTCTCAGAAGATGTGCACCCTCGTCTGCAGAATAGCATGATGACCGTTACTCTTTTATTCACATCAGAAGTAAGTGCTTCCTTAGATTAACATCCCTTCTTTAAGATATGAGGGCGGTAGCTTCACCTTGCGAAGGTGAAACTACCGCCCTCAAGGACTCCACGAGAGTATTGCGAGCGAGCCCTTGACTTTATGTGTGAATCCTATCGACGGTTGGGTCGGGGAATTGTGTTTCCAACGCAACCTGAGCTGCTTCACGGTTGCGAGCGCGCCACCAGACGAAGAATCCCACGAGAGTGAACCCACCGTAAAAGACATACATGAGTGCTGTTGCGTAGTATCCGGCGGACCAGAGAAGTGGAACACCGACGATGTCTACGGCTACCCAGATGAGCCAGAATTCAACCCATCCTTTGGCCATGCCGTAGGTGGCAAGGAGGGAGCCTGTGAAAATCCATGCGTCAGACCAGACTGGTTCGTATGAGCCTAGTGCCCTAAAGATAGGGGTAAGGACTGCTGTTCCTGCCAGCATGCCGACGATGAGAAAAATGCGTTCTTTTGCTGTTGCCCATGTAGGGATGACAGCAGAAGAGCCGTTGTCTTTTGAGGTTTTCCACCGGTACCATCCCCAGATAGAGACGATGATAAACATGACTTGTCGTCCGGCTTGTCCTAGCATGTTGATAGTGTTGATGGAGCCGAAGAATGTTCCAAGGAATACGGTAAAGAGGAGGAGATTACCCGCTATTCCAACCGGCCATGCCCAGACTTTACGGCGCATACCGCCCAATGCTGAGGCTAGACCAAAAATGTTACCGAGGACTTCGCGCACCAAAAGCGTTTGATCGCCAATGTGAAGTTGTGCGTCGAAGAGCCACCGCAGAAAATCCATGTTTTTCCCTTTCGCGGAGGCTCCGGGAAGAACAAAGCGGGGTTTATCTCGTGTCGAATACGCCCTTGATGTGATGGGGCGTATTTACATAGAGTTCTTGTAGAGGCACTTTGGATATAGGAGTGTCTCTACGCCGTTTTGCTCGTGCTACCTTCCATCCAGACTGTACTGTCGGTATTGGAATTTCACCAATCAGGCTTATCGCAAAGAGTAATCTTTGAGGTAAGTTAGCGGACTATCACCGCCGGTTCGGATTTTCACCGGGTCCCGGAGCACGATGTTGTTATTGCGCTTTTGATTATTGCACAGTTTCGCTAGGGAAAACACCCACAACTCACACGATGTTAGATATTTGTTATCTGCCGTCATGTTCGTTTATGTATCGTCATTTTGGTGTTGTGCACACCAATCTTCAATGGCGATTTGTACGGCTTGGTAGTTAATGCGGGCCCGTAATGCGTCCTCTCTGAAGCCGTGTTGTTGAAAAACATCAAGTGCTGTTTTTGCGTGAACAACAGCAACGTGAGGAGCTCCAGTACTATATTCTGCGATAGCTAGCCCTTCGTAGCAGCTGCCGACTTCCCAGTATGATTGGTGTCGTTCAAAGATTTCGAGGGCTTCCGTGTAGAGCAGCTTTGAGGCGTCATAGTCTCCACTCAGTTTTTCAAGGAAAGCAAGCTGCATCAAAGCGACAGCTTGGGTGTATTCCACCTCTTCACGTGGCACTTGGTAATATAACCCGATTGCTCGATGAAAATGACGTCTCGCTTGGTCAAGTTCTTGACGATGTGCCAGCATGTTAGCCAGAGTATGCGCGTTACGTCCGGCTTCTTCAAAATATTTGATGTTTTCAAACTCGTCAATGACCTGCTGGTAGCATTGTTCGGCTTGTTCTGTTTGTTCACACCCTAGGTAGATTAGCGCGAGGCTTTGCCGTTGGGAGGCGACTTTTTCTTGACGGCCGAGTGATTCAAAGAGGTTAATAGCTTTTTGCGCGAAGGGAAGAGCAAATTCATACATGTTGTTGTTGCCGTAGGCGGCAGCTAAGGCTGAACAACAGGTTGCTTCACCTTCTTTGTCAGATAGTTGAATGAAGGCGTTCAGGGCATTTTCGAAGCAGAGAGTTGCTCTTGGGTAGTCTTGTATGCGGAAGAATTTTTGTCCGTTATGGTATTTTTCCCAGGCGTAACCTAAAGGGGTATGTGCTGCTCGTCGTGCGCCGCGTTTTCCCATTGGAGAACTCCTGCCTCTGTTGTCATCTCTGAGCTGGTTCCTAGCACCCTTAAGAAATAAGGATACCCATATTTTATGGTTAGGATAACCTATTTTCAAGATATGAGGGGTGTCAACGTCCTTTGACACCCCCTCTTACCTCTAAGATGCGCGAGAACAAAAGCCTTACAGCAACATCAGAGCGAACATGAACTATACGCTACGAGCACGCTCTCTCAGAGCACTAATAGCCGCAGAAAGATCCTCTGCCCCAAAGACAGAAGAACCCGCAACAAAAGTATCAGCACCAGCTTCTGCTGCGCGCACAATAGTTTCTTCAGTAATGCCACCATCAACCTGTAAACGCAGTTGTGCGCCAGAGCCAGCAATCGCTTCTGCCGCTCGACGAATTTTAGGGAGCGTAACGTCTAAGAATGCTTGCCCACCAAAACCAGGTTCAACCGTCATTATCAGCAACATGTCTAGTTCGCTCAACATATCCAGATACGGTTCGACTGCGGTAGCCGGACGTAACGCCATACCAGCTTGTGCCCCTTCAGCGTGCAAAGAGCGAGCCAAACGGATAGGTGCTTGAGCGGCTTCAGCGTGGAAAGTAACAGATTCACAACCCATCTGTGCGTATTCTGGCGCCCACCGGTCAGCGTCTTCAATCATGAGGTGTACATCAAATGGCAGTGGCGACACCTCACGCAAACGCTTCACCACAGCAGGACCCCAGCTAAGGTTCGGAACAAAATGATTATCCATCACATCAACGTGAACAGCGTCTGCTGAGCTAATACGCTGTAAGTCACGTTCAAAGTTCGCAAAATCTGCACTCAAAATAGAGGGGTGAATATGACAGTCCATGGTTCTTTCTTCCGTTCCAAAAGCTCTGAGCGTTCTCTGAAAAACACCTTCAACACTACTCTATCCCACACCAGCGAGAAGCATTTTTCCGAAACTCCTGCAGCTCATCGAAGCAATGCACAAACTCGGTGTCTTCTCCCACCACAAAAGATTTTCCAGCACCTTCAGGAATAGCGCCGAGCACGGGGCACCCTAAACGCACCAAAAAGTCAAGGTTACTTCGATGTATCTCTGTTGGAGATGACGGCATAGCCCCAATCAAAACCCCCGCCACGTTAAGCGAACGAACACGAAGATACTCATAGGTCAAAAGTGTGTGGTTAAGAGTTCCCAGCCCAATACGTGCCACAATTACGGCACAAGAATCATGAACATCTTCAGCTATCAAGGACATTAAATCAGCTTGATGCCCCCACCCTCTCGAATTCACGGCAGTGCCAATATCAACACTTACTCCCCCAGAACCCTCAACAATCACCACATCATAGCTATCTCGCAGTTGATGAATTGTTTTTGCGTAATCTTCTAGAGAAGGTAAAGTGCAACCATTTTTTTCTGCTGCCGCCACAGGAGCCATCGCATCAGGTAGACGCACCCCCTCATAGGAATCAGCGCCACTAAGATACGCTGCTAGTTGAGCGTCTGCCGGCATATTGGGTTGCACCCCCGTTTGAGCAGGCTTATAGACTGCTACAGTTTTACCGTGAGCAATGAGCGCAGCCGCGCAAGCTGCTGTAGCGATAGTCTTACCAACATCTGTATCAGTACCCACAATATGCACGACAGAACACTCATGCCAAGGTCGGTGTCGTTCATCATTCGCATGTTCTAGTAGTTCAAACATTATTCTTACTCTCCGTGCACCTCTGCAACAGATTCAACGAGGGCACGACCAATATGTTGTATCTCTTCTTCCGTAGCAATATAGGGTGGCATTGTGTAGACCAAGTTCCTAAAAGGACGCACCCAAACGCCACGGCGAAGAGCTGCCTGTGTAAGCTCAAAAATACGAACATCCTCATAGAGTTCAATAACTCCAATACCTCCAAGAACTCTCACATCACGCACAGACGTTAAAGATTGTGCAGGCTCTAAAGAATCTTTCAAAGCCCGCTCTAAACGGGGTACGCTCTGTTCCCAGCGCGACAGCGGGTACCCGTCAAGAGCGCCGGTTAATAAATCCAAGGAAGTACACGAAGCGGCACTTGCTAACGGGTTGCCCATAAAGGTTGGCCCATGTAAAAGGGCACGATGTTCAGAACCACTAATTGTTGAAGCGACGTTAGTGCTCACGAGCACTGCTGCTTGAGTCAGGTATCCTCCGGTGAGTGCTTTGCCGACGGTCATAACATCGGGAACAATGTCGCTCCATTCGGTAGCGAAAAATTTTCCAGTGCGTCCAAAGCCTGTTGCAATCTCATCAAAAATAAGAAGGAGCTCATAACGGTCGGCAAGCTCACGCAAAGTATTCAACGTATGGGGGTGGTAAAAGTGCATGCCACCTGCCCCTTGAGCAATAGGTTCAACCACAATAGCTGCTAAAGAATCATGTTCTTTGGCGATGATAGTTTCCGTCGTTTTCTGCCAATGATGCTGAGCTTGTTCGTTGACGGACCATTGTTGCTGCGCGTTATCGTAAGTTGCGCTAGGAGGTCGTGGCGCAAAGAGCTGTTCTGGGATAAACCCTCTGAACTCACTGTGCATACCTCCAATAGGGTCGCATACGCTCATTGCACCAATCGTGTCCCCGTGGTATCCGCCTTCTAGAGCAAGAAAACGGTTTTTGGTGGGGCGTCCTAACGCACGCTGATATTGCACAGCAAGTTTGAGCGCCACTTCTACCGAGACAGACCCTGAGTCAGCTAAGAACACGTGGTTGAGTTCCCCTGGTGCAAGACGAACAAGACGTTCTGCAAGATTGATTGCAGGCTCGTGTGTTAGACCGCCAAACATCACATGAGAAAATTTTTCTATTTGTGCTCTCAATGCCTGGTTTAATGCGGGGTGAGAATACCCGTGAACTTGACACCACCATGAGCTCATTGCGTCAAGAACGGTATAGGTAGCCCCGTCTTCGTCTTGTAGTTGCAGTTGAGTACCTTGGGCAGATAACACTCCGTAGAGAGGTTTAGTCTCTAACGGGGCGTAAGGGTGCCAAAGCATTCCACAATCGCGATGAGCCAGAATATTTTTCAGGTTATGGGGATTGTTCTCGGTATCAGAAGTATTATTGAACACTGTTCAATTCTGCCTTGATAGCACACCCAAAAACAAGCACGACAACCGAAAAGATACCCAAGATACCCCTGAGAGAACCCTGCCAGCTCAAGTCAGAGAAACAAAAATCTATTTCTTCTGAAAGAGAGCAAAGAACATCGCATCTGTTCCATGCACATGAGGCCATAGTTGAGCTGTTGTTGCCGTAGCACCACTCCCCTCTACAGCACAACCAACAGCGCGCTCTCCCGAAAGCAAGGATTGTCCTTGATCATCGGTTAACGCAACCTCAGCTAAAGCCTGAGCCGAATCAAGAAGCTGCACATCGTGAGTTCGCAAAATATCCTGAACGATATTGCGAGTTTCTGCCATATGAGGAGAACACGTCACATACGCAATCAGCCCACCAGAGCGTGTCTGTTGCACGGCAGCATCAAAAAGCTGTTTCTGCAGGGTCAAAAGTTCCGCTATATCACGGGGACTTTTACGCCAACGAGCTTCAGGGCGACGACGTAAAGCACCAAGCCCTGAACAGGGCACATCAACCATGACACGATCAAAAAGCATGGTAGAACGTAGCTGTTTCGGCAAACTCGACTGTGCTTTAAGAGTCTGATCAATCGTGCGCCCATCTCCCGTCAGCACTCGATACCGTTGAGAATCAAGCGGTTTAAGAGATTTTTCAACAAGAGCTGCTCGATGTGGCGCTGATTCATTAGCAATCAGGACACCACCACGTTCTTGAGCCAAAGCACCCAGCAGAGCCGCTTTACCGCCCGGCCCTGCACAAAGGTCTAGCCATACCTCATCTTTTCCCGATAATGGAGCCTGCGCTAAAGCACGAGCAACAAGCTGAGAACCAACGTCTTGAGCACGCACTGTACCTTGTCGAACACTCTCTAAGCGCCCTAAATCGCCTTGAGAGTAAAGAGCAGAACCCTCAACAAGTTCACCTTTTTGAGCACCTTTTGCTAAGACTTCGTCTAAAGAACCTAGCTGTGGTAAAACAACAAGATTCACAATAGGAGCGAGATTATCTGCTTCTAGAAGTTTGGTAATCTCGTGAACGTCACGCCCATGAGCGACTAACGCTTGACGGAAAGCTCGCACAATCCACGTCGGATGCGAATAACTCACCGATAATTGATGCAGTTCGTCCTTTGCTTCTGAGACTAAAAGTTCTTCCCATTGTTCGGGGGTTCTTTCAGAGACTCGACGGAGTACCGCATTAATGAAGTGTGCAGGTCCGCTTCCAATTTCGGCGCGGGCTAACGCCACGGTAGAGTTCAACGCCGCATGCGCTGGAACACGCATCGCTAATAGCTGGTGCACGCCCATACGCAAACACGTCAGAATCTGAGCGCCTGTTTTTTCTAAAGGGCGGTCTACACAATGAGTTAAAATTGCGTCATAACGACCCTGATAACGCAACGTTCCGTAGGTGAGCTCTGTGGCAAACCCAGCGTCACGTTGGTCTAGGCGATGTTTACGGATGGCTTGAGGTAGCACAAGGTTGGCGTAAGAATCTGAAAGCGCCACGGAATTAATGACCTCAAACGCTGTTTTTCGTGCGGGGTCTGAGGTGCGACGGCGAGCCCTTGGCGCGCTAGCGGAGAAAGCACGTTCGTGCTGAGCACGTCGGTTACGTTCACGTCCCTGCGCGTTGCGGCGGGTTTGACCGCCCCCGCCGCGTTTTAATTCAGTGTTTTCTCCTTGACGGGAAGAACGAGTTGAGTATTTTTTCTGGCGGGGTTTTTCTGCGCTCATGACAGCACTACTTTCTGTTCGTTGAGAGCTTTTCCAAGTCCACGTGCCCAATCGGCAGCGTTCATCATTTTCTTTCCTGCCGGCTGCACTTGAGTCAGTTCTACACAACCATCAGAACAGCTAACAACAACTTTTTTAGCAAGGACACGTACCGTCCCGTATTCGCCTACTGGTGATTCAAGGCTAGGTCGAACCATAGCTATTTTAATACGGTTCTGTTCTAGCATGCACCAAGCTCCCGGCTCAGGGATAACACCTCGACATCGTGCAATAATCTCTGCTGTGGTATCTGACCACGTAATTTTTCCGTCACTCACATCTAATTTTGCTGCGTGAGTGGGCCGCCCATGCTGGGGTTGAGGAGCTATTTTCTGCTCAATTTTTTCAAAGGTCTGAGAGAGTAAGGCTCCACCGCTCAATGCAAGACGATGCAGAATATCTGCTGCGGTGTCATCTCCTTGAACACGGGTAGATTCTTGCATAAACACGGGGCCTGTATCTAAGCCTGCTTCAATCAGGAAAGTACACGAGAAAATTTCGTCTTCTCCCGCCATCAAGGCACGTTGAACAGGCGCAGCACCGCGCCACAAAGGAAGATTCGAAAAGTGAAGGTTAACCCACCCATGTTCGAGTGTATCTAGTGCAGATTGAGGAAGTATTGTTCCATAAGCTACTACTGCGGCAACCTGAGGTTTAAGTGCTTGTACTTGTTCTTGAACCTCTAGACTCCAACGATTTGCCTTGATAATGGGAAGCCCTAGCTCTTCGGCACGGCGGGCAACAGGTGATGGAGTTAGCACACGTTTACGTCCTTGCGGAGCGTCTTCTCTGGTCAGCACTCCAACGATTTCGTGCGGTGATGTCAAAAGCCCTTCTAAGGCTGTTACCGCAGTCTCTGGTGTTCCAGCGAATAAAACTTTCATACTCATACCTTATTTTTTCAGGAAAGAACTGCCAAAGGCACTACTGCTAGATTGGGTGTTAGTGCCGAATCCGGAGGAAACTCGTGTGGCTCGTTCTCGTTGGGTACGTTCAGTAACATGGTCAAAGTTAGAACTACGAATTGCACGCATCACGGTTTTACGTTCTTCTCCAACGAGTCGATCAATATAAAGATGTCCGTCGAGGTGGTCTGTTTCGTGTTGCAACATTCTGGCGAACAGTCCTTCGCCTTCTAAGACGATTGGATGGTTATTGTAATCCACGCCTGTTACACGCGCCCAGTTGGTGCGTGGTGTTGGTGAGGAAAGACCGGGTACGGAGAGGCATCCTTCTGACCCTTCTTGAGGTTCTTCTCCTCGTTCGAGGACGGGGTTGATGATGTGCCCTTCTTGTCCATCGATATTTCCGTAGGTGAAGAGACGTTTGGTGTTGCCAATTTGTGGTGCGGCAAGCCCCACTCCGTTGACTTCGTACATGGTATCTAGCATCGAGTGAATTAAAGTTTTGAGGTCTTTGTCAAAAACTGTTACAGGGTCACAAACGGTACGTAGTACGGGGTCTCCAACGGTGCGGATGCTAAGAATCGGCATGTGTCTTCTTTCTAGCCTAGGTGTGTTATAGGTGTAGTGGTTGGTGTGGCAGGTGGTGGCACAACGGGCATTAGAGCTTCTGCCCCGTTTTCTGCCAGATCGCGGGTGCAGTCCCAGACGCGTTTGAGAGCGCAGAATCTATACCAGTTTTTTTCTAAGGTTACCGGATTCGCTTGTTGTGGAACGACTTGTGTTTGCCCCAGGGCAACTCCCATGAGGATAGGTGCTTTTGAGTATTCCCACGGCTTCCAGAGGTTATCTGTTTCATCACTGATGTATTCTTCAGCTTTGAGTCCTGCTACGAGTTGCATGACGACTTTAGGGTCGAGAGCTTTGACGCGTCCTTTGCGATCGGTTCCTTTAGTTTTGTAGTCGATGATACATACGTGTCCGGCGATTTCAGCGACGAGGTCGAGTGTTCCGGCGTATCCGACGCTATGGTTCCAAATAGTTACTTCAGTTGCTAGTGGGCGGGGGTTGTATATATCCCACCATTCATCGAAACGGTCTGCGTAGGCTTGTTCTCCGTTGCTCACAAGTATTTCACGGCATTCTTCGGTGCGGTGTTCTTTGCCCATTTTTGCTAGTGCAACATTTTCGGCGTAGTTGTGGACGCGGTCTCCGCGGGCGGCGGCTTCGTCTCTATATCTTTCTGAGGCTTGTGCGGCGTCGCGTATGATGGCGAATTTTAGTCCTGAGGATTGTGATACTCGATAGGAACGGCGGTCTTCTAGGGCTGCTTTTGCTGCCATGTATCCGTGCCATCCGCTCAAATCTGTAGCTTGTTGTCCGATGATAGTGGTAATGGAAGGAACTTCGAGAGTTCCGCCTTCAGTTCGTGCATACATTCTGCCGTGGTCGGTGTCAGATGCTAGTTTCGGCGATGTCACGTTATACCTTAGGTGTTCAAGTGATTTGATAGCTCATGGTGCAAGTTGCAAGACTTGAGAGGGGTATTTTCTGTAGGTTCAATTACTCAGATTACCCTGCAAAACTCTACTCTTTTGGAGTTGAAGTGGTCAAATTTTTGATGGTGAATAAAAGATAAGACCTCCAGATGTTTCTGGAGGTCTTATCTGTTTTGGAGCGGTTGACGAGACTTGAACTCGCGACATCCACCTTGGCAAGGTGGTGCTCTACCAACTGAGCTACAACCGCGCAACGAGTAAATACTATACACACAAAAAACGTATTGTGCAAACTGTTTTTGCAACTTCTGAGTATTTTTTACAGGTAGCACAAAACCCCAGTTCCTTTACAAGAACTGGGGTTATTTTGTGCGCGATACTGGGATCGAACCAGTGACCTCTTCCGTGTCAGGGAAACGCGCTACCGCTGCGCTAATCGCGCTTAAACATTATAAATAATGTCTGCGAGGTGAGGACGGGATTTGAACCCGCGTACACGGCTTTGCAGGCCGCTGCCTAACCACTCGACCACCTCACCGAGCCTCGCTAGAAGCTAGGGCGTGTGCTCTTTATAAGCATCATGCGAGCGGTTGACGAGACTTGAACTCGCGACATCCACCTTGGCAAGGTGGTGCTCTACCAACTGAGCTACAACCGCATATCAACACCTCAACGAAACAAGTGTTCGTTTGGCTGACAGGTAAATACTTTACACGTTTTTTTCGTTCTTGCCAAATCGCCACACAACACACCATATCCCCCTTGTTTTCAAGGAAAAACAGGGGCGTTTAGAGTTTTTACACTATAAACACCCCATATTTTATAACGTGTAATACGTCACATTTAGAGTGTTTTTATGGGCTATTTTAGCCATTTCCTTCACGAGCCAACGCCGTTAAACGTGACACCGCACGAAAATACTTCTTCTGATATCCGCCATTCATCATCTCCTCCGTAAACACCTGGTCAAAAGGAACACCCGAAGAGATAATCGGCAAATCCTTGTCATAAAGACGGTCAGCAAGAACAACAAAACGAAGAGCTACTGACTGTTCCGTAATCGTCTGAACATTCTTCCACACAATACCGCTAAGACCATCTAATAATTGACGATACCGCGAAGGATGAACCACCGATAGATGCTCAATAACCGCAGAAAAATCATCACAGGCAACTACATCGCTCCCGCTAAAACGTTGCTGAGCACAAGACTCTTCAGCACCCAACACAACAGGCTCAGGCGCCTGAGGTAAACCACGATGACGATAATCCTCACCATCTACCCGTAACACATCAAATTGTTCAGCAAGAACCTGAATCTCCCGCTTAAAATCAGCCGCAGCAAAACGCCCTTGCCCCAAAGCTCCAGGCAAAGTGTTCGATGTTGCCGCCAAACGAACACCAGCATCAGATAGTTCACGCATCAAACGAGACATCAACACCGTATCGCCCGGGTCATCAAGCTCAAATTCGTCAATACACACCAGACGATAAGAACTCAGCGCATCCACTGTAGAACGAAACCCCAAAGCCCCTACTAAGTTCGTATACTCCACAAAAGTGCCAAAAGCCTTTGGGCCTTCAACACTGTGCCACAAAGAGGCTAAAAGGTGGGTCTTACCGACACCAAAACCACCATCAAGATATATGCCAGTTTTCTTCTGTGAAGATGAGGAGGAAGACCCAAAAAGCCGCGAGAAAAATCCTCCGCTCTTTTGAGTAGGTGCTACCGTAGCACCAAAAGCACGCAAGGCCTCTACTGCCTGAGCCTGACTTGGTTGACTGGGATCTGGGCGGTACGTGTCAAAAGACACCTCACCAAAACGCTCTGAAGGGCGAAATCCTGCAAGTAGTTCTTGTGCCGAAACATTTGGGCGACGTTCTATCAGGTGCGTATATGAAGCCATGGGGTATCTTCCTTGAAAACTTAGCTTGGAAACAGCAACATCGTTGTCATGCTGTTTTAAGTTCTCAACCAGTGTAATTCCTTACCTCATTAAAAACCCAACTATGACCCGCATTACCTCATAGCGCTCTTGATAAAGCACTCTCTCATTTCTAGGGTAGATACCAAGTAAGCACCACAACACAGAAAGTCATAGTACGGAAATCATGGCAAAGAAAAAGAAAAACGTAGCAACAGCTACCGCAGCGTTACAAGCACTTAGCCAAGCTGGAATTATTTTTGAGCCACGAGAATATGAACATCGTGAGGGTGAGACCTCGTTCGGTTTAGAAGCTGCTACAGCCTTAGGTCGAAGCGAACAACAAGTTTTTAAAACCCTCATGATTGCCCACGATAACAACTATGCCGTCTGTATCGTACCCGTTGCCGGAAAACTCAATCTTAAAGCGGCAGCAGCAGCTCTCAGCTGGAAAAATGCGACTATGGCAGACCCAAAAATTGCAGAACGTCGTAGCGGATATGTTGTTGGTGGAATCTCCCCTATCGGGCAAAAAATAGCGCATCCCACATTACTCGATAGCAGTGCTGAAGATTTTGCAACAGTACTTGTCTCTGGCGGTAAACGCGGTCTAGACGTTGAGCTAAGCCCACAAGACTTATTAGCTATTACAAACGGCACCTACGCCAAAATTGCTCTCTCCTAATATCCCCGCAATGCAACAAAAAGGTGGGTGTTTGCCCTCCTAACAAACACCCACCTTCGATAACAGCGACGCAGAGGAACAACTATCCGAGACGAATTTTTAGCCAATCAATAACAGTATTCGTCCATTTCTGAGGATCAACATTCCACTCACGTGTATGCGTTGCTCCAAAGAACGGGATAAAGTCCACTAACGGAGATTTCATGGCAATCTCTTGAGAGCTAGATGCTGGAACATATGTATCGTCCAAAGAATGCAAAATCAGAGTTGGGACTCGAATATCACCGGGGCGGCGAGTCCACGACATCTTCGATAGCTCAATTGGGCGTTTAAGTCCGGTAAAGATATTTAGAGCAGGTTTAGAAATCATCGAGACACCTAGCTCTCCGATACGCAACGGCAGACGGTTATATTTTGTTTGGTACTCGATGAGTTGAAGCCAATCAATAGCCGGTCCGTCTAAGACAAGAGCCTTAATTGCACGACGATGACGTGCTCTATCCATAGTCTGCAAACTAATTGCACCACCCATAGACCATCCGAAGAGGACAACGTCTTGAGCACCATGTTCTAGAGCATATTCAATGGCAGTATCAACATCTTGCCATTCAGTAAACCCTAAACCATAGCGGCCGTCGTCTGAAGGCGGAGCGTCACGGTCATTACGATATGAGATATGCAAAGAGGTAAGCCCTAGACTTTGAGTTGCCTCAAGCGCGCGTAAAGTCTCTGCACGAGTTACACCCATACCATGAACCATAATAGCCCATGTCGTAGAAGGTTTAGGGGTCGACTCTTGAGGATAATCGCGATAACTTGCTTGAGGGTGAACCAACCAAGCAGGAGCTTCACCTACCGGTAAGTTGAGGGTAATTTCTTCAGCACGATACCCCGCAGTTTCCGGTGTTCGGGCAATAACGCCAGAAAGTCGCCCTCGAACAATTTTTGATAAATCACCAGATTCAACGGAGATGACACGACGAACCACTTTTTCTTCATATGGTTGGTAAGAAAGCACTTCACCAAGATGAGCAAAATGTGTACCACCGTCGAAATAGAGGCCGTATTCACCGGGTGCTCGTGTAGCTGGTGTCGCGTTAAGAGTGATAGTAGTAGGATGTTCGTCTTCTCGTCGTGGTTCTACAGGATAACCAACAGAAAAAACTTTAAGGTTCTCTTCCGGTCTGGTAGGCGGCACCACCACTTGTCGTGCAAAGTAGGTAGACAATGCAGCAGCTGACAACATACCGGTAGCGGTAATAGCAGCACCTGCTAACGCACCCGTTCGTGCTGCTTTGCGAGCAACACCACTGATAAGTAGTAGTGAGCTATCTGATATGGCTAGTTCTTGTTTTTGAGAGTCGGTCATATTTCCTCCGCTCTTAGTTGGTTTCGCTGGTTCAACTAATTACCGTGTTAATCATAAGTGACAAACCCGAACATCAATCCACTTTAGGTTATCTTTCTCACAGTGTTCTATTCTTTTTGTTCGACAAGACCAACATAAGCCACCACATTTGAGCAGGTAGAACGAGTAAAATTCAGGTGACTACTACCGTACAACAACAAATCGACAAGGACATCATGAACACTGAACACCCTGAAGTCGGAAAAATCGTCAAAGACTGGAAAACAGTACTACACCCCGAAGAGTACAGAATATTACGTCAAGGCGGAACAGAACGCCCTTTCAGCGGAGAGTATTGGAACCACACAGATGAGGGCATCTATTCGTGCAAAGCATGTAAGACAGAGCTCTTTCGCAGCAATGAAAAGTTTGAGACGCACTGTGGTTGGCCCTCATTTTTCAGCCCTTTAGCAGAAGATCGAATCCGCTACATCAAAGATTATTCTCTCGGAATGGAACGCATTGAAGTACGATGCGCAGCATGCGATTCACACCTTGGACACGTCTTTGAAGGTGAGGGATACAACACTCCAACAGACCAACGATACTGCATTAACTCCCTTTGTTTATCGTTTGCACCCACAACAACAGATTAGAATAGACAATAATCTATAAACGACACCCCGCACCTGAGCGAACATACACAAGGTAGTGATTTTTTGTTAGATGAGTTTTGCACACACACCACAGCAAATAGCTGTGCAGAAAGTTCATTCCCCTCATCAACGACACCTACCTTATTAGAAGCCCCAGTAAGCGGCGTTCCTCCTGTAGTCACCACACAACTTGCGTTACAACGCGCCATCGAACGACTCGACGCGCTCACAGGACCCGTCGCTATCGACACTGAACGAGCTTCAGGTATTCGATACGGTCAACGTGCATACCTCATACAGCTCAAACGTGCAGGAACAGCACCGGTTCTTATCGACCCCATAGCCCCCATAGATTTAGAACCTCTCTATCAATTCCTTGCACCGCAAGAATGGGTACTTCATGCCGCCACTCAAGACCTCCCTTGCCTTAGAGAACTAGAGCTAATCCCCCAACGTATTTTTGATACTGAACTCGCTTCACGCCTAGCTGGATACCAAAAAGTCGGTTTAGCATCTATGGTTGAACAGCTTTTAGGCTATACCCTCAAAAAAGAGTACTCCTCAGTAGATTGGTCTTCTCGCCCATTACCTAAGGAATGGTTAGTCTACGCCGCCTTAGATGTTGAAATTTTGGTCGATTTACGAGATGCTCTCGAAGAGGTACTCATCTCTCAAGGGAAACTTCAATATGCTCTCGAAGAATTCGACTATATTGTCCGTACTAACCACCCTCAAAAACCACGTGACCCGTGGCGTAAAACGAAGGGTATTCACGAGCTTTCGACCAAAAGCCAACTAACAGTTCTACGTAACCTCTGGTACGAACGAGAGCACCTTGCAAAGTGTAAAGACATCGCACCTAAGCGTCTTCTTCCTGATGCTTCACTAGTTCAGGCAGCGCGACAGATGCCTAGAACCGTCCCCCAATTACTCAAAATTGCAGGATTCCAAACACGAGCGTTAGCACGTGAAGCACCACGCTGGATACGCGCTATCGCTCGAGCACATCAAGAAAAAGACTATGTTCCTTTCACCATTCCCTCGCAAGGTCCACCCCCACTAAAGTCATGGGAATGTCGTCGCCCGCTGTCTTTAGAGCTCATTCAAGAAGCGAAAGCTGCTATTAACCAGCTCTCTGAAGATGTAAATATTCCGCACAATAATATTTTGGCTCCCAATACACTACGTAAAATTTGTTGGGATATGCCGCGTGAACTTTCAGCAGAATCTCTCAAAGACGGACTCATCGCACTTGACGCCCGCCCGTGGCAGGTTCAGCTCACTATGCCAGTCTTACTACCGTTATTTGAAAAGTTTCACACACCATAAAACCCGTTATTCACACTATTTTAGGAAGAAATCATGTCAGGTGTACCCCACAACAAAGGGATGAACCGCCGTACCGTACTCGGCGGTCTGAGCGTCGGCAGTGCAGGTTTAGCATTGAGCGGATGCTCTCAAGAAGATGCACAACCTCAGGTGGCAGAAGGCCCTCAAAAACCAACCGATATGGCTGCAGTATCTGATGTTCCTCTCGGCGGTGCATATAAAGCAACAGCCGAGGGTATAACAGTGATGCTCACCCAACCGAAAGAAGGTGTTTTTAAGGCGTTTAGTTCAGCGTGCACCCACCAAGGTTGCCAGCTGAACGTCCAAACAACCATTATTGCCTGCCCCTGCCATGCATCACATTTTTCCATTAAAGATGGCTCTGTCACTGGTGGTCCAGCCCCTACACCGCTTCCTGAATATAAGACAGAGGTCAAGGACGGAAGAATCTTCGTCGGTTAATAAATTATTATTACCTCTAGCCAGAGACACTTTCTAATGATATATTCGGTTCTGTGAGTGACGTATTTCATCTCACACCTGTTCTCATTGCCGACAACATATTATTTTCGGAAAGGTCACCCTCATGGAGATTTTCAACCAGATTATTCAGGTAGCTACCCTTATCCTCAAATTCATTGGCGACATCGTCAACATCTTCGGATAATTTCTCGTAGCGTTTAACGTTCTTGGGGTGTTGGGGTACCAAAAAATTTTTTTGGTACCCCAACACCCCAAGAGCTTTTAACACCGTATCTTCATTTTATTTCTTTGCGTGGTTAGGTTTCTCACCCTTAGTTCGAGCATAAGGAACCATCTGCCCAGCAAGCTGAGCTAAAGTATCGGCAGTAATTTTCTCAACGGTTAAACCGACGTCTTCAAAAATTTCTCCACGCGAAGCATGAGCAATAAACTCAACCGGCAAACCAACCTCATTGAGGGCAGTATCCACTCCATGCGAGCGCATCATCTGGCGGATTCTTGCGCCCACACCACCAGCACGAACACCGTCTTCAAGCACTACCACAATGCGGTGTTCCCGAGCAGCTTCTACAACAGAATCAGCAACAGGCATGACCCATCGAGGATCGATTACGGTGCTTGTCACCTGCGCTTGAGCCAATGCTTCAGATACTTCCAAAGCTAATGGAGCTAACGCACCTACTGAAACAATCAGTACGTCGCGTTGTCCAGTTCTCTCATCACGGTCACCGTTACGTGCCAGCACGTCTACACCGTCTTCACAACGTTCGATCGCAGCAATGGGCTCTCCCACATTACCTTTAGGGTAGCGAATCACTGTCGGTGCATTATTAATATTGACAGCTTCACGTAGTTCTTCTCGTAAAGTAAGTTCATCTCGAGGAGCAGCCAAATACAAACCAGGAATAAACTGTAATAATGCTAAATCCCACATGCCGTGATGGCTTGGACCGTCAGGACCGGTAATCCCAGAGCGGTCGAGCACAATGGTTACGCCCGCTTTATGCAAAGCGACGTCCATGAGAAGCTGGTCGAAACCGCGGTTCAGGAATGTCGCATAAAGTGCAATCACCGGGTGTAAACCGCCATAGGCTAGCCCCGCACTCATTGCAACAGCGTGTTGCTCAGCAATACCAACGTCAATTACACGCTCAGGGTGTGCTTGTGCCATCGGTTTGAGTCCGACAGGAATGAGCATCGCTCCCGTAATACCTACGATGTCTTCACGTTCGTCTGCAATATCTTTAATTTCTTGAGCGAAAACGCTGGTCCAAGACTGACCGCCAGAAGAAGATAACGGCATACCGGTGTTTGGGTCAATTTTTCCAACAGCATGGAATTGGTCGTCTTCATGGGCACGAGCAGGAGCGTAGCCGTGACCTTTTTCGGTAATCGCGTGGACGATGACCGGACCAGCAAAGTTTTTAGCAGATTTGAGTGCTTGTTCAACAGCTTCTTGGTCGTGTCCGTCAATGGGACCAACGTATTTCATGCCGAGGTCTTCAAAGAGTCCGTTAGGAACAACGATGTCTTTTAGTCCGGCTTTCATTCCGTGTAAACCACGGTAGAGCATCTGACCTAGAGGGCCTGTAGATTGCAGCCCGCGACGCATCTTATCAAGGGTTCTATCGTAACGGCGATCTAGTCGAACAGAATCTAGATGTTTTTGAAATTCTTGCTGTAGCTCTGCCATATGGTTAGCGAAACCGCCAACAGTAGGCGCGTAAGAACGTCCGTTGTCGTTGACAATGATGACTACACGGCGGTTTTTATCGGCCGCAATATTGTTGACGGCTTCCCACGCCATACCACCGGTGAGAGCACCATCGCCAATAAGAGCTACTGTATAGTGTTCTGATTTTCCTTGGAGTGCGTGAGCCCGAGAAATACCGTCTGCCCAGCTCAAAGAAGATGAGGCATGAGAAGACTCAACAATATCGTGAATAGATTCGGAACGGTCGGGGTATCCGGCTAAACCGCCTTTTTGGCGTAAAGTGTGAAAGTCTTGACGTCCTGTAACGAGCTTATGAACATAAGATTGGTGCCCTGTATCAAAAATAATGGAGTCTTCAGGAGAGTTGAAGACCCGATGAATACCGAGGGTTAATTCGACGACACCAAGATTAGGTCCAAGATGTCCACCAGTTTGGGCAACGTGTTTAATTAAGAATTCACGAATTTCTTGAGCCAGTGTATTCATCTGATCCTGTGATAGGCTCCGCAAATCTTCAGGGGAAGAGATATTCTCTAGTAGTCCCATCTTGCTCTCCTTTAAACACCGATAGGTCGTATCTGCACTAGTTCACAGTGCCTTAGACGAGGCCCGAAATAGAAACAATAATTATACAAGGATACCCGTTGTGGTAAGGCTACATCGATTTATGAACACTAAAGCCACCAAATAGTTCGTTATTTGCTTACCATGCTCAAGCACCGTTCTTCTATGCTCGGTCTACTAAGCGAACTGGCCGTTGCCGAAATACCGTAAAACGCACAGGAGCAGGCACAGCCTCTTGCGATGACGGTTCAGCAGGTGGAGAGTTTTCAAAACGTTTCTGCATTACGTCAATTGCTTGTTTATTCTGGTCGATGAGAACAAAACGACGGTTCAGTTCCCATGCGGCGGCACCAGTCGTTCCGCTTCCCCCAAAGAAGTCAAGAACCCAGTCGTGCTCCGCGCTACTGGCTTGAATAATCCGACGTAGAACACCTAAAGGTTTTTGAGTGGGGTAACCGGTTTTTTCTCTCCCTGAGGGAGAAACAATCGTATGCCACCACACGTCAGTAGGTAATTTACCTTTGGCAACTTTTTCGGGAGTGACCAGCCCTGGGGCCATGTAGGGTTCACGATCAACTTCTTGGTTATTAAAATAATATTTTTTAGGGTCTTTGACGTACACCAAAATATTGTCATGTTTTGTTGGCCAACGTCGTTTAGTCCGAGCACCGTAGTCATAAGCCCAAATAATCTCGTTCAAAAAACATTCTCTGCCAAATAGTCCGTCTAAAAGAACTTTTGCATAGTGAACTTCTCGATAATCAAGGTGCAGGTAAAGAGTTCCCTCCGGTTTGAGTAGACGCCAAGCTTCTTGCAGACGAGGCTCAAGAAAAGACCAAAAGTCTGCAAAAGAGTCATCGTAACTGGCGATATCACCTTTAATGGTTTGATAACGCTGCCCCTGATACCCCACTCTATTGCCGCCCTCAGAACGCACAGTTTTCAGGCTCTGACGCTTCTGAACTTTTCCAGTATTAAAGGGAGGGTCGATGTAGATGAGCTGAAACGACTCATCTGGCAGATGTTCAATGACTTTAAGGTTATCCCCGTGTATCACCAGATTCGGTGAGTCCGCGCTCCAGATGGGTTGTTTTAGCATAAAAACTATCTTAACAGGTTTTGAGCAGGACGTTTTCTTTCCTCTCAAATGCTCATCTAAAAAAATATATAATTTGGAATAAAAATCGCCAGCTCACGGTTTAGCACCATCTCATACCGAGAGATACAGAAACCATGAGCTGGCGATTTCTCTTATAGAAACGCAACACTCAAGAATGCGATAAAAGAATCAGATTCTTTAGCTTTCTCTCACAAGGTTACGTAGCACATATTGCAAAATACCACCGTGGCGGTAATAGTCTGCTTCACCAGGCGTATCAATACGCAAAACAGCGTCAAAGACGGTATCGGTACCATCTTCAGCAGTAGCCGTAACAGTCAGAGTTCGTGGAGTTACTCCGTCATTGAGTGCTTCAACACCAGAAATTGTGAAAGTTTCTGTTCCGTCCAAGCCCAGTGACTCATGTGATTCTCCGTCAGGGAATTGCAACGGAAGAACACCCATACCAATCAAGTTTGAACGGTGAATACGCTCGAAGGATTCAGCAATCACAGCTTTAACTCCTAGAAGAGTAGTACCTTTAGCCGCCCAGTCACGAGAAGAACCGGTACCGTATTCTTTACCGCCTAAGACAACCAACGGAATACCTGCTTGCTGGTAGTTCTGCGCAGCATCATAAACGGTACTTTGCACACCATCACGAGTGAAGTCTCGGGTGAATCCACCTTCAACACCGTCCAGTAGCTGATTCTTAATACGAATATTAGCGAAGGTTCCTCGAATCATCACCTCATGGTTACCGCGACGAGAACCATAAGAGTTGAAGTCTTTACGTTCTACTCCGTTCTCGATGAGGTACTGACCGGCAGGAGTATCAGCGGCAAAAGAACCAGCAGGAGAAATATGGTCAGTGGTGACGGAGTCCCCCAATTTGAGGAGCACGCGAGCACCAATAATATCTTGAGCCGGTTCGATGTCCATGCTCATACCCTCAAAATATGGGGGTTTGCGCACATAGGTGGAGTCTTCGTCCCAGTCAAAGGTGTTTCCGGTAGGTGTTTCAAGAGATTGCCAGCGTTCGTCGCCGTCAAAGATGGTTCCGTATTCTTTGGTGTACATCTCGGTGTCGACTGCTTCTGCAATGATTTTTTCGACTTCGGCAGGGTGTGGCCAGATGTCTTTGAGGTAGACGGGATTTCCGTCATGGTCTTGACCGAGTGGGTCGTTCTCGAAGTCGAAGTCCATGCTTCCTGCCAGCGCGTAAGCAATAACCAGCGGCGGTGAAGCGAGGTAATTCATTTTCACATCTGGAGAGATACGGCCTTCAAAGTTTCGGTTGCCGGAGAGTACGGCGGTGACAGAGAGGTCGTTCTCTTGGATGGCTTCGGAGATTTCTGGTTCAAGTGGACCGGAGTTTCCGATGCAGGTGGCACAACCATAACCGACGACGTAGAAACCTAGTGCTTCGAGATCCGGTAGTAGTCCAGCTTTTTCGTAGTAGTCGGTCACAACTTTAGAGCCTGGGGCGATAGAGGTTTTGACCCAAGGTTTGGCGGTGAGGCCTTTTGCTGCCGCGTTACGTGCAAGGACACCGGCTGCCATCATCACTGAGGGGTTAGATGTATTAGTGCAAGAGGTGATGGAGGCTATACAGACGGCACCATTTTTAAGGGTGAAGTGACGCCCGTCAGCCATGGACACTTCAACTTCTTGGTGTTCTTTGCCAGGTTGGGTGTAGTTGTGGATGTCTTTGCTGAATTGTTCGCGTGCGGAAGAGAGTTCGATACGGTCTTGTGGACGTTTGGGGCCGGCAATAGAGGGTACGACCGTAGAAAGATCGAGTTCGAGGTACTCGGAGTATTGAACTTCTTGACGTGGGTCGTGCCAGAGTCCTTGTTCTTTGGTGTAGGCTTCGACCAATGCGATGTGTTCTTCAGTGCGTCCGGTTAGACGTAGGTAGTCTAGTGTTACCTCGTCGATGGGGAACATTGCTGCGGTAGAGCCAAATTCTGGGCTCATGTTTCCGATAGTTGCACGGTTAGCTAGTGGAACTTGGCTGACGCCTTCACCGTAGAATTCTACGAATTTTCCGACGACGCCGTGTTCTCTAAGCATTTGCGTGATGGTGAGTACCACGTCTGTTGCGGTTGCGCCGGAGGGGATGGAGCCGGTGAGTTTGAATCCGACGACGCGTGGAATCAGCATGGATACGGGCTGTCCGAGCATGGCGGCTTCTGCTTCGATACCGCCGACGCCCCATCCGAGCACGCCAAGACCGTTGACCATGGTGGTGTGAGAGTCGGTTCCGACGAGGGTGTCGGGGTATGCGCGTAGGGTGCCGTTGACTTCTCGTGCCATAACGGTACGTGCCAGATATTCAATGTTGACTTGGTGGACGATGCCCATTCCTGGTGGGACAACTTTGAAGTCGTCAAAGGCGCCTTGTCCCCAGCGGAGGAATTTGTAGCGTTCGCTGTTGCGCTGGTATTCGATGTCCATGTTGCGGGTGATAGCTTCGGATGTTCCGAAGTTGTCAATTTGCACGGAGTGGTCGATTACCAGCTCTGCTGGTGCTAGTGGGTTGATTTTGCTGGGGTCGCCGCCGAGGTCTTTAACGGCTTCTCGCATGGTGGCAAGGTCTACAACGCAGGGAACACCGGTGAAGTCTTGCATGATGACTCGTGCAGGAGTGAATTGGATTTCGGTGTTAGGTTCTGCGTTGGGGTTCCATTGGGCGAGAGCTTGGATGTGCTCTGCTGTGATGTTTGCACCGTCTTCGGTGCGTAGGAGGTTTTCGAGTAAAACTTTCAGTGAGTATGGAAGTTTTTCTGCACCTTTGACGGCGTTGAGCCGATAGATTTCGTAGGTTGTTCCTTTGACTTCTAGTGCGCCTTTGGAACTAAAGCTATCCACAGTGCTCATGTGGGACTCCTCTCGACACTGTTATGGAAAGTTTGTGTGGTGTGGTCTCTATGTTCGTTCTCTACCTTCAGATAGTGCGTGTGTGGACGCTACCTGTGGTTTGCGTGCTGGTGTGATGCGATTCTTAGAGACACATTGACACTAACTCTTATCATTGACTAGTGTACCGTGTCACACTCAAAGTTGTTTTTCGCAAAAGAAACGTGACTAAATAGAACGTCTTTTTTCAAAAAATATTTTTCAAGACAAAAAATCGCACCCCTGAAAACTAGCGGTTTTCGAGGGGTGCGAAAGCTTCTGATTATTTAATAGAGCGACTTTTAGAGTAAAAATATCAAAGAAATACACAAAATGTGATACTATTCACCCTTATGTGTCTTTTCGAAGACTGCAATAGACTCCACATGATGAGTATTCGGATACATGTCAAAGGCACTCAGCTGAACCATCTGCCAACCCAAAGCGCGTAAATACCCTGTATCACGCCCCAAAGACGCAGGATCACACGCAATATATATAACGCGCGCAGGGGCCAAGATATCAATCTGACGGATGACACCACGACCAGCACCTTCACGAGATGGGTCAAGAATAACAACATCAGGAGCCTTAAACTCCCCCGCTTTCACCTGACGTACCGTAGATTCCAAAACCTTCCGAGCGTCACCACGACGCACCTCAATATGAGTTTTAGCAGAACGATCAGTACGAGAAAAACCATCTGGAACAGCAAAATTATATCGAGCGTTCTTATGAGTTATCGCAGACCCCTCAACACTCAAAACAGTTCCCTTAGCACCCACGACATCAGCAGCAAGAGCGGTAAATAAACCAGCGCCAGCATAAATATCGTAAATCGTGCCGCCTTTAAGAGAACTCGGCAAAGCCTCTAACACAGCAGCACCTAAAGTCTGAGCCGCCCAACGATGATTCTGCCAAAAACCGCGAGAAGAAACTTCCCACTTATAAGTACGACCCGACAGCTCAAACGACTCATGCAAAGTCTCTTGGCCATATAAAATCACAGGTTGCGAAGGCCCCCCAGAACGGTTAACAGCAGAACAAAGAATAGAAGGCTTCACCCCAGAAAGATCTGACCACAACATCTGGCACTGCGCAAGAAGATCATCTTTCACAGAGGCAACAGATACACCATCACGCAAAGTAAAATGAACCGTCCGCTCATCCGTTGAAGACACCGCGACATCAACCCGAGCAACATCAGGAATCTCTAACTCATGAAGACGTAACTGCCCCATGGCGGCATCCTCTAACGGGCATCCTTGCACCGCTACTACCTCAGCAGAACGATAAGGACTCATCCCAATACGCCCCTGCTCAGTAACCGAATAATGAATACGCGTACGAGTACCGTACTCTCCCCCAGGTAACTCCTGCACGATTAGGCTCTCAAGGACAGGATTTTGAGCGTCCATTGCACCTAAGCGAATCAACTGTTCTCGAACAATCTCACGTTTATATTCTCTCTGTACGGCAGGTGATAAATGCGCATACTCCATACCGCCCACCGGCAATCTGCCCTCTTGGGCAGCAACTAGAGCATCTGCAGGCTCCCACACACCATCACGACGGGCAGGCGCCGGCGACTCAACCGCGATAACATCGGCAAAGAAAAAACGCTCCTTCGGTCCAATACCCGTGATTCGAACCGTTGCTTCCTCACCGACTACACCATGACGAACAAAAATAACCCGCCCATGATGACGCGCCACAAAGAACCCACCGTGAGCAACTCGCTCCGGTCGTACACGAAAAATCGCACCCACATGAAAATCTACTGTGCTCATAGCGTCCTTAGTCTTATGAATAGCCAGCACCAACAACTTTAAAGTATTGTCCCTATAAAAGGTGCCTAGCCTCAAGCATTATTGAATGATTCCTTGTTCTTGACCGACAGACCACGGAACATGAGCGATAACAACACCAGACTCATGACGTAGACGTTGAGCAAGTTTATGCACCGTTCTTCGATGAATAGAACGCTCCCACCACCGAGTAATCACGTACTCCGGTAAATACACCACCACAATATCGCGAGGAGACTGAGCTTTCTTTTGCCGAATGTACTCAATCAACGGAGTGACCCTATCACGATATGGAGAATCTAAAATAGTAAGCGGAACAGGAACACCCAGTGTATCCCATTTCTTCAATAACTCCTTCGTGCTCTGCTCAGCGACGTTGATAGCAACAGCGCTAATCGTTGAAGCGCGAGAAGCACGGGCATACGCCAAAGCACGTGCAGCAGGCTTACGCAAACGAGGAATATACACCACAGCGTGCACTCGTGAAGGAAGTGCACGAGCCTGCTCTAATGACTCTTCATCCTGAGACAACATTAAATCCTTATCTACATAATCATAATGATGACGAATTAACGTCATCATTCCCATCGTCAAAAGAATAAGAATGAGGCTCACCCAAGCGCCCTGAGTCAGTTTCGTCAAAAGCACCACAAGCATCGACACTGCCGTGACGACCAAACCAAAAGAAGTCACCAACACATCACGAATCAACTTACGCCGCTTAAAACGCTCTAAAGTAATACGCAACTGCTGCCAGCGATGCCTCAAAATAGCGCTCTGAGTCAAACACATGGAAGTAAAAACCCCCACAATATACATCTGAATCAACGCATTAATATCTGCACCAAAAATAAACACCAAAAGCACAGATAAAGCACCCAAAACAAGTACCGAATTCGCGTGAAGACGAGCAGAATGAAGCGCTCTCATTTGAACCGGCAGATACTTATTCTCGGCGATAGAAGAAGTCAGCAAAGGAAAACCAGCGAAAGCAGTACATGCGGCAGTCAGCAAAATACCCACCGTTGCATACCCTAAAAGAACAGGTGCTAAAGAGCCCGAAAAAATCGTTTCAGCGACCTGATACAACAACGGTTTTTGTCGGAAGCCCTCGCTAACGAGACGTCCTTGAACCATTAAATATTTTTCGGGTTCTTGAACAACCACCGCACCAATAGCATGCACAAGGAACATCACCAACAGCAAAAGAGCTGAAGAGACAAACCCTGAAATCATCAAAACAGTAGCAACGTTACGTTTCTGGGGAGCCGCAAAAAACTGCGCAGAACTATTAATCGTTGACACACCAGTCAACGCAACAGCACCGGAGGAAAAGGCACGTGCCAACAACAAAACGAGCCCTAAACCACTCACAACGCTTTCTAAACCACCACGAGGAATCACATAATAGGTGCTACTTTCTGCCATCGCTAACGTACCGGTGTAATACTGGTAGATGCCTACCACACCGGTAAAAGCAAGAATCCCCAAAAATGCGTAGGTTGGAACCATTGAAGCTTTACTTGTAAAACGAAGCCCTCGAATACACAACCAAGTCACGGCAATAACCAACGACGCTGCAAGATAGTGTTGGTGTGGCACAAGATGAGGAAAAATCGTCAAAAGATAGTGAGTAGCAGCGGATATTGCGACAGCCACAGTCAGCACATAATCCACCATAGAAGACGCGCCGTGTGCCAAAGCAGGAGTCGGCCCTAAACGGTGTAAGACAAGCTCGTATTCACCATGCTCAGAAATCTGGTTAACGTTATAACGGTATGTTCCCACCACAATCAGCAACGTCAAAGCAATACCAATAGCGACAAGAGGTGAAAAAACAAGCCCCGCAGCACCAGTTAAAGAAAGCATAAGAATAATCTCGTCTGGAGCGTAAGCAACCGACGAAACACTATCTGCCCCAAAAAGTGAAAAAGCACGGCGTTTAGGCAACGCAAGAAAACGCACATTTGCTCGGTGCGTTGGTCGTCCCCAAATAGAACGTTTGATGTGTCCCCATACTTTGTTCACAGCCTCTAAGAGTAGCCATTTCAGAGATTAAAAAACAGCTACCCCGCCCAAAAAACACTAAAATCATCCTCAGAGGCTTAGCGTCATCACAAAAACTAGAATAGGCTATAGGTTGCACGCAAATGGCCGAGGGCTTTTAGAGGAGACAAATATGCCGCATTTTGTGATTATGGGAGCAGGTCGAGTCGGTGTCATGCTTGCGCATACCCTCGAAGATTCAGGTCATACTGTTGCCGTTATTGACCAAGACGAACAAGCCTTCCGCCGATTACGTAAAGACTTTTCTGGTAAAAAAATTACTGGAGTAGGTTTCGACAGAGAAACCCTCAAACGTGCTGGCATTGAAGAGGCCTATGCGTTCGCTGCAGTCTCCTCTGGGGATAACTCGAACATTCTTGCGTCCCGAGTCGCTCGAGAAACTTTTCGTGTCTCCCACGTCGTTGCCCGTATTAATGACCCGAACCGTGCAGAGTTCTTCCAACGACTCGGAATCCCTACCGTTGCTGCAGTGCGATGGTCCACAGACCAAGTGCTGCGACGTATCCTGCCAGAACAAACCATGACAGGAGATTTCAGAGAAGCCTCAGGCCGACTTATTCTTGCAGAACTACAGCTCCACGAAGAATGGGCAGGACGCCCATTTACAGATATTGAAGCTGCCGCACAGGTTCGCATTGCCTATATCACCCGTTTCGGGGAAGGTATCCTCCCGCGTGCAGACTCTAGCTATCAGCATGGAGATGTCGTCCACGCGATGATGCGCACTGAAGATATTGGTGAAATATCTCGAGTTCTTGCTGCCCCACCGGCAGAATCAACCGACGAAAACGACAGGAGATAGACACAATGCACGTTCTCATTATTGGTGCAGGTTCCGTCGGATCTTCCATTGCAAAAGAGCTCACCGCACACGGACACAATGTTCGCATTATTGATAAAAAACCCGAAGTCATTGGGCGCTCCGAATTACGCAATGCACAATGGATTATCGGTGACGCCTGTGAACTTTCTGTCTTTCGTCGAGCCAAACCCGAAACCGCTGACGTTATTGTTGCAGCCACTGGCGACGACAAATCAAACCTTGTTGTATCCCTACTAGCACGTTCAGAATATGGTGTGCCACGCACTATCGCACGAGTCAATAATCCCAAAAATGAATGGCTCTTCGACGAATCGTGGGGTGTTGATGTTGCAGTCTCAACTCCACGGCTCATGACGGCGCTAGTTGAAGAAGCAGTAGAAGTCGGTGACGTTGTCCGTTTGCTCCAGCTTCAAGCCGGTGGTGCAATGCTCGTAGAATATACAGTCCCTTCAGACCACCCCATCATTGGGCACACGGTATCTCAGATTCACTGGCCAGAAGATACCACGCTAACCGCCATACTACGTGATGGTGTGCCTCGTCCCCCTAGCCCCGATGAACCCATCGAAGGCGAAGACGAACTATTCTTCATCACCACTGCCGACGGAGAAGAAGATATTAAAGCCCTCTTTAGCTAAAAAGAAAACTCGTGTACAACTATACGATGTAGATGTACACGAGTTTTTATTCTCTCAAAGACGGTGATGATTACAAGAAATCACTTTATTGCTGAGGCTTAGAAATAATCCAGCTTGCCCATAAGACCACCGCGTATAGTGGTATCCCCATCAGAAGACGGGCAATACCTAAAGTCGTCACATCGCCTATCTGGTACAGAGGAACTTGCACAGCAAGACGCGCAAAAAACATCGCGCAGAGTATTAGAGTTGCCCGATTATAAGCTCGTAGACGTTCTGGACGTTGACGCCAATGACCTTGTTCTCCACGAATATAGCTGTAGAAAAGTCCCAGAATAGGCCAACGAACCACCACAGATCCGCCCACAAGAAGACCATACACCAGATTAATGTACAGTCCTGGGGCATAAAACTCTGTGGCACTACCTGAACGATACGATATAACAGCGCAGATGAGAACCCCGATGAAACCAGATAACGATTGAATCAAGGTGCCCCGCTGTCTCAGGCGAAGCAACGCAAAGATACCAGCCACACCTAAAGAAAAGGCTAAAGCAATAAAAAGTTCTTTGGTGGTGGTAAAAAGAATCAAAAAAGCTACCCCTGGAAGGGTTGCTTCAACTATGCCTCGAACGCCACCCACTGCGTGAAGAATATCTACGTGTCCGTTGTCTTTACGTCGTAGGTGGGTACCGGCTTGCTCTAATGCGGTACTGATACTTACAGGTTTTCCCTGAGTCGTTTCAGTGGTTTGGTCTTGAAAGTCTGAGGGCTGTTCTTGGTTCATGGTGTTTTATGTTTCTCTTCATAGGCAACATGTGATGGAACAATCTCATAGCGTGGGTTATACATCCGATGAGGCGTCACTCGTTGAGAGAGCATCCCACTACAGCGAATATAGGTACCTGCAACAATCCCTGGAACGTTGCGTTGACCGTGCCAGATGAGTTCGAGATAGTCACCTTCAGCAAGGGGCGGAAACTCTGGATATAGTGGGGCAGGTGTTTTGGGGTAGCTGCTCACACGATATTGAGGAATGTTATGTTCTTCATCGCTAAGAGTTTCTTCAGAAGAATCATCGTCGGCGATTACTTCTTGAGTTTCGTCATCAGAGTCTTCTTCAAGGACCTCAATAATGGGAATACCCGTTAGTTGATGATAGTTAGAAGGGGCGAGGGGCTTAGAACGGCGCACTTCAAGTACTGCAGTGTATCTCGGTGGATCGGTTGGGGCAGATAGCGTTACGTGAACAACGCGTCCACCCACACGTGCACGAAAACGCTCAGGGTAACGTTCTAAGCGTTTTCGTAGAACTTGCTCATGGCTAGTATTCTCTGCCGCAGTAGGCACCATTTTCTACCCTATTTCTGTGATTTCTGGTCCGCGACGAGGCATTTTAAGGAGTTCTTCTTTCCCCTGAGGTGTGGACTGTTGTTGTGCTTGTTGCTGTGCTTCTTGAATAGCAGCAGGAACTGTCATCGGCAATAGTTCGCGAGGAGGACGAGGGTCTTGCCCACGAACAACAACAATTGAACGGAACACTTCTTCCATTTCCGCTACGGCTTCTGGTTTAACTGCAGCATCTCCGGCGAATACACCACGAAGGAACCAGCGAGGCCCATCTACACCGGCGAAGCGAGCTACTCTAAAACCTTTACGTCCGTCTGCTGTTTGCGCAGAAATACGAGAGACGAGCTGCCGCCCTAAAGACCCGTCAAGGATTTGAACGCTTCCGCCCTGTTCACGTACTGAGTGTGCAATTTCTTGACGGATATCGTCCCAGATTCCACGTGATTTAGGTGCAGCAAAAGCTTGTACTTGCAAGCTTCCTTGACCTTTAGTGAGTGTTACCGCTACGAGCTGTTGACTTTTTTGTTCGATGTCTAAACGCATGTTTAGCCCGTTGATCATTTTGATGCGCATTGCACCAAAATCCATGTAGCCTTCTGTTTCTTGCTGTTCGGAGACGTCCCATGGCCCAGAAGAACGGTCATAGTCATAGGGGGTGTTGAGGTTTTCTTCAGCCGTTTCTTCTACTGGCTCAGCAGCCTCTTCTGTTGTTGGTTGTTCTTCTTGCTCTGTGCCCTGTTCTAGGTTCTGTTGAGCTGAGTCTTCACGTTTTTTCTTTTTTCCAAACCCAAACATATCTTTTACCTTACGTATACAGCAGTTCTATGATGTTTTCTCAATTATTCTAGCGAACACCTGTTGAACCGAACCCTGCTTCAGCTCGTTCGGAGGAAGGCAATTCGTTGACCATCATAAAATGAGCTTTTTCAAAGCGTTGAATCACCATTTGAGCAATTCTGTCGCCACGGTTGATGGTAAAGGCTTCGTGTTGGTCTGTATTGAGTAAGCAGACGATAATTTCTCCACGGTATCCAGAGTCTACGGTTCCGGGTGCGTTGACGATGGTGATGCCGTGTCGTGCTGCAAGACCTGAGCGGGGGTGCACAAGTGCAACATATCCGTCAGGTAGTGCCAAAGACACACCTGTAGGTATCATCTTGCGTTCGCCGGGTGCGAGAACAGCATCAATGGTTGAGCGAAGGTCTGCGCCAGCGTCACCATCGTGTGCGTAGCTTGGAGCAGGAATACCTTCATCGAGCATTTTGAGGGGTATATCGATAGATTCAGTCACAGTAGTTCACTGTACTAGAATTATGCCCATTCGAGTACTTCGTGTGATGTCTTAGTCTTTTCTCTATAGAGTTCTTGAATCTTAGTTCACATCGCCTAGTAGAACTCAGTATCAGCGGTTGAATATCGCTAAGATAGTTCTACGGCTTATGCTTGTTCGCTATCTTTCAAAGGTTTATGTATGTCTCCTGATTCCACTGATGTTCTTTACTATGAGCGTCTCTCCCCCGGTTTTGGTACTTGGTTAGTAGCTATTGGGGTGGGTTGTGCAAGTTATCTTGTTGCTGCTCCGATTAATATCCCTATCGGTATTGTCGTGGGTATTCTCATGATGCTTCTGGTCGGTGGTGTTCTCTTTGCTTCTTCGCCAACGATTGAGATTACTTCTCGAGTGTTGCGTGTTGGTAGAGCACAGATTGAGAGGGAATATGTGGGCTACGCCGAGTCTTTTTATGGTGATGCGGCAAGAGTCGTTGCGGGGCCTGCATTAGATGGTCGTGCTTTTATGTGTTTTCGTGGTTGGATTGAGCCAAAAGTTCGGATTCATATTGTTGATCCAGCCGATCCAACTCCTTATTGGTTAGCTTCTAGCCGTCATCCTGAACGTATTGTTGAGATTCTCAATGAGGGTAAAGAAGTCCCTGAGGATTCATCACTTGAAGAATAACTATGTGTGTGCATGTGGGGAGGGGTGAGAAACCATTTTTGGTTTCTCACCCCTCCCCATATGTATTGGCTGGTGTTAGCCTTCGCAATCGATGCAGTATTGCATTCCGCCGTCTTCGTGAGCGATTTGTGAACGGTGACGCACGAGGAAGCAAGAACCGCAGGTGAATTCGTCATCTTGTGCAGGAAGAACAACGACGTTGAGTTCTTCATTAGACAAGTCAGCACCGGGTAGCTCAAAACTTTCAGCTGCTGCGTTTTCGTCTTCGTCAACAGCACCTGATTGCATTTCTGAGCGGTGGTTATTGAGCTCTTCAAATGATTCTTCGTTATTTTCTTCGTCCTGTTTACGAGGTGTGTCGTAGTCTGTAGCCAAAGTGTTTTTCACGCTCCGTGTGTTTAGGCATACCTTCCATCGTACGTTAGGGAAGTTTCTGCAGTCTGTGGGACAGTGTTACCTTACGTGAGTAAAGACGTGATGCTTTAGTTTCCGGTAACGCGTAGCATTTTTCACTAAATATTGGCTGTTGTCTAGTAAGAAACAGCTATTTTTTACTGTGGAAGCTATCTATTTTTTCTATTGATGATTATTTTCTGAGAAGAACCCTTATTTTTCGCGGGTTTCATGGGTACGCCCTTGAGAATATGTGACTTTTTTTACACCTTATGGTGGCCTTTGAGGTGACACCTCCATATTAAAAACGTATTTTTTAGTTTTTTGAGTGGTTGTTTCCTGCGCGTTATGGGCGTCTCGGGGTAATCTTTTCTTGAACTTTATTGCCAACAAGGAGATAACATGCTTGAGCTGCGACTATCTGGTATCCATGATGACGGTGAGCATCTCGTTTTAGAATCTGCGCAAGGGGAACGTTATATTCTTCCTATTGATCAGAATCTACGCACGAGCATCGCTAAAGCTCGTCGTATTCAGCCTCTTCGTGGTCGCCCTGGCAACGGTGTTTTTGGTCCTCGTGATATTCAGGCACGTTTCCGTCAGGGAGCGAGTGTTGAACAAATCGTTGAGGAATCTGGTTGGGAAGCAGAACGTGTGCGCCGCTATGAGTGGCCTATTCTTGCAGAACGTGCTCATATTATTGCTGCAGCACGCGCGGTGCGTATTTCTCCGGCGGTTCTTTCACACGGTCGTTCCGACGCCCCCGCTCTCTCATTAGATGAGCTCATGGAGCGTGTTGGCGAAAAGTTCAATCTTCCTCTAGAAGACGCTCAGTGGAGCACCTATCAGCAAGAATCTGGGCAGTGGAGCATTAGCGCTGATATTGAGCTCAGTGAACAGGCTCAGCAGCGTATTCCCCAGACCGTCGTTTTCCCTGCACGATGGACGTATAATCCTGCAAATCAGAGTGTCTATGCCTCCAATGAAGCAGCTTATTTTTTGATGGAACGAGCAGATCAAGAAGATGCACCGGTTCCGGGGATGATGTCTCATACTCATCATAAGGAAGATACCCCTGCCTCGGTAGAGGAACCTGTCCAGACGTCAACGGATTCTATAGCAGAGCTTTCTGAGATTTCAGCATCAACTCCAAAAGTAGCTCCTCTTTCAGAAAAACCACAGTCTGTTGAAGGTGCTGGAACTCGTGACTTCGCATCTGCAAGTGAACGTAAACTTGCAGAATTATTGGAGCGTGCCCGTAATAGTAGCGCTCAAAAGGTCACTGTAGTAACAGATTCTGTTGTCTCTTCTACTGATTCAGTACCTCAGAATGTGCAGGATCAACCACAAGCTAACGATGAGGTAGCTACCACAGAGCAGCAATCTGTTCAGAAAAATATTGAATCACAAGATGTATCAGCGATGAGCTCTGATTCGGCTGATATTGAGCAACAGCAAGATTCTGCAGATGAGGTTTCTGCAGATTCTTCTCGTACAGAAAGTCCAGAAACCCCTGCCAAGGCTGAAAGTTCTTCGTCTCGTTCAAAACGCACTTCTGTGCCAAGCTGGGACGACATTATTTTTGGTAATCAGCGTCGTTAACAGTCGCCAGTTAATATATTAGGTATACCCCTATGAGTCATTCTTATTCCCCTAAGCATCTTTCGGATGTTGAAGAACCCGATCATATCCCTGATTTACCGACAGGTCCTAAAGTTACTGAACTCCCCCACAAGAAACATACAAGAACCATGTTTCTTGGGCTTTTAGGTGTCTCTCTTTTGGGACTATCTGTGGCGGCTTTTACGTTCTTCCCCGTAGCAGACCCACCTATCTCTCCTATCTCAGAAGAAGCAACACATGCGGTGACGGATTCACCAAGTGTCAGCGCTACTCCTACCCCAAGATCAACACCGTCCGCAACACCAACCCCTGTATCTTCTTCTAGCCCATCTCTGTCACCGACGCCAACGTTCTCACCGGCACCTGAAGTGCAGGTCCCCCAAGTAACTGAAGAATTTGTTCCGGCTGAGCCTATTGTGCCGGCTGTTCCAGAGACAGTAGAAGAAGTCCCCGAGGTAGAGACTGACCCTGTCATACCTGCTCAGCCTGTTGCTCCAGCGCCGGTTGCTCCAGCTCAACCTGTACAGCCAGCGCCCGCGGCACCCGTGGCGCCTGCTCAACCTGTTGCTCCAGCACAGCCTGTACAGCCAGCGCCTGTAGTGCCTGCTCAGCCTGTACAGCCAGCGCCGGTTGCTCCAGCACAGCCTGTACAGCCAGCGCCCGCGGCACCCGTGGCGCCTGCTCAGCCTGTTGCTCCAGCGCCGGTTGCTCCAGCACAGCCTGTACAACCAGCCCCGCCGGCAAACAATGTTGTGCCTGCACCTATTCAAAATCCTGCCCCAGGACAAGGATAGGCATTCCTCTCTTCTCGTTGTTCAGGTTCGCCATTACTCGTGATTGTTCGTAAGAGATCATACGTTCTCAGGACACAAAGACTCCTATTTTCACTCTGTTATCCGTAGAATGTACTATGAGCGGTAAAGTCTTTAGACTTTGTCTCAATCACTAGCACGTAGAGAGAACCACGCAGATAGGTACGTATATGACCCACCCTAAACATCGCGCTGATTCAGCGGCCTCCGATGATTCTGAACATATAGACCACACATCGGAAGATACTGCGCCGTTAGAAGTACACAAACCTGAGCAGAACGAATCTGATGTAGAAAATCATCAGGCTCAAGGTTCAGACGATGTATCAGTTCAAACGGAACCTATCACAACTATCGCCCAGCCAGGCTATATCTATGTCACAGAGGATTCACTCCACGCAGTAGAACAAGGCGCTGAGGACGATTCTCTCTCACACCAACTGCTCAGAAACGGCACAGTTTTTGAGAAAAAAAGCCTTGCCGAGAAAATCAGGGAACGGAACGAGCAACACGCAGAGGAAAAGGCTCGTAAACAAAAAGAAGCAGAATACCGTGCCCGTCAGGCAGCTATTGCGGGGCTTACTGCACAAAAAGCAGCACAACAGCGCGCTCTCACAACAGGATCACTCAATGAGCGTGATGTTCTTACCCACGCAGCAGAATCTACAGTCGAAGCAACTTCCCGTAAAGGTATCGTATTCGGTGCTTTAGGCGTGGGTGCTCTTCTCCTTGCAGGTATCGCCACCGTCTACGCTTTTAACCACAGCTCAGATAACATCACCCCGACCGACGCTCACACCGTCAAAGAAACCGCTACAACAAGTCCTACCGCTACAGAATCACCTCGGGCAACATTCTCTCCTGCTCCAGCTCCCACTCACACTGTCAAAGAGCCTGAAGTTAAATATCTTAATCCGACACCTGCCCCTGTAGCTCCAGGAACTATTGAGTATGTAGATCCACCCGTACCAGAAGTTCCTGTTGAACAAGCACCACCACCTGTTATCGCACCACAACCACCTGTTGTTCAGGAGCCTGAACCCACTGTTCAGAGCACAACAGCAGAACCTACCCCCTCTGAAGAACCGGTAGAGAGTAGCTCTGCACCAGAGCCAACGACACAAGAAGCTGATTCCACGCAGGAACCAACAGAAGCTACCGTACAAGGACCAACTGTGGCACCGCCAGCCTCGTCCTTGCCGGCTCAGCCTCAGCCAATTCCTTCTGGTCCATCTGTTCCGCCAGCAACACAAGGTGAAGCACGCAATACTGCTCCTGCGACTCCAGCAGGCCCTCAAGAAGCACATGACGTGCCAACGACAGCTCCCGTACAAGAAGGCTAACCGTTTCACTAAGGGAGGAGAACACCTGAGGTGTTCTCCTCCCTTAGTTTATGTTGTAGGTAATACGCGTAGCGGAATAGTCGTCTCTGTTTCGGTTAAAGAACCGTGCTGACCAACCATATCGAAAGCTTGCGGTTTAGCTCGACGTTTATCGTAGAGAGCAATAGGCTCACGGCAAGCAATCAAAATATCACCGATACGAGCGCGTGCTTGATCTCGCACTTCAATACCAAAAAGTCCCTGTTCGCAAGCTTCTTCGGTGTCGATAATCCATGCTTGTTCTCCCCAGCGTTTAGCCCAATCGTTGAGAGTTTTTTCTTTTGCTTCCTTGGAATTGTCTTTCAGGTATAGCTGAACCATACGTGGTTCACCTGCAGTGAGTCTGACATTTTCAATGAGATGTTCATCGGCAGAGTAGTCGTATCGGTGTTCACGATCGATATTGAGCATCCCATGATCTGCAGATAAGAGTAATAGTGTTTGTGCGGGCACTCTTTCTGATAATTTTCTGAGAGAAAGATTCAATTCTTCTAGTTGGTAAATCCATTGGGTGGATCCTGTTCCGAAGCGGTGTCCAGCTTGGTCGATTTCTCCCCAATACATATAGACAAGGGATGGTTTCCTTGATGACAGAAGACTCGTTCCAAGAGTGATTCTTCCAGTTGGTGCTTGAGCGTGGAAGAATTCTCCTCCTCGTAAGCCAAATTGGCTTAGCCCTGATTTTTGGTATCGGCTCAAGGATACGGTTGCGACGTTGCAATAGTTTTCATAGCGTTCAAAGACGGTAGGGTAAGGTTGCCATCGGTGAGGGTCGATGGATGAATCCCAGCCTGAAAGATGATTGACGACAGCGTCATTTTCAGGGTTGCGCACTTCGTATCCAGCAACACCGTGTATCCCCGGTGGTAAAGCGGTGCCGAAAGAGGTGAGGGATGCTGCCGTGGTCGAAGGTATTGCAGAGTGCAGTGTTCCTAAAGAAATGGAATTTTTAAGGAATGGGGCATAAGAGGCATATTTTTGGAGGAGGTCTTCACCGAGCCCGTCTACCATGACAACGCACACACTACGGAATTTGTCGGGGTTGATTCCAGCTTGTTCTAAACGTTGTGCTAACCCGATGGCGTCATGAGCGCCCTCCCCCCACAGAGGGTGAGGGTCAGGTGTGATGGTGCGCTGTTTTACGAGTGTTCCGGCTGATTCGAAAAGATCAGCAATAGTACCACTACCGTATGGTGCGGGTGTTGGCAGGGGTGTTCCGCAATAGTCTGTGAACATTAAGGTTATCTCCCTGCTTCTAGCTGTGCTTTTCTTAAAGCTTGTGCAAAGTTGTGTGCTTGTTTCACGGCGTCTGCTCCGTCAGCTGTTGAGCTAATACGTAAAGAGATGTCTTCACACATCGCTAGGCCAGTATATCCGTGGTTAGCATGGCATTGCGGGTCAGGGCAGTCTGCTGGTTGCAGGTCAAGACGTTGGGAACCTGTCCACGCAATGTTAAGGGACACTTCAGAAGGGAGGGTTCCTCGTTGGTAATCGGAGGAGTCGATATACACGTAGTTCACGGATACGGATTTTAGATGTTCTAAAGAAAAGCTCTCAACGCTGAGGTGTGTTGCAGTTTCATCTGGTTGGTGGTGTTCGTGATCATCGAGGTGTACTACCAGCAAATAGCGTTGTGTGAGCGCTAGTACTGTAATGTGGCGGTGAACGGTACCGTGTTCAAAGTGGGTTTCAAGATGAACGAGGTGGGATTGAGGTTCTTGCCCTATTAACCCATCTATTACCGCGTCTGTTGTCAGCTCTGGGTAAAATCCTAATCTGGTAATGGACTCTTCCAACAATCTAAGACGAGGACTGCTCATATGGGTATCCCTCCAAGGTGTATAAGATATTTATTTATTGTAAACCGTACAGGTTCTAGTTCGTTGGTCATTGTTATGACATTCTTGGCTTTGATATCCTCATGAGCGCATTTGCTGTTGTGTTGGTTCTTTCAAAGGAGAGCATTCTCAGAACCGAACGGTAGAATGTTTAAGACCCTACCCCGTCAGCTATTGAAGAGGTTTATATGGCCCGCCGTGGCACAACTCTGCAGGATGATTACCCTGAAGATATCGTAGAAAATATTGTCGATATTGATGTATCCTCCGAAATGGAAACCAGCTTTTTGGAGTACTCATATTCGGTGATTTATTCCCGAGCTTTACCTGATGCTAGAGACGGTCTCAAACCGGTACAGCGACGCATCTTGTATATGATGCAGCAGATGGGTTTGACCCCTGCTAAAGGTCATGTGAAAAGTGCTCGTGTTGTTGGTGAAGTGATGGGCAAGCTTCACCCTCATGGTGATGGTGCCATCTATGATGCAATGGTGCGTTTAGCGCAGCCTTTTGCTATGAGGATGCCTCTTGTTGATGGTCATGGAAACTTTGGGTCTTTAGATGATGGGCCTGCGGCCTCTCGATATACCGAAGCGCGTATGGCGTCTTCTGCTTTGGCGCTCACCGCAGATTTAGATGAGGATGTTGTCGATTTTGTTCCCAATTATGACAACCAGTTGATGCAGCCTTCTGTTTTGCCGGCCGCTTTCCCTAATCTGTTAGTCAATGGTTCTTCGGGTATTGCGGTAGGTATGGCTACAAATATGCCTCCGCATAATCTTCGTGAAGTTATTGCTGGGGCACGGTATTTAATTGAGAATCCTGACGCTACTCTCGCCCAAATTATGAAGTTTATTCCAGGCCCAGATCTTCCTACCGGCGGAACAATTGTTGGGCTTGACGGCATTAAAGATGCCTACGCTCATGGTCGCGGTATTTTTAAAACTCGTGCTAAAGCTACCATTGAACAGGTGTCTGCTCGGAAACAAGGCATTGTGATTACCGAGTTGCCGTATATGGTAGGCCCTGAAAAAGTTATTGAGAAAATTAAAGATGGTGTCCAGAAGAAGAAACTTCTAGGCATATCTGATGTGGCAGACCTGACAGATCGTAAAAATGGTTTGCGTATGGTCATTGAGATTAAAAATGGCTTTAATCCTCAAGCTGTTCTAGCCTCGTTATACAAATACACGCCTTTAGAAGATTCTTTTGGCATTAATAATGTTGCTCTTGTACAAGGACAGCCTCAGACCCTTGGTCTTTTAGATCTTTTGCGTGTCTACGTTAATCATCGTATTGAGGTCGTTCGCAGGCGTACCGTGTTCCGTCTAGAACAGAAGAAAAAACGTCTTCATTTAGTTGAGGGTCTTCTCATCGCGATTATTGATATTGATGAGGTTATTCAGATTATTCGTTCTTCGGATGAGAGCTCTCAAGCTAAAGCCCGCCTCATGACGGTCTTTGATTTAAGTGAGGTTCAGGCACATTATATTTTGGAGGTTCGTCTCCGCCAGCTTACAAAGTATTCACGGCTTGACTTGGAGAAAGAACGTGATGAGCTACTTCATGCTATTGCCGATTTAGAGGATATTTTAGCTCACGAAAAACGGTTACATACGGTTGTTTCTGATGAGTTACAAGAGGTAGCAGATACCTATGGAACAGACCGACGCACCGTTCTTACTTCAAAAGATCGTCTAGCTGATGAACTCGCTCAGGCCAAAAATTCTTCTGACCAGAAAGTTACACGCGGCAGCTTAGCATTAGAAATTGCGAATGACCCGTGTTGGGTTCTTCTGTCTACAACGGGGCGTATTGGCAGAAGTACGCCGTATCCTGATGGTCTTGTAGCACTTGAAGATTCAACAAAACGTCTCAAACATGATGCGTTAGTGTCAGCAGTTGCAACCAGCGCACGTTCTGAGATAGCAGCGGTAACCTCCTTAGGGCGTATGGTTCGGTTAAACGTTATGGACCTTGTCGTCCTTGAGAATTCTCAAGGTACACCAATACTTTCTAGTGGCGTTCCTTTAGACGAGATTGTTTCGTTAGGGCGTTCTGAAAAGATTGTTGGGTTGGCTCCGCTTCATCAGATTATTGCTTTAGGTACCGCTCAAGGTGTTGTTAAACGAGTTAATCCTGATTACCCGCTCAATGCTGATAGCTGGGATATTATCGCCCTTAAACCTAAAGATCAGGTTGTTTCGGTGTCAGTATGTGCGCACGACAGCGACGTTCTAACATTCGTGACAGAGCAAGCAAAGTTATTGTGTTTCACTGCAGATAAGGTACGTCCTCAGGGCAAAGGTGGTAGTGGTATTGCCGGCATTAAACTCGCTGAAAAAGACCGTGTTATTGCTTTTGGTGTTACCCCTGCGCGTAGTGATGCTGTTGTCATGACGATTGCTCACGGTGGCTCCGAAGATAGTGCCAAAGTTACTGAGTTGGAACAATTCCCTCAAAAAGGACGTGCCACCGGTGGCGTTCGTTGTCATCGCTTCTTATCGGGCGAGTCTTCTTTGACGTTAGCGTTTATTGGTCGTGGAGCGTTAAAGGCAGTAAGCCCCGCTGGTGTAGCAAGGGCTGTACCAACAGAGTTTTCTGCTCGTGATGATTCGGGTATCCCCCTCACTCAATCTATTGCTGCAGTGGGTTCCTCATATCAACACACTCAGTGGTTATTGCCAAACACCGGAACAGAGACGAAGGATGACCCTTCTGTCCCAGAGCACAGCTCTCAAAAGGCGTCAGCTGAAGCTGAGTTGCCCCTTGAAGGAACTCTCTTCTCATAGAACATCACGTATTTCTGGCACAAGAATGCCGTGGTTGCTCAGTTTCGTAAGCAACCACGGCATTCTTGTATCTACGAGAGTTTATTTAGGGTGATAACTCAACGATACGGTCACAGGCTTGAATATCGTCGCGACGGTGTGACACGAGAACCACAGCTGGAGGTATCTGAAGACCAGAATCAGGCCGTGCAACATGTTTCATCGTATCCACATCTATTTTGGTTCCACGAGATACTTCTGCAATCAGGGCACGTGCTGCTGGAGCGTCTAAATGCGCAGTCGGCTCGTCCATAAGAAGTAGTGGAGACTGCGTCAATAGGGTACGAGCAATCGCAATACGCTGGCGTTGACCGCCAGAGACATACGAACCGCCAGCTCCTACAGGAGTGTTTAGACCTTCAGGCAGAGAACGTACGAAGTCTCCTAGCCCGACTCTATCCAGAACAGAGTACATGTCAGCTTCACTAGGCCGGTTTTTCGCAGAAGCTGCCAAGGCAAGGTTATTCGCAATCGAAGATTCGAAAATATACGCAGATTGTGGACACCATGCAGCATAACCACGTAAATCAGCACTTTCGAGTGTCTGCCCGTTAACACTAATTGACCCATTCTCTACAGGTAAGAATCCCAACAATGTTGCCAGAGCAGTAGTTTTACCGGCACCAGAAACACCGGTAATGCCGAGCCATTGCCCAGAACTAATCGAAGCGTTAAGTCCTGTAAAAACAGGTTCTTTCATGCCGGGCCAACGAGTTGCAACATTTTCCATCGTCAAAGTAATGGGTGTTCCTAGACGTTGACGAGTTTGTGCAACATCGGTTGCAGTGTTCTGAACTGAGTTTGTTTCCACGAGAGGGCGCATACGTCGTACAAGTTCAGCAAGTGCAGGCCATCCTCGTACAGCTTCAATATGTCCGGCGGTGCTTTCTCCCATTGCGGTGCACATTAAGAGAATGATTGCGACAAGCGGACCTGTCAATTCTCCAGAGCGAACTTGTGCCCATGTGATGACGATAGTTCCTAGAGCCGCGCCCCACCACGTCACGATGGTAAGAGCATGTCCGAAGCCACTAGCCTTTGAACCTGCAAGGATTGACTCAACATTACGTTGGTCTTTTTCTTTGAAGGCTGCAGTCGCAAGGTAGTTGAGCCCATTGGCTCGAAGGTCAGCGGCAGCGTCAAGGGTTGAGACCCCTAAACGTAATAATTCTGAGGTTGAGAATCGGGCAATAGCGTCAGCGCGATGATCAGTGTATCGAACCAAAGCCGGTATGACGACGGTAGAAATAACCGCTGCACACAGAATAATAGGAGTAGCAATAGGGGCAACGCTTAAAGTAACGACGACCGCCAAAATCATCACCGTCAGGTGAGAACCTACTGGAAGAATCACACGCGGTAAAGCGTCGCGTAGTTCGTCAATATCTCCAACAAGACGGTTAAGAATTCGGTCGCCACGAAGAAGCGAACGCAAAGATAGCACGGTTCTTCCGGCAGAATCCCATGCTCTTACTCGCAAGAAGTTCGCTGCTTTGAGCACAAGATCGTGGGTGCGTAAACGTTCTACATAACGAGTGCAGGCTCGCCCAAGTCCAAAGAACCGTACTCCGACGATGGCGACCATGAGGTACATAATGGCAGGCTGTTCTGCGGCTCGTACGATGAGCCAGCCAGAAAGTGCCGTCAGCATGATAGAAAATGATAATGCTAGAGCAGACAGGATAATAGGAATGAGGCTCTGTTTAAAAGTGATACCGGTCAGTGAACGAATATCTCTCAACGTTTGAAGGGAAGAACCATATTGTTGCCGGTATGCCCCCGTATCAGGACGGTGAGGCTTTTTCTCTGCTGTTTGCGGGCTCTCGGCGGAATGCTGTCGTAGAGATTCTTTGAAGCTCTCAACGTTCCACCCCATGGAAGTACTACGACTCATGGTCCATGATGTTGCGGTTCCGCGTTCGTCCGTTGTAGCGTCAAGGCGGAAGTCTGTTCGCCGTGCAAGGTCTTCGTCATGGGTGACGATAAGTAAAGTAGCGCCCGTGGTAGCTAAAGCTGCCAATGAAATATTGACGCGGTCTGAGGCGATTGCATCAAGGTGAGCTGTTGGTTCGTCTACAAGTACGGTGACCTTTTCCCCCACACGTTCTAAAGCATCAACACGTGCTAATGCCCGTGCAATGGCTAGACGGCGCATTTGTCCGGCGCTCAAAGATTCTGGTGCAAGGTCGGCGAAATCTTCTAACCCCACAACTCGTAGGTATTGACGGTATCGTTCACGTCCGCGGGCAGATAGAGAAAGTGGTCCGGTTTCGCTCAAGAGTTTGAGTACGGCGGCAAAGTCTTCTTCACTATCAACGACGGCGGGGAATCCGTAAAGTGCAACTTCGTTAATCACTGAGGTTGCGATAAAGGCTGGTGATTGGCTGACCCATACGATGGATCCGGTACCGCTGACTTCACCACTGACCTGTAGGGGTTTGCGAGATCCGGTAGGGATTAGCCCGTCAGCGACAGAACCGTTGATAACCCCCAATAAGGTAGATTTTCCGCAACCAGAAGGTCCGGTAATGCTGACGGTACTTCCATGCGGAACGGTAAAGCTCACGTCGTGTAGAACTTGGCTTCGTCCGGGATATGTGACGCAGACGTTTTGGATGCTTAGTTCTTCTCCGTCAAAGAAGGTTTTCTCTTCGGGGAGAGGACGGTCGATGATACTCTGGGCACGTCGTAGAGCGGCTACGCCATCTTCAGACTGATGGTAGGCGCTACCTACGTCGCGTAATGGCTGATAGCATTCGGGAGCTAAAAGTAATGCTAGTAGTGCTACGTCTAGACCCATATTTCCGTGGACTAGGCGTACGCCGATGAGCACCGCAATGACGGCGATAGAAATGGTGGTGAGCAGTTCAAGCCAGAAAGATGAAAGAAACGCTGAGCGTAGGGTGAATACTGTTGTTTTGCGATAACGCTCCCCTAGTTCTGCTAGAGCTTTTGATTGGGCACGAGCACGTCCAAGTCCAACGAGCACAGGCAATCCTTTGACAAGCTCTACAATATGGTCAGACAGACGCAGTAATTCTTGTTGGGCTTTTTCAGTGTCTTTTTTCGTGGTTTTGCCGATGAGTACCATGAAGACTGGAATGAGGGGCAGCGTCGCGATAATGACGATGGCGGAGGTTAAGTCGTAGAAGCCCAGTACACAAAGAATCATGATGGGGGTTACCGCGGTGCTAACAAGTGCGGTAAGAGTTTTGGTGTAGTAGTCGTCGATAGCGTCGAGCCCTCGAGAGATCAGAACTGCTGTTCCGCCAGTACCATCGGGGGTGTCTACTCCTCCGGTGGCAAGGACTCTTTCAACCAGTTGTGCACGGATAGTTGATTTTGTTCCGGTGGCTGCACGTTGCGCGAAATAGCTCAGCGCCCAGTCGCTTGCTGCACGTAATACTAGTGCGATGAAAGCAACGAGTAACAGCATCATAACGGTTGGTTTTTGCCCAAAAGTTGCGAGCCAGATACCGTCTAGGTGGGCTTCAGCGTTGCCACCAAAAACTGCTTGCTGACGGTCATAATCACTGGTGAAGATTTGGTTACGGTGTATCGCAGCATAGGTGAGTCTAGCCATGTAAGCGATAGCTGTACCAAGAACGGCGGCAAATAGTACTGTCGCACTCGTTTTTATGATGGTGATGAGCGCAAAGATGCCGAGGTTAGTTGTGGCGTTGGGCCCCAGTGGAGGACGCTTATCCATAGGTAACGGTGAACTTTCGGGTATGAAGGTATAGACAGATGTTCTTTTGAGTCTACCTTTGAAAAATATATTTTTCTGGTGAATGGGCAGAAGGTTTTATTGTGATGTCAATGATGGGGTGGTAGATGAAAGCGGGTGCGTCTATGGTTGATAGACGCACCCGCTTTTTTGTGAAGGAATGAGATATCTCGTTCCTTCTGAACCAGTGTTTAGTGGCTTCCCTTAGACATAGTTGCTAGCTCGGTAGCATCATGTGCGTCAGGGATATGTTCTACTGTCATGCGTTTGCGGAACATGTAGTATCCCCATGCCTGATACAAAATGATGAAAGGCAACATCAAACATGCTAGCCACGTCATGATAGTCAAGGTATAGGGAGAGCTTGAGGCATTAGCAATATTCAGGCTGTAAGCTGGGTCCAATGTTGAGGGGAAAACATTGGGGTATAACGCTAGGAAGATAGCTAGAGCACCAGTCGTGATGAATAGTGAAGTTCCGACAAAGGTCCAACCTTCACGTCCTGCACGTGCTTTAAGGTATGCAAATGCACAGCTAATGACAGCAAAAATAACCATGGCCCAAGAGAGTATTCCGGAGCTCATGCCGGTGAATTGTAGGTAAAGCACCCAGATAACACAGGGCAGAACACCTAATGGCATGAGCCGTACTAGTGTTTTACTTGCACGGTAACGTACTTCTCCGTCTGTTTTGAGGGCGATAAAGGCAAGCCCCTGTAGATACGAGAAGAGAACAATTCCGAGTCCACCGATATAGGTGAAGGGGTTGAACACCCATGTGAAGGCTCCAACAACGTCGCCGTTCTCATTGATCGGCAAACCGGTGGAGGTAATTCCGAGCAGTGCACCAACGAGGAAGGCAATGAAGAAGGAAGATACGGAGATGGATGCATTCCAGAAGTTGACCCATTTTTCGCTATGGTGTTTTCCGCGGTAATCGATAGCGACGACTCGCAAGATGAGGAATACGAGTGCTAGGGTTAGCGGAATGTAGAGCGCGGAGAAGAGTGAAGCGTACCAGAAGGGGAAAGCTGCAAAGGTTGCGGCACCTCCGGTTACAATCCAGACTTCATTTCCATCCCATACAGGGCCGATGGTGTTGAGAAGAAGTCGTTTTTCTTTTTCATTTTTTGAAAAGACTTTTGACATCATCATGCCGACTCCGAAGTCAAATCCTTCGAGGATGAGGTATCCAATCCAGAATACGCCGATGATGATGAACCATATGGTAGGAAGCAGAGGCTGGTCAGCGAAGATGTTCATAGTGTTCGTCCTCTCTTCTTAGTATGCAAACGCGAGGACGTCGCGTTTTTCATCGTGGTTGGTGTCTTCGTCGTCTTCGAGTAGTTCAGGCATGGATGCCACGATACCGGAACGAACGTATTTGGTGAGCAGGTATATCTCAACGATTGCAAGGACTCCGTAGAGTAGTCCTAGTGTAATCAGTGAGAAAAGAATGGTTCCTGCTGATACTTCTGGTGAGACACCGGCAGCGGTGAACATCATAACAGCGGTGTCGCCTTGGAAGTTTGGTGCAACAACGAATGGTTGACGTCCCATTTCGGTGAAAATCCAGCCAGCCGCATTGCCAAGGAACGGGAACCATAGTGCTACAAGCTGTAGGTTCTTAATACCGTTGGATGCGGGAACTGTGCCGGTACCGTTTTTGCGGGTTATCCATAGCGCGTAGATAGCCATCAATGCGCTCATACCACCGAGGGTGAACATGCCACGGAAGCCGTAGTAGGTAACTTCAACCAGCGGTGTGTATTGAATTTCTTGTCCTGCGTACTCGCCGTAGACTTCTGGCTGGTTAGGGTAGTGAGTTCCTAGCTGTTCGCGGTATTCCTTGAGGAGGGTTTCGACGCCGGGTACTTCTTCTGTGAAGTTTTCGTGAGCAAGGAAGGAAAGCAGACCAGGAATTTTTAGGACAGTATGGATATCTGCACAGTTCTGGCTACCGGGGTTGGTGCTGTAGGAGAAGAGGGAGAACGCTGTGGTGTCTTCGCAGGCGGCTTCTGCAGCTGCCATTTTAAGTGGCTGTTGTTGAATCATCAGCTGGGCTTGTGCGTGGCCGGTAAAGGCGGTTCCGAGGAATCCGACGAGGGCTACGATTGCACCAAAGCGTAGGGCGTAGCGCCAAGCGTGAAAATCTTCTTTGTCGCGAACGCCTTCAGCGCGCTCACCGATGACAACTTTTCCGTCAACGACGGTGTCGATTCCGTCTTTACGGCGTTTCCAAAGATGCCACCAAGAGATACCGACGAGGAAGGCTCCACCGACGAGGAGTGCACCGGTAATAACGTGTGGGACGGTGAGTACCGCGGTGATGTTAAAGAGCACGGCGAGGATGTCGGTCATGACGGGGCGTCCGTCAACCATTTCTACACCGACGGGGTGTTGCATCCAAGAGTTTGCTACAAGGATGAAGTATGCGGAGATCCAGGTACCGATAACGGCGATGGTGATAGTCCATGCGTGAATTTTAGGTGAGAGTTTACCCCAGCCGAAAATCCATAGTCCGATGAAGGTGGATTCGAAGAAGAAAGCAAAGAGGCCTTCCATTGCTAGGGGGGCACCGAAGACGTCGCCGACAAATCGTGAGTAGTTGCTCCATGCCATACCGAATTGGAATTCTTGGACGAGGCCTGTTGCGACGCCCATGGCAAAGTTGATCAGGAAGAGTTTTCCCCAGAATTTGGTGAGACGTTTAAATCGTTCACTTCCAGTTTTGACGTATTTCCAGTGGAAGTACGCGACAAGAGGGCCGAGACCTAGTGTCAGAGGCACCATGAAGAAGTGGTATACGGTGGTGATGCCAAATTGCCACCGTGCTATAAGTAGTGGATCCACTGCTTGTATCCTTTTATAAACCTTAATGTGTGAGCCGTGAGTTGTTGAGACTCACGCTTTATCACATTTAGATTACGGTGTGTTGCAAGGTTTGTCTTATAGTCGTTTACACCCTGTCATTTACTCTTTTAAGTTGGGGACTTGACGTTGCTCTAAAGGTTATTTTCACAGTAAGCACTTTTTATGTTCTGGGCTTTTTTCAACAATTGACAACACTCCCCTAAGTATCAATATTTACCCTAGTCAAATAGCATTATTTGGGTGTTTCAAAAAGTTTTCAGCCAATGAGAAAAAGTAGATTTGAAACTATCTCGTAAAGATTTTCCACCCATATATTGACACCTTTATATAATCTGTCATGAAACACCATAGAGAATAGTGGTGATTTTTTTCATAAAAATTATTGCACTTTATCTCTACTCAAACACCAGCGTGTCGCAAAGTAAAAGGACGCAAGCACTTATCCACGCGGACCAAGAAGCCCTAAACGAGCAACACTCTCGCGCTCTAAAAATAATTCATCGACAGAACGACGCACATACTCTCGAGAAAAATCATCCTCTAACAATCCCGGAACAATCTGCCATTACCCTCGAGAACACAACACAGGAAAAGAACAACAAGACACTAACTACACATCAATTTGGTCATCAGATAATTTATGGGCACTGTTAATAATAAATTCCTTGCGAGGAGCAACCTCTGAACCCATCAACAAAGAGAAAGCCTGCTCAGCAGCTTGCGCATCTTCAATGCGAATACGACGCAACATTCTATGGCGAGGATCCATCGTCGTCTCCGCGAGCTGGTCAGCATCCATCTCACCCAACCCTTTATATCGTTGAATCGGCTCTTTATAGTTCTTTCCTTCATCTTCTAAACGGCGCAAAAGTTCTTCTAACTCACGTTCAGAATACGTATAAATCATCTCGTTAGCCCGTCCACGATGAATGACTTCAACTCGATGCAACGGAGGCACCGCAGCATAGACTCGACCGGCTTCAACCATAGGGCGCATATAACGATAGAACAAGGTCAAAAGCAAAGTACGAATATGTGCGCCGTCAACGTCAGCATCCGTCATCATCACAACCTTGCCGTAGCGGATACTTTCGACATCAAAGGTTCGACCAGAGCCTGCACCAAGAACCTGAATAATTGCGGCACATTCAGCATTAGCTAACATATCCGTCAGTGAAGCTTTCTGAACGTTCAGAATCTTTCCGCGAATCGGCAAAAGAGCCTGATAACTTGACGAACGAGCCAGACGCGCTGTTCCTAGAGCAGAGTCTCCCTCAACAATAAAAAGTTCAGAACGAGCGACATCGTGAGAACGACAATCCACAAGTTTCGCGGGCATAGAACTGGTTTCTAAAGCATTTTTTCGCCGCTGAGTCTCTTTATGAACTCGCGCTGAGATACGTGATTTCATCTCAGCCACAACTTTTTCGCTTAAGGAATGAGCCTGCTGTTTATCAGCACGAGCTGTCGCTTTAAGTTTCTGGGCTAGTTGAGTACTCACAATTTTCGAGACAATCTGACGTACCGCAGAGGTACCAAGAATCTCTTTTGTTTGTCCTTCAAATTGCGGTTCCGCTAAACGAACAGTGAGTACCGCTGTTAGTCCAGCAAGAATATCGTCTTTTTCAAACTTATCTTGAGCACCAACTTTATATTTTCTGGCATTATCACTCAGATGTTTTCTAAAGGTCTTCAAAAGCCCTTGTTCAAAGCCTGTGAGGTGAGTGCCGCCTTTAGGGGTAGAAATAATGTTAACGAAAGAACGAACAGTTGTGTCATATCCAATCCCCCACCGCAGGGCAATATCAACTTCACATTCACGTTCCACTTCTTGAAGCTGAGAATGTCCTTCTTCATCCAGAACAGGAACAGTTTCAGTAAAGGTGTCACGCCCTTGAAAACGCCAAATATCTGTCACAGATGAATCATGCCCAAGATACTCAACAAATTCAGAGATACCGCCATCATGGTGGAACACTTCTTCGTAGGTGTCGTGTTCGCCGGGAGTGCCAGCTAGCCGACGTTCATCACGAATGGCGATGCGTAGACCCGGAATGAGAAATGAGGTTTGGCGAGCACGCTGAGCAAGTTCCTGATAACTGAACTTTGCATCTGGTGTAAAAATCTGTGGATCAGCCCAGTAGCGTACGCGGGTTCCGGTCACACCTCGTTTAGCCTTGCCGATAACAACTAAGGAATCGTTTTCTTTTTGTGAAGGGGTAAAAGAGGCTTGTGGTGTTGGTGTCCTCCCGTCTTTAAACACTCCAGGGATGCCGTGACGGAAACTCATTTGGTAGGTTTTCCCACCACGGTCTACTTGCACATCTAACCGGCTTGATAAAGCATTAACAACGGAAGCGCCGACACCGTGCAGACCACCAGAGGCAGCATAGGAGCCTCCACCGAATTTTCCACCAGCATGAAGTTTGGTGTACACCACTTCCACACCGCTCAGTCCGGTGCGAGGTTCGATATCGGTCGGGACACCTCGCCCGTCGTCACGAACTTCTACTGAGCCATCACGGTACAGAACAATGTCGATGGATTGCCCGTATCCGGCAAGAGCTTCGTCTACAGAGTTATCAATAATTTCCCAGAGGCAATGCATTAAACCACGAGAATCGGTTGAACCGATATACATACCGGGGCGTTTACGTACGGCTTCGAGCCCTTCGAGGACGGAAAGGTTTCGAGCGGTATATGAAGAGGTTGCCACGGTATTCTCCTCGAAAGGTCCTTATTTGAGAAATATATGCATGTACTAAGTATCTATAAGGCAAAGCCTACAAGCTGCAGTTCATAACTATAACATTACAGAGACATCCTAGTCGCATACTGTTCATCGTCTAAAGCAGACAGAGGGAAAATCTTAAGAGCGCTATTTTCGCACTAGTATCGTTTCATCTAATAACCACAAAATATTTTTATAGACAACAACTTATCGCATTAAATATTTTTTCTCTCCCATTTTATAAAAAAAATACTGAAAAAGAAAAGAATAAAATTGAAGCCAGAACGGAAGATAGATATAAATATATATTCACTTTTCCCGATAAATAAGCGCCTGGAATATAACCAATTAAACCCACTGGAATTATAGTTAACAAAATACCTCTAACCCAAGAAGGAAAAATGTTAAGAGGAACTTTAGACAACTCATCCAGTCTCTCAAAAATTATTAATAGACCTAAGCTATTAAACTGCCAAAATGAAACAGACATCACTATAATGTAAAAAGAAAAGTAAATTAAAGTACCCATTACCACCGAGATAAAGAGTACCAAGAGAAATAAAATGTTTGAAACAGCGTACCCCTTTACAAGCGATAAACAAATCAGAAATACCCCAATAAAGAACTCTCCCCAAAGTTCACTATTAATTTTAGAAGAAGATAGTATCACCAAAGAGGGAACTGGCATATTAATTATATTATCGTATTGCCCTGTCCTAACTAGCTGAGGAAGATCTAGAATACCTGAAAAAAAGATGTTCCATAAACCTCTAGACGAAATCACAATCCCTAAGACTAAAACCCAATCAGCATAACTCCACCCAGCAACAAAATCTATCGAGCTAAAAGTAATAATATAAACGAGTGCCCCAGAAAGAGCTTGCAAAAATGTTCCTATATTACTTAGGATAAAATTAAATTGGTGGGACAAGTTCGATACATAACTTGACATGAACTGAAAATACATTACCTTAAGTATAAAAACAATCATGAAAATCATCCACCATTAAATACTATTCTTTTTCTTAGGAACTTTAATAAAAATAAAGATATTAACGAGAGTAATAAACACCAAAAACCGGATATCAGCAATCCTTCACCACTATAGTCATTAACGCCTATAAGAATAGCTGTTGGCTCATAATAGATATATTTAAAGGGCATAAACTTAACAACATCTTGAATGTAACTGGGATAAAAGTCTAATGGAATAATTGATCCACCAAGTAAAGCTATAACAGAGTCCCTCAGCTCGTTAACGCCATCGATTTTTTGAATCTTAAATGATAATATAGACACTATAACTGACACAAAAAAAGCAATCAAATATCCAAAAATATAATAAAGAATACTAATGATATAAAGCTCTATACTAAATGAAAAAATAAATACATTAGTAAAAATAAAGGGGTAAGAAAAAGAATCCAAACGACTGACCTACCTAATACTCGCGCTAACTAAAATAATATAATAGAGTTAGGCTGAATAAGATCTTTAACAATTGATCCATCTTTTACCCTTTGTTCAACACTACTTGCAAGAAAGAACCCCGGTAATATAAAAGACCAAAATCTCACAATAACCACGTAAAGAATAATATTTTCTAAGGTAAACCCATTGATATACTCATATTCACGATAAACGTATGTCCAAAGAATATACTGGATAGCTACCAGAAGTGTTGGTCCTATAATCAACAAAAGCGAAGAAAACTTATATTTAAATACAGTTTTTATTTCACAGTGTAAAATATAAATAAATAAAAATATTTTTTTAACCATGTTTTTTATGCATGTCGAGCACTATATCAGATAAACAAGGAGATTCTATTTTCATATCGACGATTTCTCGACCAAAGGGGATTAACTTGACAAGGTCGGAAATACTTTCCTTAGCCCCTATTTCATATTCAAATACAGATTCAGACACCAAAGAAATTTTACTGTCATCGAGGGTTTCATGATGGGATATAGGGGCATGTTCGATTCGTATTTTTCTTTTCTCTCTGTACTTTGATTTAATTTCTTTTACAGTTGAGTGTTCAATAATATTTCCAGAATCAATAATCATTATTTGGTCACAAATAGTTTCAACATCTTCAAGATCATGACTAGTAAAGATAAGAGTCATGCCATATTTTCTCTGCATATCAGATATAGTTTCTAAAATACTTACGCGGGATACAATATCAAGGCCCAATGTCGGTTCATCTAGAACTAATAGATCTGGACGAGGTAATAAAGTAGAAATTATTTCGCTTTTAACTCTATTTCCTGTTGATAAAGTTCGTATAGGATTTTTATTGTTGATATCAAAAGATAACTTATCAGATAAATAATCGAGATCAGACTTCCATTGTTTTTTAGGTATCTTATAAATAAGTGAAATCATTCTGAAAGTATTAATAGGAGGAAGGTCCCACCATAGCTGACTTTTAAGAGGTGAAAGATACCCTACTCTATGAGAAATTTTCTTCCGATCGGTTAAAGGGTTATAGCCGTTTAAAAGAATAGTTCCAGAAGTCGGAGCCAAGACTCCAACGAGCATCTTGAGTGTAGTTGATTTTCCTGATCCGTTTAAACCAATATACCCTAAAGAATCACCGGCGTTGAGTTCTAGGTTTAGAGAAGATAGAGCAACTATCTCCTTATCTTTCGAGCCCTTATCTTTATAGACTTTCCTCAAGTCCTTGGTTTGCACTTTCATCAGATACCTAAAAACAGTAGTTAAGAATCACATATTTCGAAGCACTAATCTACGCACGCTCTCACTGTTGGATTCCCCAATAGGCTTATACTAGTGAGTTGAAACACATAGATAGATTCCGTTAAATCTATCACGAGTGCATGAATTTTTGTCAACTAAAGATGAAAAATACTTATTTTATTTTAGAAACAAAGTTAGGGGGTTCTTCCTCAACCTAAATCTCAGGTTGAGGAAGAACCCCCTAACTTTCATTAGTTTTATTCCAAATATTATTTTTAGTCTAGGTAGTCTCGTAGTACCTGAGAACGTGATGGGTGACGAAGTTTAGACATCGTCTTAGACTCAATCTGACGGATACGTTCACGGGTTACACCATAAACTTTACCGATTTCATCGAGAGTTTTAGGCTGCCCATCTGTCATACCAAAGCGCATGGCAACTACTCCTGCCTCACGTTCAGACAAAGTGTCTAAGACAGAATGAAGCTGTTCTTGCAATAGTGTAAAGGACACTGCATCAGCAGGTACAACGGCCTCTGAATCTTCAATCAAATCGCCAAACTCTGAGTCTCCGTCCTCACCCAAAGGCGTGTGCAAGGAGATAGGTTCACGTCCGTACTTCTGTACTTCAATAACCTTCTCTGGAGCCATATCGAGTTCTTCACCTAGCTGTTCAGGGGTAGGTTCGTGACCTAAATCCTGAAGCATCTGACGCTGCACACGAGCCAATTTGTTAATGACTTCAACCATGTGCACAGGAATACGAATGGTGCGCGCTTGGTCAGCCATTGCACGGGTAATAGCCTGGCGAATCCACCATGTTGCGTACGTTGAGAATTTAAAACCTTTAGAATAATCAAACTTTTCAACAGCACGGATTAGACCGAGGTTTCCTTCTTGAATCAAGTCCAAGAACAGCATTCCTCGTCCGGTGTAACGTTTCGCTAGAGATACGACCAAACGTAGGTTTGCTTCAAGAAGGTGGTTTTTGGCACGACGTCCGTCGTGGATGACCCAACGAAGTTCTTTTTTAAGCTCACGGTCCATTTGTGGGTTTTCTTTGAGCTTATGTTCTGCGTAAAGTCCAGCTTCAATACGCATCGCAAGGTCTACTTCTTGCTCAGCGTTCAGAAGAGATACTTTACCAATTTGTTTGAGATAATCTTTGACGGGGTCAGCGGTTGCGCCGGGTGCGATAACGCGCTGGGCAGGGGCGTCGTCTTCATCATTTGACGTAAGAACAAAGCCGTTACGTTTAGCAGCAGTTTCTTCGGTCTGCTTCTTTTCTTCTTTTTTGGCGTTCTCTTCATCATCGACGTCCTCATCGAGGTCATCGGTGTCTAAAATTTCATCGCTGACGTCGATGTCGAGTTCTTCGGCTTCGATGTCTTCGTCGAGAATTTCGTCTTCTTCGTTCGCAGCTTTTTTAGAAGTTGCTTTGGTTTTGGTGCTCTTTGTAGTAGAAGTTTTCTTAGTTTTGCGCTGAGCTTTAGGTTGAGTGCCTTCAGTTTCTTCTACAGCAGTAGCTTCGTTAGGTTCTTGAGCAGCCTTAGCAGTTTTAGCGGTTGTTTTAGTCCGAGTAGTTTTTTTCTTTTGAGCAGTAGCGGTTTGTGTAGCGTTTTCTTCCGCTTCATCAACCTTCTTACGTGCAGCAGGTGACACAGAGTACCTTTCTATTTGACAGACTACAGACAGTGGGGGTGTCTTGTAGTCAAAACACCTAAGACCCTGTCAAGTCTGCTTATCACGATAAGCATCATCAGACGAGGGTTCTACCATAGATAACAATGGTCATCTGTAGATTATTCCAACTCGTTGATACTGTCTTATCGCAGACTCGTACGGGGTCAGTAATAGAGTATGTCAGATATTTACGGCTCCTTGCGGTAGGTTATCGGTGTGGCGTTGATTCTGTTTTTCATAATTCGCACCACATAAACTCAGATTTCAGCTCTATTGTCAAGAGTTTTTAACGTTCTTTTAAAATTCTCCGCCTAGCCACGGTGGAAGTTGTTCTATATTTTTGAGAAAAAGTTCTTCCGTGGGAAGTTGTTCCTGCACTTTTCGAAGATATTCACGAGCCTTAGTGCCTTGTCCAATAGCCCAACTCCCCCATGCCAAAAGAACGTAAGCTCGCGCAGTATCAGGTTTTTCATATGCGCGAAGAATCAGAGCACATAAAATCTCCATGGCAGCAATTCTTTGGGGATCAGGTTTTATACGATGTTTCCCTAGGAGCACTGACGCAAATTTCTCAAGTGAAAGATTAAGCATATCCCTATCTTGTTGTTGAGATTTTTTAGTCTTTTGTTTCATCATTCTTTTAGCCTGCCTCAGATATTGTTCGTACCCAAGTGGGCAAAGAATCTCATGCGTCGGATAGTTCTTATATGCGCTGGATAATTTCTGGTACAAAGAAGATGTTTCGTCTATGCCTAGAGCTACGGTATATATAACAGATTGTGCGCTAAGTTCAGACGTTAATGTTGCCCCAAGAAAAGCAATAAGGTGTGGGTCTAGTATTTTTCGTATGGCATCAGCAAACTCTGCTGAGTCTGTTCGCTGATATTGGTTTATTGTTTCTATTACGTGGATAAGGGCGTGGTTCCACAAAATATTCTCATAGTATTTTTGAGTTAAAAAATCTTGTGCATAGGCACTATCTGGCGTTTTAATGTGTTGGAGGTATTCCTTCAGCCATAACACCATTTCTTCCTCCCACCAGTTCTTAGACTCTACATCACGGCTTTTCTCTAGCGAAGGTAAATAGTGTTTCTGTGCTTCTAGCTCACAGGGCGCAACACAAGAACCAGCAAGTAGCAAGTTAAGGTAGACATCGGTTCGTTGCACCTCATCGATGAATCCGCTCAACATCATTTCGTGGGTATCTCGATGAGCTCTCCAATACGAAACTTCTCCAATATATAAGACGTCAAGGAGCGTCTTTTGATGCACCGATGCAACCTCTATACCGACGTGTTGCCAGTAGGTACACAGCGCAGATGCTAATCGATCAGTTTCAATCTCTTCGATACAAGGAGGTTGGTTAAGATTATTTTCTAGTTGTCTTCTACGAGTGGGTGTGTTCGGCCCAAAAACGGCAAGTAAAAAATACGGTAGCTTATCCTCGGTTATGGGTTTTTCGGAAAGCGTCTGAACAAGATGGGTTATCAATGCTATCGATTCTTGGCGAGAACATTCTTGCCTGCTATCGATACGTACTAAAGGCCCGAGCGTTGTGTCAGCAAGAACGAGAACAACGGAGTCTTCAGGCCAATAACCTAGTTGGTGCACGATGTACGCCACGGCATGAGCAGGTGAGTCAGGGTGAGGTGCTAAGGATTCGAAAAAATAAGGGTGATGTGAAGATGCCATATCTCCACTGTGCATGAGGATTATGGCTAAAAGTACTGGGTATCAGAAAACTGTGGATAAGACGTGACGGATGAAAGAGGGCAATACCCCAGCTCCTGCAATCATCGAGAAAAAGCTACTTGTATTTTTAGGTTAAGGAGAGACTTCATAGGTCTCCAGCAATTAAGTAGGCTCTCATCAGAGTTGTTAGTTCATGATGTCGATAGGTATCGACATCATGAACTATGTTTTATCATCATGAGGTTCTCGGCGAATCAGGTTTATCAGCATTCGATGAGTCAGAAGAAGAGCTTTCCCCTAATTCTTCAAGATATTTTTCAATTTCTTGACCTATCGTCTCGCGGTCAAGTAAAGAATCATTTTCCTGAACATCTAGCTCCAGCATGTTGAGAGGATAATGCTTCATATACCTGTCATACTCTTCTTCAAATTTTTTAATAAGGAAGGCAATTTCTTGGTTGTCTTTGAACATCTCGTTAATGCTTTTTTGAGCTTGTCCTGAAGCCACCACCATTTTTTCAAGAGGTAGAGACAATTTCGAGACCAACGTAATGTGTTCCAATGCCCGTAATACAGCTTGCGGTAAAAAGTTGTCTCCTAGGTATCGTGGCACATGCACATTAAATTTCACTGTTTTAATGTTCTGACGAGCAAGCATATATTCTAAGAAATCAGTATGTGACTGATGCATCTCAAAAACATGGTTGACGGTACGCAGAGGGGCAACAACTTCCTCATAGGAGCCACGAATCGTTACGACGATAGGGCGAGTGTGAGGAAAGGACATCGCGTACCCAGACACGAGCATGACATAAGAGCTTTTAACTTGACGGATGATACGCAGTATAGCTTGGACAAATCGTTGCCACTGATAGTCAGGTTCAGCACCGGCAAGAAGCAAAAATGGCTGTTTGAGGTGATCTTCCATGAGGTACAAGTTCACCTCAGGTAGAGACATCTCGTCAAAGAGGCCTTTACGGAATAAAGAGTGCAAGCTTCGTTCTCTGTAGCGGCATAGCTGGTCAAAATCGAATTCAGCGAGCTTAATATGTTCTAGTTCTTTGCGTAACACGTCGGCTACCCCATAGGCGGTTCCGCCAATATCATGTGGAGGCTCTAGAGACACCAGCAGAGGAAGCCCTTGAATACGCGGATGGCTGAGCATCCCAGATTGTTCCTCATATAAGTCTTCTGGATTGAGCATATTCCCTCCCTCATTTTCTCGTACCGTTATGCTCTTGAGTTCTTGAAACACTCTAGTATATCTACACGTTCAAGAAGGCTGAACCTGTTCTGTATTAGAGCATGTCTTAAGTTAGTGTAATCAGAGAAATCGGCAAACTCTCTGTTTCTTCTCTGTTGTATTAGTTCAAACAGCTGTCTTCTGGTCATGGTGCAAGATAGTATGAGATACAACTCTTATCTATCTCGCCTTTGATTATGTCTCTATAAACGGTAGGAACATTATCGACTTAAAGATCTTTAAGAGTCCAAACACTACCATCTATCTTGATGAGGAGAATAATGTCTGATTCATCCGATCTTACTTTTTCAGTCGCTTCCCCCGACCTTGAAGCTATTGAGGCTCAGATTCTTGTCCTAGGAGTTTATTCTTCTACAGAAGGTCCAGTTCTTGAGCGCGGTCCTTTGGGCGAAGAAACAGCGCAGGGGCTTGAAGCAGTTCTTGAGGATCTGGGAGTAACCGGTGCTGCAGATCAATTACATCGTTTACCTGGTGTCGATGAGACCAATGCTGATGTTCTTGCATTAATCGGTCTAGGAGCACGTCAGGAAGATACTCAAGCACATATTGATGCGTTACGTTACGCCACAGGTTCTGCTATCCGCCAGCTTGCAGGATTCTCAGATGTTGCTCTTGCTCTACCAGCACAGAATGTTGCTGAGGTAGCTGCTATCGCTGAAGGTGCTGCGCTGGGTGCTTTTAGCGATCCACAGTTGCGAGTTCGCACTGCAGATTCTGTTAAGACTGCGGTCGAGAATATCACCATTGTGACCGAAGTAGAATCTGATGCAGCTTCTGATGTTCTCACTCGTGCACTGATTCTTGGTCAAGCGGTGGATTCTACACGTCGTTTGGTGAATACACCCCCATCTTCCCTTTACCCTGAAACGTTTGCTCAGAAAGCTACAGAACGTGTTGCTGACCTCAAAGATGTAACAGTTAAAGTTTTTGATGAACAAGAACTCAAAGATGGCGGTTTTGGCGGCATTGCAGGCGTAGGACAGGGCTCCGCACGACCTCCACGTATGGTCGAGGTAAAGTACGCTCCCGAAGGCGCTCAAAAACACGTTGCTTTAGTTGGCAAAGGCATCACTTTTGACTCTGGTGGAAACTCCATCAAGCCAGGCAATGCAATGATGACCATGAAAAGCGATATGGCTGGTGCAGCAACCGTACTGAATGTTGTTGCAGCTGCTGCTGAACTTGAACTGCCTGTAGCTGTTACAGCAATTTTGTGCTTGGCAGAGAACATGCCCGGTGGTACAGCTATCCGCCCTGAAGATGTTTTGACGATGCGTGACGGGCAAACTGTTGAGGTTCTCAATACTGACGCAGAGGGACGTCTTGTCATGGCTGATGGTTTAGCATACGCTTCTGAGTCAGCACCTGATGTTCTTATTGATGTTGCAACACTTACGGGAGCTCAACTCGTTGCTCTAGGTGCTCGTTATGCGGCAGTTATGGGCGATGAGAAGGTTCGTGAAGATATTGTTCAGGCTTCACGTCAGGCAGGAGAAACCTTCTGGCCTATGCCTTTACCAGAACATCTTCGCGCAAGCTTGAACTCTCCCGTTGCTGATTTGAAGAATATCGGTGGCCGTTATGGTGGAATGCTAAGCGCTGGGTTGTTCCTCAAAGAGTTTGTTGGCTCTGTTGATGAACAGCAGATTCCTTGGGCACACCTTGATATCGCTGGTCCTTCTTTTAATGAGGAATCTCCTTATGGATTTACCCCTAAGGAAGGCACTGGCATGTCGGTTGCAACACTTTTGACGTTTGTGGAGTCTCTAGTTTCCTAACGTCGTTAAGATAGGTTCAAAGGCGAGGGTCGGGCTTTTTGCACACGCAAAAAGCCCGACTTTGTTAATACATAGAACTTTTTGGGGTGTTTTTAAACGTGACCTCTACCCCAGTGTGATGTGTTCTTCCTAAAACATGTGTAACACTTTCACCTTTGTACACTCCACACATCTGAGTTGCGGTACGGTAGAGAGGAGAGTTCATAGGCTATCTGCGCTCTTTCTGAGAACTTTGTAAGAGAGCAGACTTTTAGGTCGATGAACCGAAACCTTAAGCAAAATGGATTTATTCCAATCTACGCAAGGGAGCGCAAAAGTGCCCGATACGGCAATAGCTCAAGAATTTGATATTCTCATCCTCGGTGGCGGAAGCGCTGGTTATTCAGCAGCTCTTCGCGCAGTTCAGCTAGGATTCACCGTTGGTCTTATCGAGAAAGAAAAACTCGGTGGCACCTGTCTTCACACCGGTTGCATTCCGACCAAAGCGTATTTGCACGCAGCGGAATTAGCTGAGGAATCTCGTGAAGCATCCAAATACGGCGTTAACGCAACCGTGGAATCCATTGATATGGGTAAAGTTCGCGATTACAAAGACGGCATCGTTGCAGGAAAGTTCAAGGGACTTTCTGGTCTTTTGAAGATGAAAAAAGTCACCGTTATTTCTGGTGAAGGTAAACTGACCGCTACCGATACCATCACTGTTGATGGAACTGCTTATAAGGGCAAGCACATCATCTTGGCTTCTGGTTCTGTATCAAAGACTTTTGGCTTAGAGATTCGTGACCGAGTTCTTACCTCCACCGAAGCACTTCAGATGGATTACCTGCCCAAGAGCGCTATCGTTCTTGGTGGCGGCGTCATTGGTTCTGAGTTTGCGTCTATGTGGAACTCCATGGGCGTTGAGGTTACTATCATCGAGGGTCTACCTCACCTCGTACCTAACGAAGATCCTTCCATCATTAAAGTTCTTGAACGTGAGTTCAAGAAGCGTGGCATCAAGTTTAACACCGGAACTCTTTTTGAGAAGGTTGAACAGGATGCTAACGGCGCTAAAGTTACTTTGGCTGACGGAAAAGTCTTTGAAGCAGATATCGTTCTTGTCGCTGTTGGTCGTGGCCCCAACACTGCTGGTTTCGGTTATGAAGAGCAGGGGCTTACCATGGACCGCGGTTTTGTTATCACTAACGAGCGTCTACACACTGGTGTTGGCAATATCTACGCTATTGGTGATATTGTTCCTGGCGTTCAGTTGGCACACCGCGGCTACCAGCAGGGTCGTTTCGTTGCAGAAGAAATTGCTGGTTTGAACCCTCAGATTGTTGAGGATGTTAACATCCCTAAGGTTACTTTCTGCGAACCTGAAATTGCTTCTGTCGGCTATTCTCAGCCTAAGGCTGAAGAAAAGTTCGGTGCTGAAAATATCGAAACTACTGAATACAACTTGGCTGGTAACGGTAAGTCAGCGATTTTGGGTACTGGCGGCATCGTTAAGGTTGTCCGCCAGAAAGATGGCCCTATCGTCGGTGTTCATGCTATTGGTAAGCGCATGGGTGAGCAAATCGGCGAAGCTCAGATGTGGGTTGTTTGGGAAGCTTTCCCTGAGGATGTAGCACAGTTCATTCACGCACATCCAACTCAGAATGAGTCTCTTGGCGAAGCTGCTATGGCACTTGCTGGGGCTCCCCTACACGGCTAATACTTCTCAGTATTTTGTGTTGGCGTATCAGCTAAGGTTGTTACGCCTTCACCTCCACTTTTTTATAATTTCCGAATTCACAAGGAGAACGGGAAGATATGTCCCACACAGTAGAACTGCCCGCATTGGGCGAATCCGTAACCGAGGGTACCGTTACCCGCTGGCTCGTTGAAGTTGGCGATACCGTAGCCGTTGATGATCCCCTTCTCGAAGTTTCTACCGACAAGGTAGATACTGAGGTTCCTTCACCGGTAGCTGGCGTTGTAGAGCAGATTCTTGTTGAAGAAGATGCTGACGTTGAAGTTGGCGCTCCTCTCATCGTGATTGGCGATGGTTCTGGTGCTGCCGCTCCTGCTGCGCCTGCAGCTGCCGCAGAAGAATCTGCTCCTGTTGCTCAGCAGGAAGAAGCTCCTGCTGTACCGGCTGAGCCAGCTGCTACTGGTTCTGCAGAAGGACAGGAAGTTGTTCTTCCTGCACTTGGTGAGTCTGTTTCTTCTGGTACGGTCACTCGTTGGCTCAAAGAAGTAGGCGAGACCGTTGAAGTTGATGAACCACTTCTCGAAGTTTCTACCGATAAGGTTGATACCGAAGTACCTTCCCCTGCTGCAGGTACTCTTCTAGAAATCCGTGTTGAAGAGGACGAAGAAGCTGAGGTTGGTCAGGTTCTTGCTGTTATCGGTAGCGCGTCTAGCGCACCTGCTACACCAGCTTCTGCACCAGCTGAGCCAGCGACTGAAGCTCCTACAGCTGCTCCTGCTGCTCCTGCTGCTCCTGCTGCTCCTGCGGCGCCTACTGCTGAAGCTCCTACTGCTGCACAGGGCGAAGTATACGTCACTCCACTTGTTCGCAAGTTGGCAAAGCAAGAGGGCATTGACCTTTCAACTATTAAGGGCACTGGCGTTGGCGGACGTATCCGTAAGCAGGATATTCAGGCAGCAGTAGAGGCAAAGAAGTCCTCCGCTCTTGCTGCACCTGTTGCTCCTGCTGCACCGGCTCCTGTTGCTGCGACTGCCAGCCCAGCTACCGAACAAAAGAGCGCTTCTGCACCTAAGGTCTCCTCAAAGCGTGGAACAACTGAAAAAGCTCCTCGTATCCGCCAGACCATCGCAAAGCGTATGGTGGAGTCTTTGGCAACTTCTGCTCAGCTCACTCAGGTCGCTGAGGTTGATTTGACTCGTCTTGTTGCTCTTCGCAACAAAGCAAAAGATGGGTTTGCTGCACGTGAAGGTGCTAAGCTCACCTTCTTGCCGTTCTTCACTAAGGCAGTTACTGAGGCTCTTCAGCAGTTCCCTCAGTTCAACGCTTCTATGTCTGAAGACCTCAAGGAAATTACCTACCACAACACTGAGAACATCGGTATTGCTGCAGATACTCCTAAGGGTCTGCTTGTTCCTGTTATTCAGGACGCAGGCAACTTGAACGTAGCTGGCTTGGCAAAGAAGATTGGTGATGTTGCTTCTCGCGCACGTACCGGTCAGATTAACCCTGAAGAACTTTCTGGCTCCACTTTCACCATTTCCAACATTGGTAATACCGGCGGTGTATTCTTCACTCCGATTATTAACCAGCCTAATGTTGCTATTTTGGGTATTGGTGCAACAGTTAAGCGTCCTGCAGTGATTCAAGATGCAGAGGGTAACGATGTCATTGCTATCCGTAGCATGGCTTACCTCTCCTTGACCTATGATCACCGCGTCATTGATGGCGCAGACGCGGGCCGTTTCCTCCACTTCTTGCAGACTCGCCTCGAGGGTGCTGCATTTGAAGCTGAGGTCGGTCTCTAAAAACTAACGATAGTTTTTATGATTTAGGGTAAAACCTGAGTTATGAGTCGGTGGGTATGAGCCACACACATTGTGTGGTTCATACCCACCATTGTTTATCTGCGTGTTTTTGAGCACTGAACAGAGTTTTACTGTCAATGTGTCTGCAAAATATTTGTTTGTTCCGTAGACTAGAGACATGAGTACGGTCATTGCATTCTTAGTTTTCTTACACATCGTCGGAGCAGCATTAGTCTTTGGAATTTGGGTAGCACATTTTAAACAGGCAATCGTCCTGCCCGGACAATTTCATGCAGCTCTTCTCCAGCTAGCAACAGGTTTTGCCCTGTACTTTATTCAGATGTCCCAGCACGCAGAGTTAAACCATATGAAAATTGGCATCAAAATTCTCTTGGCAATCGTTATCTGCGTAGCCGCTTTTGTGGGCCAACGTCAATATAAAGCAGCACGAGCTGCTGGCACGCTTGAAAAAGCACGCAATATCCCCTTAGCTCACGCTGTTGGTGGACTTGCCCTCATCAATATCGCGCTAGCAACGCTCTGGCACTAAAAATATTTCTACACACAGATTAGAACGCGCTGTGAGTATCGATGAATAATTCGATGCTCACAGCGCGTTCTTTTATTCTCCATTCAACGGGAGAGCATCATAGATTTTCCACGTTGTATCATCTGGTAGAAGAGTAAAACGCACTGTTTGTTGCACATGTTCACCCACCGTTTTAATCCCATACCGCTGTTTCTCTTCATCTGTTAAAAGTTTTGCACTGTGAGCAGAAGACACAATATCGGCTTGGACTTCTATACGATTGCTCTCCCCCTGAACCTGCTGTATGTGAGTTAGTTTCACACTTTGTTCTCCAAGTTCTCGCTGAGTATCGCGTTCATGTAAAGCCATATCAGCTAAATATTGTGGAGAGTCCTTCACGGCATATGTATTGACCAATGGATGATTTTGAGAAAAAGATTCCTGACGTTTGTGCAAGAGTTCATCTAAGAGCTCAGCAAGCTCTTCTCCTTCAGGTGGGTCGGGATAAATAGAAGGTGAAGAGTCCTGCTGCGCAGAAGGAGCATCACTATGTTGTGGCAAACTCACCGTTCTTTTATCCTCAGAAGAAGGAGTAGTATGAGTCTTTTCTTGGTGCGGTTCGGCTAAGGGTAATCCAGAGAGCCCACTCACCCCATACATCATCGTTATGATGAATGTGCCGAAGACGGCGACTGCTCCCCATAGAATTTTACGTTGTGACAACAACTGAACAAGGCGTGTTATTTTGCCGGATAAAAACTTTTTCATTCGATGAGATGGTACATCTTGGTTAAGGTCAAGGGCTGAGGGAACCTCTATACTCTTTCGCCCAAAGAATCGCTGAAAAGAAGTTTTCTGTTCAGGGGTAGGCGGGTTCCAAGGGTGCTCAGCAGGTAAGGTTCCATGTGTTTGAGGATGTGCACTAGCGAAAAGATTCACTGGACGAGGCACGAACTCATGTGCCAGTAGGCGATAGATTTCGTGAAGTTGAGGCATCTGTTCACTGTGATCGATAGCGGCTTCTAAACAATACATCAGCTCTTTATTCATCGTCGGATAGAGGAAATGTAGAGGTGTTCGATCACTGGCATTTGCAGGCTCCTCCCCTGTCAAACATCGCCAAATAATAGAGGCAAGAGCTGAAGTATCGTGACGAATATACTCTTCAATAACTGTTTTGGTTGCGCCACGTAACTCTCGTTCTGGAGCATATAGTTTCAGCTTTCCGTTACTGGTAAAACCAATATTTCGAGGGTTTAACGCACGGTACGCCATCTGCTGTTCATGGAGCCAACGTAAACCACGGCAAAGTTGTTCAACCATGCCTGTCACTTCTTCTGGCGTAATTTTTCCTTTTTCACTTAAAAGGTTCTCGAGAGTTCCTGCGTCTGTTTGTTCATACCAGATATATTCGTTGTCTCCTGCCGAGGAAATAGCAAAAACAGTTGCTACGTCTTCGTGGGTAGGTAAAGAACATAGTCTTTCAGCAGGGCGCATTTCAGCTGGGGAGATGTTGAAAATCTCTTCGAGGGCATAATTTCCTTCTGGGATAGAGAGTGGATTATGCCCTTCTTCAGGAAGGTAACTTACCGCCCATAAGCTTCGCTGTTGTGTTGCCCCGAGGGAGTATCGGAAAGTAGCGTATTGATCAAGGGAAATGCTACGAGGGTAATTCTCTGGCTGAGTACTCATACCTCTGGTATATCTGATGAAGAATTTTTAGGGCATCAGGTATCCACAAAAGAGCGTTTCGACTAGTCATAAGGCTGTGGACAGAGATGTTATTCGAGAAATATTTCTGTCATATTTATCCAAAAAATTAGGTTATCCTTTGTCTGGTCTCGGACGAATCTCACGTTTGAGGAGTTTCCGAACAGAGAAAAACAAGGATACTGTAGAAGATATGAGCTTAGAGATTAAGCGGGTTGGTTTTGCCCCCGATTACGTAGACTATGTTGAAGCGCTTTCTTTACAACAGCGCATTCACGATAAAGTCTCCGCTTATGAACAACAAAATACGGTGTTGTTATTAGAACACCAACCTGTTATCACAGCTGGCAAACGGACCGAAGCACACGAATATCCCGCAGCAGATACCAGCACGCCAGTAGTCCCTATTGATAGAGGTGGAAAGCTCACCTGGCACGGCCCAGGGCAATTAGTCGGCTACCCTATCGTACGTCTGCCTGAGCCCCTTGATGTGGTGCGTTATGTTCGTGTCTGTGAAGACATCATGATTAATGTTCTTGCACAACTAGGGATACAGGGGCAAAGAGTTCAAGGGCGCTCTGGTGTGTGGGTTCTCGGAGAAGGCAACACACCAGACCGAAAAATTGCTGCTATTGGTATACGCGTCGCAAAAAATACTACGATGCATGGCTTCGCTATTAACTGTTGCAACGATTTAGCGCCGTTTAGCCAGTTTATTCCCTGTGGAATTAGCGATGCTGGAGTGACGAGCATTAGCGAACAACTTGGCAGACGCTTTACCCCTGAAGAATTATTAGACTCTCTTGAAACTGAGCTTTTACGGTATAGCGACCAATTAGCCGAGTCTTTTGAACCGCGAGCACAATAAACATCACAGACTTCATTGCATCACACACGCAATAAATTATTAATGAATGACCCATATGGCATTAGAATTTCATCAGGTCATTGGAAGAAAAAGGAGCACTAAAGATGAGCGTAGCTACCGAGGGCCGCAAGCTATTGCGCGTGGAAGCACGTAACGCTGAAGTCCCCATCGAGAAAAAACCTCACTGGATTAAAACTAAAGCTAAAGTTGGTCCTGCCTATAAAGACATGATTAACCTCGCTCGTGGCTCTGGTTTGCATACGGTCTGCGAAGAAGCCGGCTGCCCTAACATTTACGAATGTTGGGAAGACCGCGAAGCAACATACCTCATCGGCGGTTCAGAATGCACTCGCCGCTGCGATTTCTGCCAAATTGCCACCGGAAAACCTGTAGCTTTAGACCGTACTGAACCAATTAAAGTTGCGCTATCCGTTAAAAAAATGGGGCTACGTTACACCACCGTAACCGGTGTTGCACGAGACGACTTACCCGATGGTGGCGCATGGCTCTATGCAGAAACCATCCGACAGATTCATAAAGTATCACCGGGAACAGGCGTCGAAATCCTTATCCCTGACTTTAAAGGCACACCAGAAGACGTACAGCAAGTCATCGACGCTAAACCAGAAGTCTTTGCCCATAACCTCGAGACTGTTCCACGAATTTTCCGAAAGATTCGCCCAGCATTCCGCTATGAACGATCCCTTGAAGTGATTCAACAGGGTAAAGAAGCCGGACTCATCACCAAATCGAACCTCATTCTTGGAATGGGCGAAACCGAAGAAGAAATCTACGAAGCCCTTTGCGACCTCTACGATTATGGGTGCGACACTATTACCTTGACACAATACCTACGACCAGGTCCGCTCTTCCACCCCATTGATCGTTGGGTCAAACCCCAAGAGTTCCTCAAATACTCTGCCATGGCAGAAGAAATCGGTTTCGCTGGAGTTATGGCAGGGCCTATGGTTCGTTCATCTTACCGTGCAGGACGACTCTGGGCACGTGCTATGAAACATCACGGTTACCCTATTCCTCCTGAACTCGCTCACATTGATGACGACGGCGGAGCAATGCAAGAGGCTTCTGCTCTAGTAGCTGCAGGATACTAAGAGAAAACTTATGTCAGTGGCACGTTTTGCTCTGCATATTTTCTTTTTCCAACGTCGTCTTAGCCGATACGTCATATAGAATAAATATTTGTACGCTCTCAGCCTGCGTGGTTGGGTGCCCCAGCACATCACCTTAAGCGAAGGACGCACAGTGACTTCATCACGCGACGAAAAGCGCGCACAACAAGAAAAGAAGAAAAAGAATAAAGGTCCTGGCATGTTTGCTCAGATGAAGCAGGTCTATGCTATGACACGCACCTCTGAGCCTCGTATTGGCTGGATTCTTTTCTTCTGGGCAGCAGCTGTTCTTATTGCCTTTGTCCTCATCGGCATCCTCCTGAAAAACTGGATTACTTGGACTATTATCGGTATTCCTTTTGCTCTTCTCGTTGCTGTTATGGTTCTGTCTCGAAAAGCAGAAAAAGCTGCCTTCGGTCAGATTGAAGGTCAGACCGGTGCCTCTGGTGCAGCATTAAATTCTCTACGTCGAGGATGGATTGTAGAACAACAGCCAGTAGCTATTAACCCTCGCACCCAAGACGTTGTATTCCGTGCGCTTGGTCGCCCTGGCATTGTTTTGGTCGCTGAAGGTTCCCCAGCTCGTGTTTCTTCACTTATTAATCAGGAGAAGAAACGCCTTAAGCGAGTGATTCCTAACGTTCCTGTTCATGTGATTCATTCTGGCAACGGTGAAGGACAAACTCCTCTGAAGAAAATTGTTCCTCAGATGAAGAAGCTTCCTAAACAGCTCACCCAGCAAGAAGTTCATGCCGTTAATAATCGGTTGTCTTCATTGCAGAATAATATGTTGCCCATTCCTAAGGGTATTGATCCAAGCCGTATGCGCCCTGACCGTCAGGCAATGCGCGGACGCTAAAAGACCAGTATTAATTAAGGGTGGTTGGTGATGTGTACATCACCAACCACCCTTATTTAATGTCTATATTCTCGAAGACATTAACGGATACGTACAAGAATCATATTGCGGACTCTATCATGAACGCCTCGAGTATCTGCATCCATCATAAAGACAGGAAGAACGAGCATTACTAAGGTAGAACGCAAGATAGCATTTTTAAGACCTACAGGATGACCGTCCACTGTTTGAACCTGCATCCCGCATAAGAAATGCCCTAAGGTATGTCCGTATAAGCCGATGGTGATACTTTGATATGCCCAAACAACAAGAAGTACGAATATTTGTAGGTGTGGAACGTTCAAGAGGTATAGCACCGCCCACCACAAGTACCAGTCGATACAAAAAGCAATTATTCTTCGTCCAAAACGGGCGATAGAGCCAGGGCCTTGCTGAGGTCTTCCCATATGTTCGCCCGGGTATTTTTGATCGGTGGGTGGGCCATTAAGCCATGATCCTAAATCTTCACGTTTCATCACGGTTTAAGAGTATCTAACTTTTCACATATGGTCAGAGGAACACCCTAGAGGTGACTTACATCTCTCATTCATGTTACGAACACGAAACATAAAAGATACGTCTGAGCAAAAATATCAGAATATGGTTAACAACAACCACAGGGGATTACCTAAATTTTTACGGTCGCCTCAAAACTCATCTAAGGAGAACAACCGACCATGTTTACCAGCGCACAAGAAGTTCTAGATTTCATCAAGGATGAAGAAGTTGTATTCGTCGACATCCGCTTCTGTGATATGCCCGGCGTGCAACAGCACTTCAACCTTCCTGCTAAATCCATTGATGACGATTTCTTCGTCAACGGACAGCTCTTTGACGGATCTTCTATCCGCGGGTTCCAAGGTATCGCAGAATCTGATATGCAGCTCATCCCCGACGTCAATTCTGCTTACGTAGACCCTTTCCGCGTTGAAAAAACTCTGGTCATCACCTGCTCCATCGTCAACCCACGTACCGGCGAACCATACCACCGTGACCCTCGAGGTGTTGCTGAACGCGCTGAAGAATACCTCAAATCTACAGGTATTGCTGACACCGCGTTCTTCGCATCTGAAGCAGAATTCTTTGTCTTTGAAGACGTCCGATACGACGTCCAGCCTCAAGGCTCCTTCTACGCTGTCGACTCTGACGAAGCGCAGTGGAACACCGGACGCGTTGAAGAAGGCGGAAACCTCGGTAATAAAACCCCCACCAAAGGTGGATATTTCCCCGTATCCCCCGTTGATAAACAAGCAGACCTTCGAGACTCTATCTGTGTAGCACTCGACGAAGTCGGGCTCGAAGTAGAGCGCTCTCACCACGAAGTAGGCGGACCCGGACAGGCAGAGATTAACTACAAGTTCTCTACCCTCACCCAAGCAGCAGACGACCTTCTAAAATTCAAATACGTCGTCAAAAATACCGCTGACGCATACGGTAAGTCTGTGACTTTCATGCCTAAACCAATTTTTGGTGATAACGGTTCCGGTATGCACTGCCACCAGTCACTATGGAACAACGGAGAACCTCTCTTCTACGATGAGCGCGGCTACGCGAATCTCTCCGACACCGCACGCTGGTATATTGGCGGTCTGATTGAGCATTCCTCAGCGGTCCTTGCTTTCACGAACCCCACCGTCAACTCCTATAAGCGTCTAGTCCCCGGCTATGAAGCACCTGTTAACATGGTGTATTCACAGGGTAACCGTTCTGCCGGTATCCGTATCCCTATCACCGGAACCAACCCTAAGGCGAAACGTCTCGAGTTCCGTGCCCCTGACCCCTCCTGTAACCCATACTTCGCTTTTGCTGCTCAGCTCATGGCAGGTCTAGACGGTATCCGCAACCGTATTGAACCACCTGCTCCAGTAGATAAGGACCTCTACGAGCTACCTGCAGAAGAAGCTAAAGATATCAAGAAAGCTCCTGCAAGTCTTGCTGAAGCACTTGAAGCTCTTGAAGCAGACCATGAGTTCCTACTCCAAGGAGATGTCTTCACCGAAGACCTCATCAACGCATGGATTGAGTACAAACGAACACAAGAACTTGAGCCTCTCTCTCTTGTTCCTCACCCACTTGAATTCGCCATGTACTACGGTGTCTAACACTCGTATTGCATGAGTATTGAAAGGTCCTCCTCGTTTTATTCGAGGAGGACCTTTCTCGTATTTTTACAGCACTATTCATCGCATAATTCAGTTGCTCTAGAATAAAAAGAACAATATCCTCATTTCTACTCCCCCGTTGAGAAAGTTAAATCAGCACATGGAATCCGCCTCGAACATCACAACACCTCAATCCTTATTGCGCCCTCACGAAGTATTTCAAACTGGGCTCATGGCACAATTACTCGACGGAGTCTACGAAGGAGAGATGACAGTTGAAGAACTTCTCACACACGGAGATTTTGGCATCGGTACGTTTAACGGGCTTGACGGAGAGATGATTATCCTCGATGGGCAGTGCTACCAGATGCGTCACGACGGTTCTATCAGCCCTGCGCAAATGCACCAAAAGACACCTTTTGCGGTAGTGACTCATTTCAACCCCGTTATCAAACGAGACCTTCCACACAACATTCTTAGACGTTCAGCAGCTCAGGTACTTGATGATTTCACCGTCTCACAAAACTACATGTACGCCATCAAAATTGTTGGTTCTTTTGAATGGGTTCGCACCAGAACCGTCATTAAACAATCCAAACCGTACCCCAAGATGGTAGAAGCAACAGAGAACGAAGATATTGTCCAATTCGACCATTGTGAAGGAACCATTGTTGGTTTTAGGACACCAATCTATGAGCAAGGTATCGGTGTCCCTGGGTGCCACGCGCACTTTATTGAAAACAGCTATCAGGCAGGCGGGCACGTTGTCGATTTTAAGCTCAAAGAAGCCCACGTAGAGATATGCCCGGGAACCTCTCTCAAACTACAGTTACCACTCACCCCAGAGTTCTCACAAGCAAACCTGTCTCCAGAAGACCTCACAGAGCAAATATCTAAAGCTGAAAAACACAGCTCATAAAAGAGGAATCTTCTAGAGCTGGCGAAAATCAGTATCGAAGAAAAGGCGTTCAAAAACTTGTCGAGCTTGCCGCGTCGTCCGTAAATAGTCTTCTTCAAGTTCACGGGTATGCCCTGCAGGGTAAGCACACCAGCGTGCGATTGCTTCTAAATCGGTGCGCATACTGGTCAACACATCAGAAGACCGTCCCGTTCGAAGCACCTGACATCCTCGAATCTTTGTTGCTAGTTTCCAGGCTTGAGCCAAAATATTTGCATCGGAGTCTTTCAAAACTCCAGCTATTCTTGCCTGTTCCAGAGCTTGCAAAGTTCCCGTCACTTGAAGAGCTGGTATTTTAGATGCACAGCAAAGCTGTATCAGTTGGATAACCCATTCCACGTCAGATAAACTACCACGGCCTAATTTGAGTTGCCGGTTTCTATCAGCGCCTTGAGGCATCCTCTCATTCTCAACACGGGCTTTGATACGTCGAATATCCATCATTTGTTGCACCGTCAGTGTTGCAGGGTAACGATACGGACGAATCAACTCCATAAACTTCTGCCCAAGTGTCTGAGAACCGGCAAAAGGACGAGCACGAAGCAACGCCTGATACTCCCATGTATCCGCCCAACGCTCGTAATATTCTCTAAACGATGCCAAAGAACGAACCATCGGCCCTGTTTTACCTTCAGGACGAAGGTTCGCATCAATATCAAGAATTTTTTCTGCTCGCAGAGGTGGTGTACAGGGCTGTTTGAGGATCTGTACCATCCGATGAATAATCTCTGTTGCTTCAGAGGCAGCAACATTTTCATCAATCCCCTCACATGGCTCATGAACGTACATCACATCCACATCTGATCCGTACCCAATCTCAAAGCCGCCATGCCGTCCCATCGCAATGATGCACACTTGAGTTTTCGGTTCTTGTTGAGTATGAGTGTAACGTTCGCGAAGAACAATGTTCAGTGCCGCTTCGACCGTTACTTGGTCAATAGTCGTTAGCGCTTGCATGGTCTGTTCGAGGTTCAAGAAATTGATGGCTTCGCCCATAGCAATACGAAGAATTTCACGGCGACGAATCATCCGCACACTTCGAATTGCGTCAGATGTGTCTTCATGTCGTATCAAGCTGTTGTGAAGAACTTCTTGCAAAGCCTCCACACTACGTGGAAGTAGATCTTCTTGATGATCTAGCCACGCGATAGATTCTGGTGCATCCTCTAGAAGATCCGCAATGAAACGTGAACTCGAGAGAATCTGGCAGACTCGTTCAGCTGCCGCCGGAGAATCTCTGAGCATCCTCAGATACCAAGGTGTTGTGCCCAAAGACTCTGATAATCGACGGAAACCTAATAATCCGGCGTCAGGGTCTACACCTTGTGCGAACCATCCTAAAAGCACTGGCATCAACGTACGTTGTATTTCAGCGCTACGTTTAATACCTTGGGTGAGCGCCTGGATATGTCGCATCGCTGTTCGTGTATCTTTATAGCCTAAAGCTCCAAGACGAGCCTGCGCTTCTTCCGGGGTTAAGGCGACTTCACTTTGAGATAAATGTGAGACAGCCGCCAGAAGAGGGCGGAAGAAAAGACGCTCATGCAAAGAACGAATGGCACGTTTAGTTTTTGTCCAGTCTTTGATGAGTCCTTGTGCTGTCTGCTCACCGATATGTTCAGGAGAAGTGATAGCTCGTGCCAGCACCCGAATATCTTCATCTTTCTCAGGCATGAGGTGTGTCCGTCGCATGTATCGTAGTTGCAGACGGTGTTCCATCAGACGAATCTTCTGATAATGTTCTTCAAAACTCTGTGCGTCAGCACGCCCGATAAAGCTTGCTTTGCTTAATGCTTGTAAAGAATCTGTGGTGGCTTGAGTTCTCACGGAGGGAGTAAAACGCCCGTGGACCAGTTGCAAAAGTTGTACGGTAAATTCAATATCGCGTAGCCCGCCAGGCCCAAGTTTAAGTTGGCGTTCCCGATGCTGTGCAGGAATATTTTCGGTCACGCGAGCGCGCATTTTTTGTACGGAGGAGACGAAACCTTCTCTATTTGAGGATTCCCAGATGAATCCGGTAATTTTTTGCATCCATCGGTAGCCGAGGTCTGCGTTGCCTGCTATGGGGCGTGCTTTAAGGAGTGCTTGAAATTCCCAGTTTTCTGCCCATCGTTGGTAGTAGGAGGTGTAGGAGTTGATGGTTCTGACGAGTGCTCCGTCTTTTCCTTCGGGTCTGAGGTTTGGGTCAAGTTCCCAGAGGGCAGGTTCGCTTGCTGGGGACATGATAACTTTTGAGATGGTTTGAACCATTTCTGAGGCGATTCGTGAGACTTGTTCATCGGTTAGTGGTGTTTCGGATTCAGGTAGGGTCTTAGTATCGACAACATACATAACGTCGACGTCAGAGATGTAGTTGAGTTCGCGGGCTCCGCATTTTCCCATACCGATGATGGCTAGTTGTATTTGTTGTGTGTTGTGTGTGCCCCATTTGTTGTTGGCTTCTGCGCGGGCAATAGCGAGTGCTCCGTCGAGGGCGGCAGATGCAAGGTCGGCGAGTTTTCGGCTTACCAGAGGCATAATTTTTTGGGGGTTTTCTGCGGTGAGGTCGCAGATAGCAATTTCGCAGAGGTATCGCCGGTAGAGTGTGCGAAGCGTAATGTACGCGTTTTTGTCGTAGTTTTCTGCGGTGGGGTTTTCGTCTTCGGGGTTGGCGCCGAGGGTGTTGAGGATAGAACGGCGGTATTGGGTGTCTAGGGGTGCTTGTGGGCAGAGATGTTCGTGGTCTTTCTCTGGTAATAGTGTGGGTGGGCAGGGTTCTTCTAATAGGTGTTCTTGAGGGGAGGTTAAGACGTCAAGATGTTCTGGGTGTCGGAGTAGAAAATCGCCAAGTGCTTCGGAGGCTCCAAGGAGTCGATATATTGCGAGAGGAGTTTGTTCTGCGTTGAGGGTTTTTTCTAGTTGTGGCGCTTTTTCGAGTAGGCGTACGAGGCTTATGAGCGCACTATCTGGTGAGGGGCTGTAGCGTAGTCCTTCAAAAAGTTTTTCTCGGTGAATGTTTTTGAGTTCGGGGGCGTCAAGCCAACGCAGACTTTTTTGGGCATCAAAGAATCCGATGGCGACCATTTGGCTAAGTTGTGCGCGGCGTTCGAGTTCTTCGATGCTCAGTGTTCCTGTTGCCGGTTGTGTCGGTGGCACGGTGTGTCCTTTCCCTGCCCGTTGTTAAAAGGAGGATGCCGGTACTGCTGATAGTGCGAGAAAAATAGGGTAAAGCTAGCATGGGAGTGGTTTTCTGGTGATGCTAGCTCTACCCTATTTTTTTAGAGGATTCCTAGATTATTTTTCAGTTCGTATGGGGTTACCTCAGCACGGTATGCTTCCCAGTCGGTGCGTTTGTTCCGTAGGAATTGTTCAAAGACCTGTTCTCCCAGTATTTCTGCCATAAATTCAGATTCTTCTGTTTTATGGATGGCGTCGTGTAGGGAGAACGGTAATGCGTGGTATCCCATTGCACGGCGCTCTGCAGAGCTCATGGCTTGGAGGTCTTCTACTACCGCTGGCCCAAGTTCGTATTCGCCTTCAATACCTTTGAGTCCGGCACCGAGGATAACAGCATACGCAAGGTAGGGGTTGACGGCGGAGTCAATACCACGGTATTCAATGCGCGCTGATTGCATTTTATTAGGTTTATAGAGTGGCACACGCACGAGTGCAGAGCGGTTGTTGTGTCCCCACGATACGTAGCTGGGTGCTTCTCCCCCGCCCCAAAGCCGTTTATAAGAGTTCACGAATTGGTTTGTGACAGAGGTAAATTCTGGTGCGTGTTTGAGGATACCGGCAATAAAGTGCCGTGCAGTACGTGAAAGTTGGTATTCTGCGCCGGCTTCGAAGAAGGCGTTGGTGTCGCCTTCAAAGAGTGAGAAGTGTGTGTGCATGCCAGAACCGGGGTGTTCGGTGAAGGGTTTAGGCATAAATGTTGCGTAGATATTTTGGGAGAGTGCAACTTCTTTGATGACGGTGCGGAAACTCATAATATTATCTGCAGTTTGTAGTGCATCTGCATGACGGAGGTCGATTTCGTTTTGTCCGGGACCAGCTTCGTGGTGAGAGAACTCGACGGAGATTCCGACTTCTTCTAGCATGGTCACGGCTCTGCGACGAAAGTCTTGGACGACTCCTCCGGGTGTGTGATCGAAATAGGATTCGGAGTCTACTGGTATGGGGAATCCGTTGGGGCCTAGTTCTTTAGATTTGAGGAGGTAGAACTCAATTTCTGGTGAGGTGTAGCAGGTAAAACCCATACTTGCAGCTTTTTCGAGGGTACGTTTGAGGACGCCTCGGGTGTCTGCAGCGCTGGGTTTCCCATCAGGTGTTAGCAGGTCGCAGAACATGCGGGAGGTGGGTTCTTCGTCGCCACGCCATGGAAGAATTTGGAATGTTGCGGGGTCAGGTTGCAAGAGCATATCTGATTCGTAGATACGGGATAGCCCTTCGATAGATGAGCCGTCAAACCCGAGTCCTTCAGCGAAGGCACTTTCGACTTCTGCGGGGGCGAGTGCAACTGATTTGAGTGTGCCGACGACGTCGGTAAACCACATTCGGACAAATCGCACATCGCGTTCTTCGATAGTTCGCAAAACAAATTCTTGTTGGCGGTCCATGGTACTCCTCGTGTTGTTTTCAGTCGTCGGTGACTGTATGGGGTTTCTGTCTACACTGTATAAGCTCTCTCGTTTTTTCTCTGCCTTTGAGAGGTGTCATGCCAGAGAATGAGTAGAGTTCTTTCGTTTGGTGTGGGTGGTGGTGTGATACTTTCTTCACACTCCGCCTCTTGTTATGAGTTTTTGAAGATGTGTTCGGGTCCGGGGTATGTGCCGTCACGAACTTCTTGTCGATAAGTTTTTGCTGCGTCAGTTAGTTCTTCAGCGATATGTGCGTATTGTTTGACAAAGCGCGCCATTTTTCCTTGGCGTAGGCCAAATGCGTCTTGCCAGACGAGGACTTGCCCTGTCGTTGAGGATCCTGCACCGATACCGATGGTGGGGGTGTCTCCTACTGCTTTGTTGACGGCTTCTGCAACGTCTTCTGTCACCATTTCCATGAGGAGGCAGAATGCTCCTGCTTCGGTGAGGGTGAGTGCGTCGTGAAGAATTTTTTCTCGACTATCGCCACGTCCTTGGATTCTGAAACCGCCAAGTGCGTGCTCGGATTGTGGGGTGAACCCAATATGTGCCATCACGGGGATACCCGCTTGTGTTATTGCTTTCACGTGTTCGGCGTATGCGGAGCTTGCTTCCATTTTGATGGCGTGCGCACCGCCTTCTTTCATGAATCTGCTAGCAGTCTCAACTGCTTGAGCGGGGGAAGCCTGATATGAGCCGAAGGGTAGGTCTGCAACAACCATTGAGCGCTGTGCTCCACGAGATACAGCAGCAACAAGTGGAATCATCTCATCAACAGTGATAGCTAAGGTAGATTCATATCCGAGGACATTATTTGAAGCTGAATCTCCGACAAGGAGCAATTCGATTCCTGCGGCGTCAAAAATTTGTGCTGTCAGGTAATCGTAGCACGTGAGCATCGCAAATTTTTCGCCAGCTGCTTTCGCCGCATTTAAGTGGACGGTACGAATTTTTCGTACGTTATCGAAGACGCTTGGTGTGTGAGATGTTGGTTCTTCTCGAGGGGAAAGCGTTGTGGTTTCTTGAGCGTTATAGGGCGCGTTTTCTTCAGAAGCAGGTGTAGAACTCATAGATAAAAGTCTACCGCTATCATCGAGTATTTACCTCAGCAGAATCTCAGAATACCTTTCACACTTTAAGTTCAAGCTGGAGGGTACTACCAAGAATCGTTGTTTTCGTCCCATTCTTCGTTACGTTGTTTTGCTTTTTCCATAGCATGTAAGGCTTCCTCATAACTTGGGTAAGGTCCCCACAAATCGGTACCTAAACCGAGGTTTCCTTGTTGTACTTGTTGTGTTCTCAAGTTATACCAGTACTCATTTTCTTCTGGTCCGGGTAAGTAATCTTGACTCATGAGGTCTCTCCTTATAACTCATGCCCCTAGACATTTCTATGACGTCAGAGCCTTATTCTCCACCTGCTGGAGGTATATCTCACAGCCTACCCTAGAACTGTTCTCTAAGATGCCTTATAGATTCTCTATTTTTTTGGCATGAGTAATATTTTCTGCCGTTATTTGCCAAGATACGGCAAAATATCCATTCCTTGAAAGAAGAGCAGAACGGTCAATGAACCTCTTGGACGAGTTAGGATAAACCTATGGCTAAAATTTCCACTTCACATAATCTTCCTGCAACGCCAGGACAAGCACCTATCGGCTGTTTAACACCTGGAGTAGTTACCCCTATCAGGGCTGTCCCGTCTCATATTGAACGCCCCGAGTATGTGGGAAAGGCCGAAGCTCGTGAAGGCTACGACTCTAATATGTATACGCCTGAAGAGATTGAATTAGTACGTGAGTCTGGCACTATTGCCGCAAATGCTATTGCTGAAGCAGCAAAAGCTGCTGTCCCTGGTGTAACCACCGACGCTCTCGATGTCATTGTTCACGAATACATTTGTGATCATGGAGCGTACCCCTCAACCGTAGAATACCGAGGGTATCCGAAGTCGGTGTGTACGTCACTCAATGAAGTGATTTGCCATGGAATTCCAGATAGCACTGTTTTAGAAGATGGAGATATTCTCAATCTTGATGTCACAGCCTATAAAAATGGTGTGCACGGAGATACTAACGTGACATTACTCATCGGTGATGTTGATGAGCAATCACGCCTTCTTGTTGAACGAACCAAGGAATCTCTCGACCGTGCCATCAAGGCCGTCAAACCGGGACGAGAAATTAATGTTATTGGTCGCGTTATTGAAAAATATGCCGCACGTTTTGGGTATGGAGTCGTTCGAGATTTCACCGGACACGGTGTAGGGCGAGAATTTCATTCAGGGCTCATCATCCCTCACTACGATGCTGCACCAGCGTATAACACGGTCATGGAAGTGGGCATGATTTTCACTATTGAGCCGATGCTTACTCTCGGTGGAATTGAGTGGGAGCTTTGGAAAGATGATTGGACTGTCGTCACAAAAGACCGTCAACGTTCTGCACAATTTGAGCATACTCTCGTAGTAACCGAAGACGGTGCAGATATTCTTACCCTTCCTTCTCTTTAGCCCCCCCCTCAACCTCTATTAGGAGAATCTATGACTTCAGAGAACACCACAACACACGTATCATGTGAAGATCTCACCATTGGTATTGATATTGGTGGAACCGGTATCAAGGGCGGTATCGTCAACGTTCGTACCGGCGAGCTTGTTTCAGATCGATTCCGTATCCCCACGCCGTCTCCAGCAACGCCAGTAGCTTGTGCAGAAGTTGTTGCTGAGATTGTTCAAGAACTTCAGTCACGTCCTGTAGCGCCGGCTAAGGATTCTCCTATCGGCGTTGATTTTCCAGCTATCGTCAAAAACGGTGTTGCGCTGTCAGCCGCTAATGTAGATAAATCATGGATTGGTGTTAATATCGAACAGCTCATGTCTGAGGCACTTGGCGGACGAACTGTTTATGCCCTCAACGATGCTGATGCGGCCGGACTAGCAGAAGCATACTACGGACAAGGACGAGACAAACAAGGGCTCATCGCTGTTATTACCTTAGGCACAGGTATCGGCTCTGCCCTTATCCTCAATGGACAGCTCATCCCTAACACGGAGTTAGGTCACCTAGAATTAGACGGAGAAAATGCAGAGTCTCGTGCCTCTGCGCGAGCACGTGAACGAGATGACCTCTCATGGAAGAAATACGGTAAACGACTACACCGTTATTTCAGCCACCTCACCTTATTGTTCTCCCCTGACTTGTTTATTATCGGTGGTGGAATCTCTAAAAATCCTGAAAAATTCATGCCATATTTCGAAGATGATCTTGATATCCCGATGGTCATGGCCGCATTACGGAATAACGCTGGAATTGTAGGAGCCGCGCTATGGGCTTTCGGGTTTGTTGAAGGCGAGCGCCAAAGACTAGCAACTGAACAAGAGAGCTAAAAGGCTATCGTTTTCTTCCCCATTCAATGGGGCACATAAAGAACCTTCTGAGGAGACCGCTTTCCTCCTCAGAAGGTTCTTTGTCGTATGTCCTTTATAAAAGGGTTGGTTGTTCTGGTCCCTCGTCTTGTTCGCGGTGATACAAGATATCTTCTGAAGGGTGAGAAGATGTTTCATGTCCCGTAATATCAAGAGTTCGAGGTGTCTCGTCATTGAGTGAGAGGTCAGCAGAATACTTCTTATATGTATCGCGTAGCCCTTCGATAGCTTTCTCAAAATCTTCTAGATTCTCGAAGTTCTGATATACACTCGCAAAACGAAGATAGGCAACAGCATCTAGCCGTGATAGCGGTTCAAGAATAGCTAATCCAACGGTATGAGCTTTTACGCGGTTATCTCCCAAAGAACGAATTTTTTCTTCAACTTCTTGTGAAAGTTTTGCTAAATCGTCTTCGCTTACAGGTCTGCCTTGGCAGGCTTTACGTAAGCCATTCACAATTTTTTCCCGTTTAAAAGGCTCTGTCACTCCCGAACGTTTCACAACAGATATACCCGTTGTTTCATACGTCGTGAAACGGTCTTCACAGTTATCGCATAAACGGCGACGACGAATCGCGCTGCCGTCTTCAATCACGCGCGAATCAATCACGCGTGATCCTGCCTTATGGCAGTATGGGCAGTTCATCAGAAGCTACCTCCTGATTCAGAAGAATCGCTCGCGCTACGAATGCTAATAGCTTCACCGTGCGCAGGGAGATCTTCTTCCTGTGCCAAGGTCACGATGTGGTCGCCAATGTCTTCTAACGCAGGTTGAGAATATTCAATCAGCTGAACAACCTTCATGAAAGTTGAGGTATTGAGACCTGATGCGAAAGAAGCTGTACCGGAGGTTGGTAACACGTGGTTTGACCCAGCAGCATAATCGCCGAGAGGAACTGGAGAATACGGGCCAATAAAAATAGCTCCAGCGTTACGCACACGTTGAGCAACCTCTACAGGATTCTTCGTATGAATCTCAAGGTGTTCAGCAGCATAAGCGTCAGCAACGCGTATGGATTGTTCTAAAGAATCTGTCAGAATAATTCCTGACTGGGGGCCTTCAAGGGCGGTCTTCACGCGGTCTCGGTGTTTCGTTACCGATGCTTGATGAGCAATAGCTTGAGATACACGTTCAGCGCATTCTGGCGAGTCAGTAATCAAAATAGAGCCAGCATTAGGGTCATGCTCTGCTTGGGAGATTAAATCTGCAGCTACATATTCTGCGTGAGCAGAATTATCTGCAATCACAGCAATTTCGGTGGTACCTGCTTCACCATCAACACCGACAACACCTTGTAACGCGCGTTTAGCTAAAGCAACAAAAATATTTCCTGGGCCGGTAATAGTATCAACGCTGATGAGTTCATCGTCAGCATCTTGTATGCCGTAGGCCATGGCTGCGAGAGCCTGAGCACCACCAATAGCCCAAACTTCACGAATTCCTAGAAGCGCAGCAGCCGCCAAAATAGTGGGGTGAGGCAACCCATCAAATTCTTTTTGTGGCGGGCTACATAACACGATAGATTCAACGCCTGCAGCTTGTGCCGGAACAGCGTTCATAATCACCGAAGATGGATAAACCGCTAAGCCACCGGGAACGTATAAACCTACACGTCGAACCGGTGTCCATCGGTTCGTGAGTTGAGCACCGGGAGCCACCTCAATTGTTCTGTCTTGAGGACGTTGTGCTTGAGCGAAAGTGCGGTTACGTTCGATAGAAATCTCTAAAGCTACTCGAACTTTTGGATCTAAGCGTTCTAAGGCATCCTCAAGAGCCGATTCTGGGACACGAAGGGAACTCTGACAAACGCCGTCAAAACGTTCTGCCAGTTCACGGATGTATTCTGCGCCGCTGTCTTTAACCCCTGCAATAATCTCTTCAACAGTTTGTTGAGCATTACCAACATACTCTGAGCTTTGACGAGGCATCAAAGCACGAAGCTGCGTATAACTATAATCTTTCCTCCGTACGTCCAAGAGAGAAAGTTTAGGAGGCAAATATTCTTGTTCTTCTGCAGGTCTGCTCATATGCATCATTCTACTGTGTTAGAGCAATAAAACCAGAACAGCGCACAAACAGCACCCATTATTCCAAACAAGTTGGCCCTAAAAGAACTTTTATGTCACCGTAGAAAGACGAATCAGGAGTAACACGCAAATGGCTACCAAGACGCATCAATGTCTTGCCAGTGCGAGTGCCTAACGCAATACGAACTTCGGCCTCCCCAGGGTGATTCTTAAGAATCTGTTGAAGTTGTAACAAGACTTCTTCAGTTGCTTTATATTCTGGAAGAGAGATGGTCACAGGCCCAACAGCGTCACCAGGGGTAAGTTCAAGGACCTTAATTTCCTGAGCACTAATACTGACAGCGCCATCATCTCGACGTTGCAAACGACCTTTAACCGTACAGATAAGATCATCGGTCAAGATAGGTGCGATAGGCTCATAGGCGCGTCCAAAGAACATAACCTCGATAGAACCGGTACGGTCCTCAAACTCAACACGAGCATACGGTTTACCACTCTTTTTTGCCACACGGCGAGTCACAGAAGTTATCATGCCAGCGATAGTGACCATTGAACCATCTGGTACCGATGATTCTTCATCGAAAAGAGACAGAATTGACGAGCTAGATAAAGCATCAAGCTGGTCTTCTAAACCTCTGAGCGGGTGGTCTGAGATATAGAGTCCCAGCATCTCACGTTCAAAGTTCAGCTTATCCCGCTTCTCCCATTCAGGAATATCGGGGATCTGCAAAATAGACTCGTTTCCTAAGCCCTCTTCTTCAAGTCCTAGGCTACCGAAAAGGTCAAATTGTCCGGTTGCTTCACGACGTTTCACGGAAGCAGCAGAATCTACAGCTTCTTCATGAATCGAAGATAGTGCACGCCGACTCTGCCCAAACTCATCAAACGCCCCAGCCTTAATCAAGGAATCAACGGTACGTTTATTGCACACGGTCAGGGGAACCTTCTTCATAAAATCTTGGAAAGATTCAAAACGTCCGTTTTCAGTTCTTGCACTCACAAGTGCAGCAACTACGGGGGCACCAACGTTACGAATTGCGCCCATTCCAAAGCGGATATCGTCGTTGACAGGAGTAAAGTTCAACTCGGATTCGTTAACGTCTGGAGGCAATACCGTAATGCCCATGTGGCGACATTCGTTGAGATACGAGGCAAGTTTATCTTTATCGTCGCCTACAGAAGTCAGCAAAGCAGCCATATATTCTTGAGGGTAATGTGCTTTCAGATAAGCCGTCCAATAAGAGACTAGACCATAAGCTGCAGTGTGGGATTTATTAAATGCGTAGGCGGAGAAGGGAAGCAGGACATCCCACAACGCTTTAATAGCTTCTTCAGAATACCCATTCGATAGCATTCCTTGATGGAAGCTCTCATACTGCCGGTCAAGTTCTTCTTTTTTCTTCTTACCCATTGCACGACGCAATAAGTCTGCTTCACCCAGAGTGTAGTTTGCTAATTTCTGTGCAATAGCCATAACCTGCTCTTGATACACGATCAAACCGTAGGTGGTATTGAGAATATCAGCCAGCGGCTCATCTAGCTCTGGATGAATAGGTGTGACTTCTTGTTGTCCGTTCTTACGCAACGCATAGTTTGTGTGAGAGTTTGCGCCCATAGGTCCAGGACGGTACAGAGCCAAAACCGCGGAAATGTCTTCAAAGTTATCCGGCTGCATCATTTTCAGCAAAGAACGCATCGGTCCACCGTCAAGCTGGAATACGCCTAATGTTTCACCGCGCGCTAGCAACTCATAGGATTCTTTATCGTCTAGAGACAACGCATCCAAGTCAAGGAAGAAGTCACGGTTTAGTTTAATGTTTTCAATAGCATCAGAGATGATTGTTAGGTTACGCAGACCCAAGAAGTCCATCTTGATGAGCCCAAGAGTTTCACACGTTGGGTAATCAAATTGGGTGATAATCTGACCGTCCTGTTCACGGCGCATAATAGGAATCAAATCTAGCAAATCATGGCTCGACATGATAACACCTGCAGCGTGTACACCCCACTGACGTTTGAGTCCTTCTAAGCCAAGAGCCGTGTCAAAGACTTTCTGACATTCAGGGTCTTCACGAAGTTGAGTGCGCATATCAGAGGCTTCGCCATAGCGTGCTGACTTCTCATCAATAATTTCTTTCAATGTCATGCCTTTACCCTGAACATCTGGTGGCATTAACTTGGTCAGGCGGTCACCCATCGAGAAGGGATAACCCAGCACGCGAGAAGAATCTTTAAGCGCTTGTTTTGCTTTAATCGTTCCGTAGGTAACAATCTGAGCAACTTTATCTTCACCATATTTTTCAGTGACATAGTGAATCACTTCAGAACGGCGACGGTCGTCAAAGTCCACGTCGAAGTCAGGCATGCTCACACGCTCAGGGTTCAAGAAACGTTCGAAGAGCAAATCATGCTCTAGGGGGTTGAGCTCAGTAATACGCATCGCGTATGCAACCATTGAACCTGCACCAGAACCACGCCCAGGACCAACACGAATACCATTATTTTTAGCCCAGTTAATGAAGTCAGCGACCACCAAGAAGTAGCCCGGGAACCCCATCTTTGAGATGACTTCTACTTCGTATTCTGCTTGTCGGCGCACATCATCGGGTACGCCTTTGGGGAAGCGGAAGTGTAGACCTTTTTCGACTTCTTTAACGAACCACGATTCTTCGTTCTCTCCCTCGGGAGTAGGGAATGCGGGCATATAGTTTGCTTTTGTGTTGAACTCTACGTTACAACGTTCAGCAATTTCTAGGGTATTATCGCAAGCTTCAGGGAAGTCACGATAGAGTTCTCGCATTTCTTCTGGAGATTTAAGGTAGAAGTTTGAAGCGTCGAACTTAAAACGTTTAGGGTCTTGCAGCGTGGTGCCAGATTGTACGCAGAGCAACGCCGCGTGCGCTTGAGCGTCGTGTTCATGAGTGTAGTGCAAATCGTTGGTAGCCACGAGTGGAAGCTTTAAATCTCGAGCGAGACGCATCAAATCTTCAACAACAACTTTTTCGATGCCGATGCCGTGATCCATAAGCTCACAATAGTAATTCTCAGCACCGAGAATATCTCGAAAATCGGAGGCAGCTTGAAGAGCTTCTTGATATTGCCCAAGGCGTAGGCGGGTCTGAACTTCTCCAGAGGGGCACCCTGTTGTCCCAATCAGCCCTTTACCATAAGTTTGCAGAAGTTCACGGTCCATACGAGGCTTATAAAAGTGGCCTTCAAGAGATGCCAAAGAGGACGCTCTAAAGAGATTATGCATACCTTGAGTGGTTTCTGCCCACAAGGTCATATGGGTATATGCACCACCACCAGAAACGTCACCGTATTCAGAGATATTTGGTTCACCCCAACGTACACGGCTACGGTCTGTCCGGTGAGTACCAGGAGTGACGTACGCTTCAAGGCCAATAATGGGTTTAACGCCGGCATCATTTGCTTTTTGCCAAAAGTCAAAAGCCCCAAAGAGAAAACCGTGGTCTGTCGTTGCCATGGCATCCATATTCAGCTCTTTAGCACGGCTAAAGAGTTCGGTCAGGCGCGCTGCACCATCGAGCATAGAATACTCGGTGTGTACGTGTAGATGAGTAAAACCTTTACCGCTCACGTTGTTCTTCTTTCCTCTAGCTTCGATGGTTTATTCTACTTGGAGTAGTCCTAGAACGTTCCTTCTCTTAACGACTCTAAAGCATACTCAAGGTCTTGAGGGTATTCGCTGGTGAATCTCATGTTCTTGCCACTGACCGGATGCTCAAACTCAAGGATATGGGCATGTAGCCATTGGCGAGTAAGCCCTAGATGTGCGCTCAACGAGGGATCTGCGCCGTAGGTCAGGTCTCCACAACAAGGGTGATTCAACGCTGAAAAGTGGACACGAATCTGGTGGGTGCGCCCTGTCTCTAAATGTACCTTGACCAAACTCGCACGGCCAAAAGCTTCTAGCACCTGATAGTGAGTGATAGAGTCACGGCCACCTTCGACCACCGCAAAACGCCATTCGTGGCCAGGATGCCTCCCAATAGGAGCGTCAATAGTACCCTCTAATGGATCTGGTATACCTTGAACTAAGGTGTGGTAGAGCTTTGTGACCGTACGTTCTTTGAACGCCCGTTTGAGAAAACTATATGAATGCTCATTCTTTGCTACCACCATAACACCAGATGTTCCAACATCTAAACGATGGACGATGCCTCGGCGTTCAGCAGCTCCAGAAGTTGAGATGCTCACGCCTAATCCCATTAAAGCACTAAGCACGGTAGGCCCGTGCCACCCTGGAGAGGGATGAGCTGCTACCCCAGCAGGTTTATCGATGACGACAATATCTTCATCCTCATAAAGAATAGAAAAACCGTCGACAAGCTGTGGGGTAATATCGCTTAGATCTCGAGGTGCTGGCGCGTCGACCTGTATCTGGTCCCCCAGCGAAAGCTTATAGCTTTTAGCAACTTTGACTCTACGTCCAGAGGCATCAAACACCTGAACATCACCGTTTTTAATCCAAGTTGCAGCTAGAGTCCTTGCCACATCAAGACTTTCAGATAAAGCAGCGTCAAGACGTAAACCGGCAAACTCTTTAACAACACTCTGGTATGTAATTCTTTGACTCATACGTTGGTTTCGTGACTTTCCTGATCGGTGTTATGTGGGTTCTTCTTCTGAGAATATTCGTACGTTCCGTCAAGACGAACAGAACGAAAATTCTGAAATACAATCAGTGCCATGGCGATGCAGATGCACGAATCAGCGACATTAAAGATGGCAAAGTTTCCGATAGAAATAAAATCTACAACATGTCCAATACCAAATCCTGGCGGGCGAAGAAGCCTATCGGTCAGGTTCCCCAATACGCCACCTAACAATAGTGCTAAGGAGAAAATCCATAGTGTTGATCGTGCTCGGACAAGGCACCATAAGCATATCAGGACGGCAGCTACCATGATGAGGGTAAAAACTAGGGTGTAGCTGGTTCCCAGAGAGAACGCTGCACCAGAGTTAAGAATGTAATACCAACGAAGGAGTCCGGGAATAACTGGAATCTTTTCCTCCAGCGTCATGGTGGTTTCAACGAGATATTTAGTGCCTTGATCTGCTCCGTAAGCAATCAACACTGTCAGGAATGCTGTCAGTAGTTTGGGGAAGACAGATAAGGTGTGCGCAGATGGATTGGAGTCAGCCGAGTATGAATTCTGCGCATGATGCGTGTGTTCTTCAGACATCCGGTGTTCTTTCCCATCTGCTACAAGTTCTCAAAATGGTTGGTGTGGAGCTTATCCTTATCGGTATCACCGGTTCAAGGTCAGCTCTCATCACTATTTTATATAAACGGACGGGATAGTGAGGCATCATGATGATGCTTCCCACTATCCCGTCAAAAGCTCTAATCTAAGATTTTAGCGCATAAAGGAGCTACCGGTAGGAGTAACTGTTGAGTCAAGTTTGCTCTCAACAGAAGGAGCGCTCTCCAAATCCTGAAGTTGCTCTTCGATGTACTTTCGCATACCTTCACGGTATTTCTTCTCGAATCCGCGCAGTTTCTCGACAGTAGCTTCAAGGTTAACTTTATTCTGTTCGAGCTCACCCAGAACTTTGGAACGCTCTTCTTGAGCAGAAGTTAGCAGTCGTGCAGACTCCTCACGTGCTTCAGCAATGAGACGTTCACGCTCTGTCTCACCTTGGAAGACGTAATCATCGTGAAGTTTCTGAGCCATAGCAAGCAATCCAGCCGCACTATTCGTACCCACGCCGAGACCACCACCAGCATTTTCTGCTGCGTCGGTAGCTTCGGGGTCTGTGCTTGCAGCAGGCTGAGGTTCTGCAACTGCTGCAGCAGCAACAGGGGCGTTCTGTTCTTCAGCAGAAGCAACAGCAGAGCCACTTTGAGCTTCTACCTGCTCCAGTTCCTCTTGAGCCTGAGACAAACGACTCTCGACTTCTTCAAGGTTTCGTTTGAGAGTTGCGTTCTCGCTATTGAGACGACGCAATTCAACAACAATTTCGTCAAGGAAGTCGTCGACTTCCTCAGGGTTGTACCCCTCTTTAAATTTGGTTGCCTGGAACCGTTTGTTAATGACGGCTTCTGGTGTAAGTGCCACTAAATATTCACCTCTAAATTCAAGCTTTTGCTGGACTCCCCGACGCAGCGGTGCATCATCCCTAAAACACCGCTACTCTCTGAACATTCTTCCTAGTTTTTTAAACTCAGCAACTAGGATACACGTGAGTTCACGTAAAGTTGCCGTTTTATCGTGGAAAATTCTTCAATTATCCCCAAAAATATGAGAACTATTGTTTTGTACACGACACTCTATCTGCGTTGCACCGTCGTTGGTCTCCGATATTAACGTAGAAGAATCTCGAGCTGAAAACTACCCACCATAAAACATTCCTTGTACTAGATTACTACTCTTATGCCTCAATCAGCTCATCTGCAAAGAGTTTGGTTTAAGAAAACATAAAGATTAATCGGAAAAGGAAGTTATTGATAATCATAATCGCAAAGATAAGAATCAAGAATCCCAAATCTAAGGACATGCCACCCACGCGTAGCGGAGGAACAAGCCGACGCAAAGCCTTCAGTGGAGGGTCCGTTATCGCATACACCGCAGAGGCTACGATAAGGAAGACGCCTTGAGGTTTCCAAAAACGTGAAAACATCTGCACCCAGTCAAACACCAAACGTAAAAGCAATGCAAAGTACAGGATGAAGACAAGGATGCTCAGTAAAGCTAAAAGGTAACCAACCATGTGTTTTAGCCTTGGGTAAAGAAGTCGAGAGATTCGCTATCAATCGCCACAGGAACTTCAGTAGCTTTGGAACCGGCAACTTCAACATTTGACGGAGTCAGAAGAAATACTTTTTCGGTTACCCGTTCTAGGCTGCCTTCTAAAGCAAAAGTTAGACCTGCACAAAAATCGATGAGGCGTTTCGCATCAGATTCTGTCATCTCAGTAACATTCATGATAACGGGGATGTTACTACGATAGGTTTCGCCAATGGTCTTAGCATCGTTATAGGAGCGGGGGTGAACGGTGGTGATGAGGCGCAATTCTTCTTCGCTTTCGTCATTAGGTTGAGTACGCTGAGGAGTACGGCCCACAGCGTTTGAGGATACAAAAGATTTTTCAGTTTTTTGTTCTGAAGGTGTCATATTGTACGTTGGTTCGTACTTTTGTTCAGCTTTCTCTTCATCAGCAAGATATGGGTCTTCTCGCTGGTCAGATACCAAATCATGAGACATGACTCTAGACGCATCCTCTTCTACAGGATACTGGTCGTACTCATCATCAGGGAAATTATAAAGAACATCACGGTTCTGACGGTAGTCATCGTCATACTCTTCTGCATAATCGTCAAAATCATCGTAACGATCTTGTACGCGATCTCGCGCAGGTTCTGCCTGTTCCCCTAAACCAAGGAATGACATCGCCTGATGAAATGTACGCCCTGCCATTTTTCACTCCATCTATAACATCACCGGTTTTAAATAAAGACTCAAAATCCGGCATAGTTGCTTCTTCAATGTTTCACAGTATCAATTCTAGAGTTCTTTAGGGTAGGAAAACGCGCCTAAGAAAGAAAAAGAGAACAATAAACCAACGTGGTTTTTAGTCACTTAAGGACGTGCACCCATAATCTCTGAGCCAACACGCACCCTCGTTGACCCCCAACGAATAGCTTCTTCAAGGTCACCACTCATCCCAGCAGAAATTTCCCAAGCCTGAGGAAAAAACTCTTGCAGCTTCTGAGAAATACCATAAAGTTTCTCAAAACTTTTCTCAGCATCTCCGCCCAAAGGAGCAACTGCCATCACTCCAGAACACGAGAGCCCCTCACATTGTTCAAGACGCTCAGCGATACGAAATATCTCATCACCAGTAGCGCCTCCACGCGAGGAACTATCATCTGCTTCAGACGATAAATTGACTTGTACAAAGCACGATAAAGGACCGGAGACTAAGGATTCTCCCCCATTCTGTTCACATTGAATTTTGGCTTTGTTTAAAGCCTCCACCAAGGAAATCCTGTCAACAGAATGCACTTCATGCGCATAACGAACAACAGACTTCGCTTTATTGCGCTGTAGCTGCCCGATAAAAGACCATCTCAAAGAATCATGCGAATCTACCATCGGTTCAAGCGTACGAGCTTTCTCATGAGCTTCTTGATCACGGTTCTCACCCACAGAGCGAACCCCCGCATGATAAAGAGCTAAGATATCTTCAGCAGGAAAGAATTTTGTCACAACAGTGAGTTCGACTTTGTGACTTTGAGCAGTTCGGGAGCCAGAATAATCCTGCTCGGCACAGCGGATACGTTCTTGAACACGCATCAGGTTGCTCTTTAACTCTTCTGCACGTTGCATGCTATAGGTTAACACTAGTACCTCTTTCCCTAAGATTTTCAACCCATACAAGACCTGCAAAACGACCTTGAGGTTCACCCCTACGATGAGAGAACAAATGCTGGTTTTCAAAGGTACAACAAGCCATAGATGTGTCAATCTTTATCTCATACGGCAGTTGTCGAAGAGCTTGTTCAGCACCAGCAGACAAGTCTAAAGCCGTCGTGCCCCAACGAGTCTGAGATCGAACAGCTGAAAGAATTTGAGTAGACTCTTCCTGCATCTTTTCGGGAACTTCATAACATTCACCGCAGATGGATGGGCCTATCCATGCAGTAATTTTTTCTGCTCCTCGGCGCACTAATGATTCCACAGTCTGTTGCAAGACGCCGTCAAGTAGTCCTCTCCGCCCTGCATGTGCAACCGCAGTCAACGGAAAATATGTGGCAGAACATTCAGCAGTAAAAATCACGGGGATACAGTCAGCAACCATAATGGCCAGAGGTTTTCCTTGGGCGGATATCACGGCATCTGCTTGAGGCGCATCAGTAAGGAGGGACTGTGCATACATCAGACGTTCTTGTTCATGGTAAGAATGAGGCATTACCGGTTGAAGATACTGTGTATCAGCGTCGACGATGTCAACACCATGAACCTGATTTACATACGTAAATTGTTCTGAGCCGAGGTTTAAAGACTGTTCAAGGTGTTCACGGTTCTTGAGAACATCTAAAAAATTTTGCCCTACGTGCAACCCTAGATTTCCTGCTGAAGCAGAGCTAAAAGCAATATGGACAGGACGGTCGTGCAATGTTTCAACCGTATGTGCTGCCAGAGGTGAACTCATGGTGTCCTCCAGAAAAAAGAGTGGATATAAAAAGAACAAAGCTCTTGGCTATAGATACGGTGAGGTTTCTACGCCAAGAGCTTTGCTCTTTTAGATGATTATTTGAGGAAGTCAGGGACGTCCAAAGAATCTTTACGAGGAGCTTCTTCAACAACTGGTGGAAGATCTACATCAAAACCAGCGTTGTGAGGCACGTCGTTGCCCTGTGACTGCCAAGAGTTTGCTGCAGGCGCTTGAGAAGGCTGAGCTTTAGCAGTTGCACCAAAAGGTGAGCTCTGCTGTGCAGACTGCTGAACGGATGAGCTATTTCCGTTAGCGTTTGTCTCAGGGTTGACAGAATCAAAGCCAGCTGCAATGACGGTCACACGAGCTTCATCACCGAGTGCATCATCAATAACAGCACCAAAGATGATGTTCGCATCGGGGTGTGCAACTTCCTGAACGAGGCGAGCAGCTTCATTGATTTCGAAGAGACCCAAATCTGAGCCACCCTGGATAGAGAGAAGAACACCGTGTGCACCATCGATAGATGCTTCAAGAAGAGGTGAAGCAATAGCGAGCTCTGCAGCTTTAACAGCGCGGTCTTCACCAGAAGCTGAGCCGATACCCATCAATGCAGAACCTGCTCCTTGCATCACAGACTTGACGTCTGCGAAGTCAAGGTTAATCAAGCCGGGTGTGGTGATGAGGTCGGTAATGCCCTGAACACCAGAGAGAAGCACCTGATCTGCAGATTTGAAGGCGTCTAGCATTGAGACGTTACGATCTGAGATAGAGAGCAAGCGGTCGTTAGGAATAACAATCAAGGTATCAACTTCATCACGCAAAGCTGCGATACCGGTTTCCGCTTGGTTAGAACGACGACGACCTTCAAAGGTGAAGGGGCGTGTTACAACACCAATGGTCAACGCACCCAAAGAACGTGCAATACGAGCAACGACAGGAGCGCCACCGGTACCGGTGCCACCACCTTCACCGGCAGTCACAAACACCATGTCTGCGCCTTTGAGGACCTCTTCGATTTCTTGCTCGTGGTCTTCTGCTGCCTGACGTCCAACCTCGGGGTTAGCGCCTGCACCAAGACCGCGTGTTAGCTCGCGACCAACGTCGAGCTTAACGTCTGCATCAGACATCAACAGCGCTTGTGCATCAGTATTAATTGCGATGAACTCGACACCGCGAAGACCAACCTCAATCATGCGGTTGACAGCGTTGACACCGCCGCCGCCGATACCGACGACTTTAATGACTGCTAGGTAGTTCTGGGGGGTATTTGCGTCCATGAAGTCCCTCTAACGATTTTTAGGAATTATTGATGAATAAATACCAAACCTTCAACTTTATATTGAATGACATTTATTCGATTTATGTGTATTTCAACTAGAAGAGTACCAACACTACGGAGGTTCTGTCGCTTTACATCTCAAAAAAACAGGATATTTTCTCGAAAAAGTAAGAATTGCACCCGAAGTTCAACTTTAAGTTGAACTATCGAGTCGTAGGAACCAAGGGGCTTGAGACATCAAAGACCTTAATCTGCTGATCCTCACCCAAAGCCTTCATAAGTTCAATAAGAACTTTAGCTTTAAGGTCACTGTCTGCTGTTGTCCCCCACAAAACCTGACGATCATCACCCATCATCAATGTAATCGTCGATGTAGAATCAGCTTTCGCCTCAGTCACCATAGACAACAAATCACGAGGCAAAGATTCAAGAACCCGAGTCACCGTTTTAAACTGTGGGGTATTCACAATAGCGCCACCACCAGCAATCAAAGGAACACCACTAGCCTCTAAAGAATCAACGCGAGAAAGCATCACGCCATCACTATCGACTAAAACAAACTCTGAGCCATCGCGAATCGCAGCCACCGGAATACGTTCATGTAGAGTAACAATCAGTTCGTGGGGAGCCCGAGCAGAAATAGAAACACCTCGAAGAATCTGTTGATGACCAATCAAAGCAGACACCTCTTGATCACTCACACGAGTTAAAGGAACACCCTCTAAGCCACGTAATTTCTCCTCAACTGACGAACTCGACAACAAAGAAGCACCCTGCACAGTAATCGTTTTAATAGCCAAAAGCGGAGAGTAAAAAACTACACCAACGAATATCGCAGCAATGACCAGAAGACCTAAGAAGGTATAAATCCAGCGTTTAACTGACTCACGAGAAAAAGACCACACGCCAGATGACGAAGAGGAGGATGCCGCAGTATGAACAGCAGAACTGCTCTGTTGCCCTGTAGAAGAGCCTTTCGCCGCAGCGCGAGTAGAACGCCATTGAGCAAAACGCCGAGAGTTCGCACTGACCAAAGAATCATCTTCTACAGGCTTCACCTTAGAAGAGTTAATACGAACGACAGGAGCGTCATTCGACGGCTGTCCATCCTTCAAAGTCGAAAGCTGTTCACGATCTTCAGACATACCTATACTTTCGCGCGTTTCGATAGACGCTCAACCAGTTCTGAACCATAAGCTGTTACGTCCCCAGCACCTACCGTCATGATGACGTCGCCAGGGCGAGCTTGAGAAATCATCTTCTCTAAAGCCTCCTCAGGCTGAGCATAATGTACCTCAGAGAAACCCGCCTCAGTAATCAACGCGCTAGTAACACCCTCGATAGGAAGCTCACGAGCCGGATAAATATCCAAAACATACGAGCGGTCTGCAGTCGATAAAGCCTGAGCAAACTCCTGAGCAAACTCCTGAGTGCGAGAAAAAAGATGCGGTTGGAACAACACATAGAGATTATGCCCAGCAGCAACTGTCCGTCCTGCTTCTAGTGCACGAAAAACTTCCGTGGGATGATGCGCATAGTCATCAAAAACTCTAATATCGTTGACAACTCCACGCAGGGTAAAACGACGGTCAGTGCCCTGAAATTGGGTCACTGCTTTGAGACTAGACTCAGCCTCATAACCGGCCAAAACACCGCAAATAAAAGCAGCTAAACCATTTAACTGATTATGTTTACCCGGAACATTGAGCACCAGCTGTCCGGCACCTTGTACGTTTTGCTCCCCTACCATGAAATCCCATGTCACGTGTGAAGAGCAAACGATACCGTCACTGGTAGTTTCGGAAAGACGCACGTGAGCATCTTCAGCCTCACCATAAGTAATCACAGAATAACCGGCTTCACGCGTACGTGATGCTAAATCCCGAGCACCTGCATCATCGATACAAGCGATAAGAACACCATCCTCAGGCATCGAAGCAACGAACCGTGCAAAAGCTTCATATACTTTATCTGCTGTTCCATAAAAATCAATGTGGTCAGGTTCAACGTTTGTTACCACAGCAATTTGAGGACGATAGCGCACAAAAGAGCCATCAGATTCATCAGCTTCAGCAACAAACCAAGAGCCCTGCTGGTTAGAGCTCAAATGAGCATTCGTACCGTAACCGGCAATCGTGGATCCAACAGCAAAAGAAGGGTCAGCGCCCAAAGCGCCCAGCGTTACAGAAATCATCGAGCTAGTCGTCGTTTTCCCATGAGTTCCAGCTACTGCAACAACTTCAGAAGTACCCATCGTTGCCGCTAAAGCCTCAGAACGGTGAAGTACACGAAGCCCTAGCTCCCGAGCTTTTACAAGTTCTGGATTATCAGCCATAATCGCCGTAGACACTACAACGGTATCAACATTCACAACGTTCTCAGCTGCTTGCGGAGTAAAAATCTCAATACCAAGTTCTCGTAAACTGTCCGTAACCGAAGACTCAGCACGATCAGATCCAGAAACGCTCACCCCAGCCTGAACCATCAAACGGGCAATTGCAGACATACCGGCTCCGCCGATACCCACAAAGTGAACTTTTCCTAAAGAATCCAGCGATAAACGTTCTGGGAAAGGAGGAGTTAACGGATGTGGAAGATCTAGCTGAAGGTTCATCAAATTGTTAGTCATGCTTTACCGCCTTTAGTACTTCAGTTGCCATCGTAGAAGCCGCATTACGGATTCCTTGAGCATAGGATTTTTCTGACATGTCACGGAGTTTATTCGCATCTGCCAATAAAGCAGGAATATGCTCAACAAACCATTGAGTAGTAAACTCTGCATCTTTGACAAGGACTCCGGCACCGGATTGAATCAAAGAACGAGCATTAAACTCTTGCTCCCCATTGCCAATAGGCAACGGAACAAAAACAGCGGGAACACCTACAGCAGCGACTTCGCTCACGGTAGCTGCTCCTGAACGAACAACTAAAAGATCCGCAGCAGCATACACATCTTCCATGCTGGTAATAAACTCTCGTTGCACATAACGTGGTGCTTCGAACAACATACCGTCAGGGGTTTTTATTGACTTGTCACGCCCTGTAATATGCAAGATCTGAAAATTCCACTGAGGCAATTCAGAAAGAATACCCTCAACAGTATCGTTTAGGCTCTTAGCTCCCAAAGAACCGCCCGTGACCACTAACGTTGGCAGTGACGGGTCAAGTCCTAAACGCTTTCGAGCGTCTTCTCGTAAGGATTCACGATCTAAAGACTCAATATTCTCACGCATTGGCATACCGACATGTTGCGCTTGAGCAATTTTGGTATCAGGAAAAGCTGTTCCAACAAAAGCAGCTCTCTTCGCTCCAAAAACATTCGCCATTCCTGGTTTTGCGTTAGCCTCATGAATCACGACAGGAACAGAAAGCATTTGAGCAGCAATATACATCGGAGGACACACATATCCGCCAACACCAACCACAACATCAGCCCCCGAAGACATCAGAATCTGACGGGCCTTTTGCACGCCCTGCATAAACTTTACGGGGAACTTCACCGCTGCCAGATTAGGCCTACGAGGAAAAGGAGCACGAGAAATAAAAGCTATCTCATACCCAGCTTGAGGAACGATGTCTGCTTCCAGTCCATCCTCTGTACCGACCATAAGAATTTTTGCGTCAGGTGATTGGCGAGTAACTTCTCGAGCAATAGCCAACATAGGGTTGATATGCCCGGCGGTTCCGCCACCTGCCAAAACAATGGAGGGGCTTATCGTCATGGGTTAAGTCTCCGTTCAATTTGTATGAACTTCAATTCTACGCCGGATCCTCTCACAACCCAAAGATTATTCTTCTCGACGAGTTCTACGGCGAGCTCCTTGAGCAGAGCCCTGACGATGATTATTCGTACGTGAAGTCCGTCGTGATGCTTCAAATTCATTTCTACGATCTACGTGAGAACCCCGCTGAGCCCTATGCGATTGTTGTCTGAGATGGAACTGTTCGGACCTATCTCGACGTTGAGGATGCCGGTCTGCCCCACGACTAGCACCAGAGATTCCTTGACCCACAGGTTTTTCTCGTTGTTCTCGAGACACACGAGGATTGCTCCCCCGACGAGAAGGCTCACCTTGAGGACGTCTCCGTTGAGAGGCCGAAGCCTCCTGGTAGCGACGAGGTTGAGAGCGTTGCGCAGAAGATCGTGAAGGATATTTTGAACCCTGAGGTGACGATGTTGAGACCGCCGCCGGCCCTAAGCCAAAGAAACCTAGTACAGATATAGATTTCTCATAGCGTTCAGTAAAAGGAGCTAACGGTTGGCGAAGACGTCGTTCTTCATCCCGAACGATTCTTCCCAGACGTGCACGACGGCGAGCATCCTTCTCATGAGATTTGGTAGAGAAGAGTTGCTCATTACCCGCTGTAATCGAAAGTAACGGGCTCTGCCGGGCAAAAGCGATAAGTATGCCCACCGCCAAAAGTGAGGTCACCAGTGACGAGCCACCATATGAGATAAAAGGTAGCGGAATACCAATCACGGGGAGGATTCCCGTCACCATAGCAATATTAATAGTTGCTTGGCTTACCAGCCATAGCATAATTCCGCCCGTAGCAAGAATGACGAAACGATCAGCACTACGGAGCATGATACGGACACAGCAGTAAATAAGCCCAAGATATAGAACGATGATCAATAAGGTGCCGACCAGTCCAAGCTCTTCACCAATGACCGCAAAAATATAGTCGTTATGAGCTTCGGGAAGATAATTGTATTTCTGGCGTGAACGGCCTAAGCCGACACCCCAAAAACCGCCCGTTGTCAAAGCTGCCAAACCTGCATCAGACTGATCACAAATTGAGCCTTGGCACTTACCAAAAAGCCCTAAAATACGTTGTAAACGGTTTGAACTCACCAATACTGAAGCAACACCGGCAACAGCAAAAATACCTAGAAGAGTAGCAAAAGACTTGGAAGTAATTCCTGAGAACCACAACATTCCTAAGAAAATAATGGCATAAACAATAACGGTACCGATATCTTTACCTAAGGTAATTGCACCGATAAGAGGCAACCCCCAAAGCACTTTCAAAGGAAAAGGAGATTTAGAATCTTCCGGAGAAAGTCTACGCTGGGATAAGACCCACGCCATCCAGATAACAAAAACAATCTTTGCCAGCTCAGACGGCTGAATTTGAATAAAACCGATATTCAACCAGTTGCGGTTACCACCAATTTCTTTACCAAATTGAGAGGTAAAAAGCTGAATGATTGTCATAATGGCAAGCAAAATATGCAGTATCCAGCCACGACGATAGAGCGTTACTGGTACATAAGAGAAAATACTCAAAGCAACAAAGCCAATCACCCCAAAAAGAGCTTGGCGTACCGCTTGGCTAAAAGGTGAAAGTTGAGCAGCAATAGCTTCAACACTAGAAGCTGAAAGTACCATCATGATGCCAAAGAGTGTTAATCCCACGGCAATCAAAAAAAGCAATAATGCTACATCACTAATTGAAGAGTTCTCAGCACGTCCACGAACACCCACATACCAAGAAACTAAACGGTCACGAAAGCTCCTATGAGTGTGCTCTGATAAAGGTTCTGAGGCACCAGAAGAGTGTTCTGGGGTTGTCGTGCTCAAACTATTGTCCCTTCACCTAGCAGTTAACAATCGCTAGGGTTAGTGTTTTCACCTCCGGTTGAGGAAGAAATGATGTCTTCTTACAAGAACCGGTTTTATTCGTCCTCTGTTGAGCTAAGTTTCTCTACCAGTTGCGTAACGGCCTCAATAAAACAGTCGCCACGGTCTGCATACGACTTAAATTGGTCCATTGAAGCAGCAGCAGGAGCCATGAGCACAGTGTCTTTTTCTGAAGCTAATTCATAAGCTTGAGCAACAGCACGAGACATAATGTCAGCGCCACTAGCAGATTTTTCTAGCTCATCAGTGACATTATAAAGCGGAACGCTGGGAGCATGCTTTGACAAAGCCTCGCGTAAGGAGAGCGTATCTGTACCAATGAGAATCACAGCTTTGAGACGATGTACATGAGAACGTACTAGCTCCTCATAGTCAACACCTTTTGAGAGCCCTCCAGCAATCCAAAGGACTGAATCAAAAGAGCTCAGCGAAGCGTGTGCAGCATGAGGATTAGTAGCTTTTGAATCATTAACCCACAGTACCGAATGGGTGTGAGCTACCGGTTGAATACGATGAGCGCCAGGTTCGAAACTCTTTAAACCGCGTTTAATATCTTGTGGAAGAACGCCAGCAGCACGGCATAAAGCAGCCGCTGCTAAAGCATTCTCAACAGTATGTTTGGTGGGAAGAGCACCAGTATCAGCAATTTCAGCAAGTTCTAAAGCCTCATGTTGACGGTTATCGGTAAACGCACGGTCTACCAATAATCCTTCAACAACGCCTAACATCGAAAGCGCCGGAGAATTTGCGTGGAAGCCGATAGCACGGCACCCTTCGAGAACATCGGCTTCTTCAACCATACGAATAATGTTCTGATGTTCGGCATGGAAAATACACGCCACCTGTGTATTTTCATAAATACGGGCCTTATCCGCAAGATAGTTCTCGTACCCTTCATGCCAATCAACGTGGTCTTCTGCAACGTTAAGCACTACAGAGGCAAGAGGAGACATTGAGTGCGACCAATGCAATTGGAAACTAGACAGTTCCACCGCAAAATAATCGTATTCGACAGGATCTCTCAAGGCATCGAGAATAGGTGTTCCCACATTTCCCACAGCAACCGCACGGTACCCTGCCTGCTGAAGGATAGATTCCGTCATGCCCACCGTTGTTGTTTTACCGTTAGTTCCAGTAATACACAACCATTGTGGAGTTTTTCGTCCCTGACGAGTATTCAGACGCCAAGCAAGCTCCACATCACCCCATACCTGAATACCGTGTTCTTGAGCTTCAACGAATAGCCCAAGGTTAGGGCGTAGCCCAGGGCTCGTGACAATAAGTTCAGGAAGCTGCCCGTTAACGAGAGGTAGATGATCCATCGCATCTTCAGATAAGAGCGCATCAGCTAGACCAACAATTTTAAGGGTCTGAACTTTTGAACGGTTTTCTTCAGTATCAGCATTATCAATCACTAATACCTCTGCGCCCAGTTCAATCAGAGTATCGGCAGCAGAAAATCCTGAAACGCCAAGTCCAGCGACGACGACACGCAGACCTTTCCATGGTGCGTCCCAGCTCGTAAGGTTTTCAAGACGTGAAGATGAGTAGACGGGGTTCTCGTTGGTTGCACGCATAGTTCTAGTTTACTATCCCTCCGTGGCCAATCAGCCAGTCACCATAAAATACGCCAAGACCAAGCATGACAAAGACTCCAGCTATAATCCAAAAACGAATCACAACCTGAACTTCCGGCCATCCGCCCAGCTCAAAATGATGTTGCAACGGGGTCATCCGGAAGATACGGTTACCTTTGGTTAGCCTAAAATAAGTTAGCTGCATTATAACGGTCACGGTAATCACGACAAATAGCCCTGCGAGGAGGACAAGAAGCAGCTCAGTTCTTGTCAAGATAGCGAAAGCGGCTAACGCCCCACCAAGCCCTAAGGCTCCGGTGTCTCCCATAAAGATTGAAGCCGGAGAGGTATTCCACCATAAGAATCCGACCAACGCACCGATAAGGGAAGCAGCAATCATCGCTAACTGTTGAGGATCACGAACTTCGTAGCAGACAGATTCTCCCGCTACACCGTTGCACAGGTGCTGGGTCTGCCACAGCGAAATCATCAGATATCCAGAAAACACCAGAATAGAAACACCAGTAGCTAAACCGTCTAAACCGTCGGTAAGGTTCACCGCATTACTCGTGCCGGTGATAATCAAATTGCCCCAAAGGATAAAAAGGAGTATTCCAATAATTGGGCCAAAGGTTAAGAAGTCAAACGCGGTGTCCCTCGTAATAGAAATCGCGCTAGAGGCTGGAGTGCGACCTTGAGCGTTTGGGAAGAGTAGAGCCAGACCGGTGAAGATAGTACCTACAAGCCCTTGAAGAATAAATTTTTCACGAGGTTTAAGACCTTCAGACTGTTTCTGAGAAATCTTGCGTATATCGTCGATGAGTCCGATTCCTGCCATACCCAACATCAAGAATAAGGCCAATAGCGCGGAGGCAGAAGGTACCCACGAAGATTTGAAAAACACCGCGGTTATCACGAGCGATAGGAAGAATCCCAAAGCAGTTGCCAACATCATCACAAGCCCGCCCATAGTAGGGGTACCCAGTTTCTTCTGATGCGATTCTGGACCTTCCTCACGGATGAATTGGCCATAACGATGACGGGTTAAATATTTGATGAGTATTGGAGTGCCGAAAATTGAAATCGTCAATCCAAAAGTTGCCGCTAAAAGAATGGGAATCATGCTGTGGTATCGCCTTCCGGCTTGTGTTGCACAAGAGTATTTTCGGTCATGTTCTGAATATCAAAATCTGAGTTTACCTGTTGCGAAGGCTCACCGGCGCTCAACCACTGTGTGGCGTTTGTGTCACGTTCTTCACTGAGCAACTTCTCAACGGTAGCCACACGTTCTCCCAATTTTCCAAGACCGGCAGAATGAGAGGATTTAAAGAGAAGAATATCTTCTGGCTGAGCTTCATGACGAATGAGTTGATAGGCCTCTTCTACAGTCGCAACCCACGTTGCCTCTTCTCCCCAGGAGCCTTCAAGGTGTGCTGCATTGTAAATAGGCTGAGCAATATCGCCGACAGCTACAATCTTCGAAATGTTCATCCGTACTGCGTAACGTCCAAGTTTATCGTGTTCGGCAACAGAGACCTCACCCAGCTCAAGCATGGGCCCAAGAATAGCCCACGTCCGTCGCTGTTGAGTACGACCCAATTGAGCTAAGGCTCGTAAAGCTGCCACCATAGATTCGGGGTTTGCGTTATAAGCATCGTTAATGACGATAATTCCATCGGGACGGTCCGTACGTTGCATACGCCAACGCGAAACAGCTTGAGAAGTATTAAGGACCTGTGCAATAGCCTCCGTAGAAATTCCTGCCTGATACGCAACACTAGCAGCAGCGAGAAGGTTGTATACGTGGTGCTCACCGATGAGTTGTGAACATACCTTATATGAGGAATGATCGGGGAAGACTAGAGTAAATTCTGGGCACCCATTGTTATTTGTTTGGACGTCTTGAGCGTATACACGCTCATAGTGTTGGTCTGTTTGCTGATTGTTTGCTCCGATACCAAAATAGGTGACGGGTGTTATGGCTCGTGAGACCATTCGACGTACACGTTGGTCATCATCGTTGAGGCAAAGACTGAGTTTCACGCCTTCAGCAAGTTCGCCTTTAGTCTTTTCGATGTTGTCAACCCCACCAAATTCTCCAGCATGAGCTGTTCCAACTTTGAGGATGACGCCATAATCGGGGCGAACTATGTTCGCTAAGTATTCGATATGGCCAAGACCGTCAGCTCCCATTTCAATCACTAAGTAACGGGTGTTCTCATCTGCTCGGAAAACAGTTAGAGGAACCCCAACTTCGCCGTTATAAGAACCAATCGGAGCGATGGTTTCCCCAGCTGTAGCGAAAATCTGAGCGAGAAGATCCTTGGTTGTGGTTTTACCGGCAGAACCGGTAATACCAACCACTGTTAGCTTAGATTTTTCACGCATCTTCTGAACACAGAATTCTGCTAAGCGACCCATTGCGAGCACCATGTCGTTTACCACAATCTGTGGGTATGGGGTACCGTCTTCTTGTTCAATGGGACGTTCAACTAATGCGAGGCTAGCACCGGTTTCAAAAGCAGCGGGAACGAATAGATGTCCATCGGTCTGTTCTCCGGGCTTTGCAAGAAAGAGTGTGCTTTCTCGTACTTCACGAGAATCGGTTGTTGCAAAGTTGCACGTTATTTGTTGGGCAGCTTCAGTAGAGATTCCTTCTAAGCTACCGCCGGTTGCCTGAGCAATCTCTGCAGCGGTTAACGTAATCATATTGTGTTTATGCCTCCAACATTAGCTGATAGTCAGCAAGTACGCTGTACCCATAGCGGTTAAGTGCCCGAGCTACTTCTACCCTATCGTCAAGTTCAATATCAACACCAGCAATATCTTGGGCTGTTTCATGCCCACGTCCAGCAATAAGGACAGAGTCCTGTTTGCCAGCTAGCGAAAAGGCATAATCGATTGCGTCAGCTCGAGGGGAAATGTTAAGTATCCGTTGTGCGCGGGCGCCAGATGCTTTTTCTTGTTCTGCGCCATCAACCACAGCTTGACGAATCGGTGTTGGATCTTCGTCATGAGGGTCATCGTCAGTGACGATGACAATATCTGCATATTGTGCAGCGATGCTACCCATAATGGGACGTTTTGTTTGGTCACGGTTTCCGGTGGCACCAAAGACAATAATCACTCGCCCATTCTGTTCAGCAGGGTGTACCGCTTCTAGCGCTCGTTTGAGCGCGTCAGGGTTATGTGCGAAATCAACGATAGCGGTGGGGGCTTCTCCAATCAACTGCATACGTCCTGGAACGACGGGGGTGAGGGTTTGTGCGCATTGCAAAACTTGTTCTAGTTCTGTCGTATTATGGCCTGATTCATAAACCATGACGGCAGCTAATGATGCGTTAGAGACATTGAAGTCTGCTGGTAATTGTGTTTGTAAGTTCAGTTGGGTTCCATCTGTGCGAACTACGGTAAAACGGTGTCCGATGCCGTGGCGTTCGACGTTGAGAAGTACCCAGTCTTGTGGGTTAAGCCCTGTCGGTGCATGTTCGTATCCTGCGCCGGCATTTGTGTAGAGTGCTACGACGTGGTTAGCTCCCATTGCTTGGCATGCTTGCTGGTAGATGTGTTCACCCCAAGCATCATCAACGGTAATAACGGCCCGAGCTGAACGTTCTGGGGTAAAAAGCTCTGCTTTAGATGCGCAGTAGCTTTCCATATCTCCGTGTAAATCGAGATGGTCTTGAGTCAGGTTAGTAAACCCTGATACGTCGTATCGGATGCCGTCGACACGTCGGTAGTCTAAGGCATGCGAAGAGACTTCCATTGAGGTCGCGCCAATGCCTCGTTCTCTCATTAAGGCAATAAGTGAGTGTACATGTGGGGATTCTGGCGTAGTCAGTTTTGAGGGGATAGATTCTTGTCCTGCAAGAATCTCGATAGTTCCGATAAGACCGGTTGTATTTCCAAGACTTTGCATCATGGAGTTCACCATATATGTTGTGGTGGTTTTTCCATTGGTTCCGGTAACAGCAAAGAGCGTCGGAGCGCTGCCGTCTTGAGGTTGAGATTGGTAGATGTAGCCAGATAATGGTCCGATGAGCTCGCGCAGTTCTTCGCATCGGATAACCCCTAATGTGAGCTCTTGAGCTGACAGATTTTTCGCTTTGAGGATTTCTAGACCTTGTGTATCAGTAAGTATCGCTGAAGCTCCTTGGTTGATTGCGGCTTCAACGAATTTTGCGCCATGAGTTTGAGCTCCGGGGATAGCGACGTAGAGGTCTCCTGATTGGACTTCACGGGAGTCCATTGTGATTCCAGTGATATGTGGTGTATCAGTGAGCAGCTGGGCGGGGTGTCCCACGTTTATTAGGTAATCAACCAATTCTTGTGCGGAGCGTCCGACGATATGTTGCGGTCGGAGGCTCTGAGCGGTTCCTTGACCGGTTGGTTCCTCAGTGCTCATAGTATTCTGCGCTTTCATAATATTCTTATTTTATAAGGTTGCTGGAATTTTCGTGAGTTAAAGACTCTTTTACCCTATCGAGTCTTGTTTTGATTCATCTTTTTCGGCAAATTTTTGGATTTCTACTGGTTCACTGGTTGAGTGCGGAACGTTATAAGTGCTCAGCACTTTTTCCATGATTTGCGAGAACTGTGTAGCAGCACCAGCAAGACCAACGTTATATGCGTTAGCATCTGGACGCTGAATCGTTACGCTGACCAAAAATTGTGGATTTTCTAGGGGTGCTACCCCCACAAAAGAGGTGGTGTACCCGTCGTACCCTGCTTTAGTTTCACTGGGTGCTTCTGCGGTACCAGTTTTTCCGCCCACTCGGTATCCTGCTACTTGGGCACCTTTTGCATTTTGTAGCACCACGTTTTCCATTAGGCTCAGGGTTTCTCGTGCTGCTTTTTCGGAGATGATTCTTTCTCCAGGCTCAATAGGCATCATTTCTTCGGTACCGTCGGCATCGATGATAGCGTCAACAATTCTTGGCTTCAGCTTGATACCTAAATTACCCACAGTTTGGTAAATCAAGGAGGTTTGTAGGGGTGTTTGAGCAACACCTTGGCCAAAGAGTACGGTGTATTGTTGGCGGACATCCCAGTCTTTCCAAGAGGCTACGATTCCTTGGTTTTCGCCGGTTAGCTCAATTCCCGTATATTCGCCCAAACCATATTTCTTAAGCCAGTCATAACGTTGTTCAGGAGTCATTTTCTTTCCCGCAAGAACAGTTCCGGTATTCATAGAGTCGGTAATGATGCCAGAGAATGTGCGTCTCTGGGGAGGATGTTCAAACGAGTCAGTAATGGTCTGCCCATCGATGACGAGTTCGGCAGGTACATCAAATACTGTTGTGGGTGTGACGAGGCCTCTATCAAGTAAGGCTGAGGCTGTAAGAATCTTTTCTGTTGAGCCAGGTTCTGTGGCTTGAGTGATGGCGCGGGGGTTCATGTCAGCGTAAGTGAATTTCTGTGACCCTGGGTCCATGGTACTGGAGTCTGCTAAAGCCAGAATTGAACCATCTGTTACGTTCATAACGACGGCGGTTGCCCATTCAGCTTTAAGTTCGTCGGCTCGTGCTTTTACAACTTGCTGGGCGAAGTATTGGATGTCTTGGTTGATGGTTAGACGCACATTTTTTCCGTTGACGGCGGGGATATTATGTTCGTCGCCAACGGGGATACGCACACCGGTTGCACTAATCTCGAAGCTACGTTCTCCGTTTTTTCCGGCTAGAGTTTCGCCGTATACGCGTTCAATACCTACGGAGTTGTTTTGAAGTTCAATCTCATCTGAACCTTCAACTTTAGCTTCAACCATTTGAAAACGTCCAACAACGGATCCACCTACTGCCCCATTAGGATAAAGGCGCTCAGAGGTAACTTTTCCGTACACAAATGTTGCGCCTAAGTCGCTAACAGCGTTATAGACCTCCGGTGTAACGTTGTCTTTAACCACCGAATATTTTCTATCACCGTCAAGTGCAGCTTTAACGTCTGAGTCTGACATTTTTAACAAATCAGCCAGCTCATACACTAATTGGCTCGGAGTAACGAGTTCCGTCTCATTCTGGTCTTTACTGCCTTTAACGTAACGACGAAACGGCGCAACGGCACTCTGATCGACGACAACAGTGTAACGCTGAACGGTTCGAGCAAGAATATTCCCGTTAATATCAAGAATCTGACCTCTTAAGGCCGGAATTTCTTGCGTTCGAATTCTTCGCTCTTTAGCCTTTGCCGCAATACCGTTTGGGTCAAACCCTTGAAGATATAAGAGACGCGCACTGAAAAGGCCTAAACCGGCGGTGCCGATTGCACTCGCTAAAAAGGCACGACGGCCGATTGCCCGACGTTCTGTCGGCCGTGAACTAGGTACGGGTTTCCTAGTTTCTTTTTCGTTCATCGCGTTTCCCTTAAACTCTCTCAACCTCTGGTCTTAGCACTACCATAACCGGCTAACACCATACCTATTTTTCCACAGCACTCTCAAGTTCACGCGACAAGTATTTGCCTACTTATAACACGTAGAATCTTTAAACCATCATCCTGCCTGAAAACAACATAGTTGAACCTCTACGACTGTGAGCGAAGGTGTCATATCCCAGTTATTAGTGGTTTGCATCTGGTGCAGAGGGATGAGTGGCAGGCTGTTGTGACGGCGAGGCAGAAGGAGGAGGAGCATTTTCCTGCCGTTCATGCTGCTGACGCTGAGCTTTCTGCTCAGCTTCTTTCTTCTGACGTGCAGCTTCTTCTTTACGTTTCTGTTCTGCACGTTCTTTTTTGAGCTGTTCAGCAGCTCGTTCGCTAGCCTTAGCATACGCTTCGGTGTCATACAAGGCAGGTGGGCTAATCAGATTTTTACGATGGTCTTGACCTTCAACTTTTGCCGCAGGAACAGGAGTTCCACTCAGCTGCCCTGTTTGCAAGTTCAGTGTTGTTGTCACGTCTGTTGCAACAAGCCCTAGTTGAGATGCACGCACCGCTAAATCTTGAGGTGCTTTATCGTACTCAATTTCTTGAACTAGCGCCTCATTTTTTTCAATCAGACTTTTTTCTTGCGCACGAAGATCGAGAAGTTCGTACTGTCCCTGCGCCGTGAGAATGTTAAGCCATAGGATAATTCCGAGGGCAAAAGGAATAGCAAGGAACCCGAGGATAATCAGCATTCTACGGTTCTTAGGCGCAGCACCTGGAACTAAAGCAGGCCGAGTTTTAGCAGAAGATACACTCACAGAATCAGAGACGAGCCGCAAATGTCGCTTTGACGAAGAATTTTTCATATTCTGCCCTCGACGAGGAAATTGAGGTTCAGCACTCATCTAACGCCCTCCTCCCTGATTCATCTTAACCTTTTCAGCAGCTCGTAATTTTGCACTAGCTGCCCTCGAATTTTCGCTAATTTCTTGTTCACTCGGCGGTTCTGCACCACGAGTAATAATTTTTAGCTCCGGTTTATGTTCTTCAAGCTCAACGGGAAAACCTTTAGGCGCACTAGAAGTCGCTTTTCGTACCATCGCTTTTTTAACAAGCTGATCTTCTAAACTGTGATAGCTCATCGCGACAAGACGCCCACCAAGATTTAGCGCATCGATAGCTGCTGGAATCGCTCGAGATAAAGCATCTAATTCATGATTAACTTCGATACGCAAGGCTTGAAAAGTTCTTTTTGCAGGGTGCCCGCCCTGACGTTGAGCAGCAACAGGAACAGCACGTTGGATGGCGCTGACAAGCTCTCCTGTTGTTACTAAAGGTTGCTCTTGACGGGTTTTAACAATCTCGGAGGCAATACGTGAGGCGAATTTTTCTTCTCCCCAAGAACGAATGATACGACGTAGCTCTTCAACAGAATATTCATTCACAATACGCTCTGCAGTGAGTTCTTCAGTAGCGTCCATACGCATATCTAATGGTGCATCATAGGAATAAGCAAACCCGCGTTCGCGCTCATCTAGTTGCATAGAAGAAACACCAAGGTCGAAGAGCACACCATCAACAGAACTTAAGCCCAATGATGAAAGAACATCTGGAATTTCATCGTATACAGCGTGGATAGGTTTAAATCGTGAACCAAAGCGTTGGAGTCGCTCCCCCGCGATACGGTGAGCTTCAAGATCACGGTCAATACCAATAACGGTTAGTTTTGGGAAACGTTCAAGCATCGCTTCGGTATGCCCACCCATTCCTAACGTCCCGTCAATAGCATAAGCGTTGTCACGACTGATAGCAGGTGCAAGAAGCTCAAGGCAGCGGTCAAGCATAACGGGGATGTGCCTCTGATGGGCTTCTTTGCCGAGTGCGGCGCCGTCAGTCACTTTTGCTCCTTCACGTTATGACCTATAACGTTTTCATGATGTTGGTGGTTCTTTGAGGCGGTATCTTTAGGTGCTTATAAGACGAAACCTTCTAAAGCTTCTTCATCTGTTGCAGAAAACTCATATTCCTTCGCTGCAAGGTATGTTTCCCATACTTGAGAATCCCAAATCTCAGCTCTGCTACCGGCACCGATAACAGTTAGTTCTTTCCCCAAACCTGCATACTCGCGCAGGTTCGTGGGAATAGTGACTCTTCCCTGTTTATCAGGTACTTCATCAGAAGCGCCCGACAAGAACACACGAATATAGTCACGGGATTGTTTAGATGATATGGGAGCCATCCTCATCCGCTCATGAATTTGTTGAAACTCTTCTAGAGGGAAAACGTAGAGACAACGTTCTTGCCCTCGAGTTAACACGAGCCCATCAGCCAAGGAATCTCTAAAACGTGCAGGGAGGATAACTCTCCCCTTAGCGTCAAGACGAGGTGTATATGTTCCTAAAAACATTAGTACACCTCACATTTCCTTGGTTTCTTCATGCACTTAAAGAATGAAAACTACAACCATGTTGTTTCGCCTTACCCCACTTTACTCCACTTTCCTCCCCAGTCTACCCAAATACCCGCATTTCTCGATGTTTTTAAGAGTTTTCACATATCTTTTGCGATGACACCCAGGTAAGCAACGACAAAGCATCATTCCCCACTCCTACAACACCTCAACACATAAAAAACGGCGGTATGGTCACCCATACCGCCGTTTACTTCAAGGACCTAAGAAAAAACTACAATCCACCGTTTTGACGTTTATCCCATTTCTCTTCTAAATCTTTCATAAAACGTGAGGTATTTTTTGAGGAAGAACGCACCTTTGAAGAAGAAGTCTTTACCGCAGCCTTAGAGGAATCTTTTAATGTCGCAACATAAACTCCAACACCGGTAATGACACAACCAAAAACACCAAGAAGAATAAGCTTTGTGCTGACACCAGCCAAGACAATACCAAGCCCAACAAGAGCAATCAAAACACCAAGAACTAAATGCCGAGCAGAATACGTCACAACAGAAGAAGTCTCAGAGGAAGACATGGAGCTTGCAAATTTTGGGTCTTCCGCGTTGAGCTGCTGTTCAAGCTGCGCTAGCAACTGTTGCTCACGTTCCGAAAGTGGCATATTGCTCCCCTGTCTTCATAATTATTGATGGGATACAAGAGACAAAGTATCTCTTTCTCAAACTCTCTCCTCATCATACAGAAGCATTATCTCCAGTGCTATGGATACACCAAGAATAATGAGGGTTATTTTCTTCTCACCCACATCCTACGATGTCTCATCTTTTTCTGAGAGAGAAGAATTCAATAATTTTGCGGGCATGATGCCCTTAACTCCGAAACGTTCATGGATTTGATCCATCATTTCTTCTGTTCGACGCCAGTTGTCTTCCCTTCCGAATGATGTTGAGCCAGAAAGAGAATTCTCGTACTGTGATTCTCGATCAAAGAGAGCGCCTTGAACACCAGTTTCTATATCGCGCAGGTTTTCTGCTCTTACACCAATCAGACGAATCCTTCGATGAGCAATACCGTTACTATCAAAGATAGAAAGCTCCCGCATTTTATCTAAAGCGACAGTATAAATTTTTTGCCCAGAGTTCGTACCTTCTGAAGAAGAGGTGGAACGAGTTACTGTATGAAAATCTGAGTATCGAATTTTAATGGAAATCGTTGATGCGTATTTACGAAGTTTGCGGAGTCGAACACCTAAAGATAAAGATATTTTCAGCAATTCCTGTTGTACCTGCTCGCACGATGAAACATCTTGATAAAAAGTGTGTTCTGCCCCCACTGACTTCTCTGGACGTTGAGGGATAACCTCGCGAGGGTCAAGACCTCGAGCAATATCATAAAGATGAGAGCCTGAACTCGCACCAAAACGTGAAATAAGGAAAGGACGGGAATAATCGCGCAGCTGGGATACAGTGTGCACACCAATATCAGCTAATAGCTGCTGTGTTTTAGCTCCAACTCCCCACAATTTTTCAACCGGCAGAGGGTCCAGAAAATCTTGCACCTGATGAGGAGCAATAGCCCATAAACCATGAGGTTTACTTGCAGAAGAAGCCATCTTAGCAATAAATTTTGTAGGACCTATCCCCACCGAACAAGGTAAAGATAATTCACGCATGATTCTTTGCCGAATATGATGAGCAGCACCCACGGGGTGTCCCAAAGTACGAACGGTACCACTCAAGTCGACAAAGGCTTCGTCAATACTTATCTTTTCAACCAGCGAACTATAACTTTTCAGAATATTCATCATCTGATGAGAATAGTGGGCATAATCTGCGCTCGGCGCAAGAATAATAGCGTGCGGACATAACGATTTTGCCCTCAGAAGTGGCATTGCCGATCGGACACCATAAGCACGTGCAGAATATGAGGCAGAAAGCACCACAGAGCGAGCGCTTTCTTTCGCCACGATGACGGGTACATCCGTCGTATAGTTTCGATGAAGCAACTCAGCATTCACGAAAAAAGCGTCCATATCAAGGTGCATAATGATTCTTGAGGGTTTTTCTGTCATAAGAACACCACCTAAATAGAACATATATTCGATATAACGCTACTAAGAGCATATAACTTTTGACAGCTTCTAGGAATCAACACCCGGAGAGTTCTTGTATTACAGTAGATTTTCTTTCAAGACCTCCCCTAAAATGGGGAGAGTTTACTCCCCTCATGCTCAAGGATCACCATTGGCTCATAACGCTCCAAACCAGACGATTGCAGAACAGGTCCGTGCAGAACAAGAAGCTTACCTTCAAGCGGTAGAAGACCATATGCAAGCGTTTTTCACGAGCCAAGAACGGCTTCTTCACAAGATTTCTATTGAGTCGGTTGAACTTCTGAATGCTATCCGTAGGCTCTGCTCAGGAGGAAAGAGAATTCGTGCGCTCCTAAGCTATTGGGGTTATCGTGGCGCAGGTGCACACGATATCTCGAATGAAATTGTTAAAGCAGGCGTGGCCATCGAATTATTCCAAACGGCAGCGCTGATTCACGACGATATTATTGATCGTTCAGATACTCGACGTGGCGCACCATCAGTGCACCGCGGATTTGAATACGAGCATCAGAAGCAACAGTGGCTTACGTCTTCAGAAAATTATGGTACTTCTAGCGCCATTATCGCAGGAGATTTGTGTCTATCGTGGTCCGAGATGATGTTTAGTTCTATCGGAGACAAAGCATTATGGGGTTCTGAAGCTCGACATATCTTTGACCTCATGCGCACTGAAGTGATGGCAGGTCAGTACCTCGATATTTTCAACGAGGTAGTACCGTCAAGAGGTTACCAGCAGTCTTTGCAATATGCCCGCAATATTATCCGTTATAAATCTGCAAAATATTCATGTGAGCACCCGTTATCTTTAGGTGGAGCGCTCGCCTTGAATATTTCTTCGGATGAGTCGAGCTCCTTACTTGAGCAATACCGTTCTTTTGGGTTGCCATTGGGTGAAGGTTATCAGCTTCGAGACGATGTATTAGGTGTCTTTGGAGAGCCACAAGAGACAGGAAAACCTGCCGGTGACGATCTTAAAGAGGGAAAGCGGACGGTACTCATCGCTCTTGTCGAGAAGAACGCTCCTCGAGAACATTGGGAATTATTGAATTCTCAGTTGGGGAACCCCGAGCTGAATGACGATGAGATTTCTCAGCTACGAAAGATTATTACTGATTCTGGTGCGCTTGCAGAGGTCGAAAAAGACATCGAAAGTACCAGAAATGAAGTATTTTCAGCTTTAGAGAGTATGCAGATTGATGAGCTCACTCGCGTTGCTTTAGCTGGCATTGTGTCGAAGATGTTGCATCGACGCTCATAGGCTCTTATGTATCTGGGGGTCCTGTACGACGAGATGGAAAATGGTGGTGTAGCTATCATAGATTCTACGATAGCTACACCACCATATGATGTATCTGATGTTTTTTACACCGTAAGAGGCGTTACCAAGCTAACGCGCTAGCACGACGACGAATCTCGGTTTTCCGTCCTTGATGTAACGCATCAATAGGACGGCCAGGTAGGGATTCATCCTCAGTAAATAGCCATGTGATAGCTTCTTCGTCACTGAACCCAGCGTCTTGAAGAACGATTAACGTTCCTTTAAGAGATTCCAAAACGTGTTCTTCTCGGAAGAAGAATTCTGGAACTTTACGAATCTGAGTTTCTGGGTCGCGAAGAGCTAAAAGCGCACGTTCTGCGATAAGAGAGTGTACGCGAGTTACCTTAATATCAAGTAGCTCAGCGATATCGGGGATAGTGAGCCAATTGCCCACAAGGTCAAAAATCTGTGCAGTAGTTTTTTCTTCAGTCACAGTTAATGAGTCTGCCAGATATTGAGAAGTTTTTCCGTGCTTTAGAGCACCTCAAAGGATTTTATTCGCTAAGAATGAAGATATTTTCACCCTATCGACAGTTTTGAGCCTAGTAGTATAGCTACATGAGTAAATCACGTTCTGACGCATGGCTCACTGGAAAAACTTTTGGCCAACGCTATCAACTCGGCAAAAAAATCGGCGAAGGGGGTATGGCAGAGGTTTATTATGCTACGGACGTGTTCTCTCATAATCCTGTGGCTATTAAGGTTTTGTCTGCTCGTTTTTGTTCAGATATCTCACAGCAGCAAAAATTTTTTAGAGAAGAACGTTCTCTTCGCAATATATCTCATGAGCATGTCGTGGGTGTTATTGATTCTGGTGTTCAAGAGGAACAAGGCTATCAGCTGATGTTTCTTGTTCTTGATTATGTGCACGGTTGCACATTGCAAGATTTGTTAAACCATCGTAAGGTTCTCACACCAGCAGAAATGTTTGAGATTATTCTGCCAGTAGTTGAGGGTCTTTCTGAGGTCCATGCACACGATTTGATTCACCGTGACCTCAAACCAAGCAATATTCTTCTCTCTGCAGATTATCGAGACATTAAACTGACAGATTTTGGTTTGACCCGACGTGCTGACCAGACGTGGACAGGTGAGCTGATGGGCACGCCGTCATTTGTTGCCCCAGAGATTGTCACGCCCGGAGCTGAGGTGGGAGTACAAGCAGATATTTTCTCTCTGGGGATTATCATGTACCGTATGCTCAGCGGCAGACTTCCCTTCGCAGAGTGTTCAGATGATCAGCAGGTTATCTACCATAATGTGAAGACGGAACTACCAGACATCAATAAATATGCTCCGCAACTTGATCAGAGCATTTCAGGAATCATCAAATGGTGTACGCGTAAACCGGCGAGAGCGCGCCCGTCTCACGCTACCGAGCTTTTTGAAATTCTCCAACAGGTTCATTCAGATTTATCACCTGATGCGTTGAACTATAGACAGACAGATGATGCACTTCCGAGCAGAAGTCTCTGGGAGGACGTTGCACAGCTGACGGCGGCAAGTCAACCTTTGGAAGAATCGCAGAACCTTATCTTTACTGCTTTTAAAGAAGTCGATAAAAACTTAAAGTTCGCAGACTCTCGCACGTTCGAAGACGCCAAGTCAGAAAATACTTATTATTCTGATAGTTCAGTACGAGATACAACAGCAGAAAATTCCGACGATACGTCCGCCCTAAGCGCTCAATATTATCTTCCACAAGGGCCTGCTGAGTCTTCTCACCCGATAGTGACCCCGCCTCAACAAGCTTTTCATACTCATCCTACAACTCGTCGCAAGCCCCCACAGTCGTGGACTCGAAAGCCTACTCTGCCTGTATGTATAGGAATAATGCTCGTCTTTATTCTCACATACACTATCGCAGGTTTCCTAGGGCAACAGCTAGCGGTGATTCTCATACAATCTCCGCTCATTCCGCATCTCAACGCTTTGCCGGCACTGCCGAGCGAAGGACTTCTCTTTGAAAGCTTTTGATAAAAAGCTCAGACATTAATAGTTGAGGGGCAATAGAATTTTTTCCTACTGCCCCTCAACTATTGAAAATATTATTTTTTAAATACCCTCAATGAGGTTTAGCGTCGTGCAAGATACTCTGCAACCAAGAACGCGATCTCCAAAGATTGGCGGTGGTTAAGCCGTGGATCGCAGAGAGACTCATAACTATCTAAGAACGCTGATTCGTCAACGGGGTCTGAGCCTCCCAAACATTCAGCGACGTCGTCGCCTGTCATCTCGATATGTAGCCCACCGGGGAATGTTCCCAATGCCTCGTGCACTTCAAAGAAACCACGAACTTCATCGACAACATCGTTAAAGCGTCTTGTCTTATATCCTGATGGCACAGAAATAGTGTTACCGTGCATGGGGTCTGTTACCCAGACAATCTTTGAGCCTTCAGATTTAACCGATTCAACGAGGGGAGGAAGATTTTCTCGAATTTTCTGTGCTCCCATGCGAGTAATGAAGGTCAAACGTCCTGGTTCACGTTCTGGATCTAAAATGTCGATGAGGCGGAGGACTTCTTCCGTAGATGTCGTTGGTCCAAGCTTAACACCGATGGGGTTACGCACCTTAGACAGGAAGTTAACGTGTGCATCGTCTAGTCCTCGGGTTCGTTCACCAATCCAGATGAAGTGTGCAGAGGTGTCATATGGGTTTTGAGTACGTGAATCAATCCGTGTCATGGCACGTTCGTAGTCGAGGAGTAATCCCTCATGCCCGACGTACATTTCGGTTGCTTTAAGAGCTTCAAAATCGGCTCCGCAAGCTTCCATGAATTTAAGTGCACGGTCAATCTCTCGTGCTAAAGATTCGTAGCGTGCGTGTGCAGGGTTAGCGGTAAAGCCTTTATTCCATTGGTTGACTAAACGAAGGTCAGCAAACCCTCCTGTTGTAAAAGCTCGGACAAGGTTAAGCGTTGATGCGGAGGTGTGGTATCCACGTACCATACGTCGAGGATCATGAGCACGAGCTTCTTCCGTGAAGTCAAAGCCGTTAACCATTTCGCCACGGAACGAGGGCAAGGTGATTCCATCACGTGTTTCATCGTTTGAGGAGCGAGGTTTTGAAAATTGTCCTGCCATACGTCCCATTTTGACAACGGGCATAGAGGCACCGTAGGTGAGTACGACAGCCATTTGTAGGAGTGTTTTTACTCGTGCTGAGATTTTATCGGCGGTAGCGTCGTTAAAGGTTTCAGCGCAGTCTCCACCTTGGAGGAAGAAAGCTTTTCCTTCAGCAACGTTCGCGAGTCTTCTGCGCAGACGGTCCACTTCACCGGCAAAGACAAGAGGGGGAAGTGAGCTGAGCTCTTGAATAGACGAAGGATAATCGGGGTGTTCATGCCACGTTGGTTGTTGGTCAATATGTAGATTGCGCCATTCGTCAAGCTCTGGCAGATTGTGGGAGTTCAGCGTCTGACCATGTTGGCTGTTTTCTAGTGACATATTAGGTTTCCTTCGAGAGTACGAAAGTTCTGCGGTATCAGAAAATGGGGTGCTACAACAAGATACCGCGCTTAAGATATGGGTGTTCTTAGAACGGTATTCTTGTGAAGCTACTGCTTGGTAAGCAAGTGACTCATACCCTCTGCAGGGTACGAGTATTTTGGTGAACATTACCGGTATCTTGAGCAGTTTGCAAAAAATTAGGACATTATCTCAGCAATAGCTTCTTCTGCTGTGACATGATGTTTTTTCATGCGGTCTTTGACGTCTGCAGCATAAACCGGAACGTATTCTTGTTCGCTAAGTTCACGGATTGCTTCCACAATACGGTCAGCGACAAGGCGTTGAACTTTATGGTCAGATGCACGGTCCCAGTATTCGGAGAAATCTAAGGGTTTTCCAATACGTGTTTCTACGGTAATAGCGGACCCGTCAGCATTTTTGAAACGTACAGCATTTGTTCCAAGTGGTTGGACCCGGTCTGTTCCGATTTGCCCGATAGGAACAACTGGAACGCGAGCGCTCAGGGCAAGTTTTGCAACACCAATTTTTGCTCGGTAGGCTCTGCCGTCGGGGCTTCTTGTTCCTTCTGGGTAGATGCCGAGGTAGCAACCTTCGTGTAGTTTGTTGATTCCTTGGTTGAGAGAGGCTTGGCTTTTAGCTCCACCAGACCGGTCCATAGGAATTTGTCCAACGCCGCTGAAGAACCAGCGCATGAGGCGTCCTTTGAGTCCGGTTCCGGTAAAGTAATCAGATTTTGCGAGAAAGAATACTTGTCGAGGTACTGACATGGGAATAAAGAGGGAGTCGCAAAATGCTAAGTGGTTGCTGGCAAGAATGGCTCCCCCTGCTGGTAAGTTTTCTTGTCCTTGGACGCTGTGGTGATAGATGCGTCCAAGCAGTGGAGTGCAAACTTTTTTGAGGACCATATATAGGCGGGTGCTTTGGGTATTTTTCATTCTTGTGGGTGTGCCTCTCTACACGAGCGTCGAATGCATTCATAGTTTATCAATAGTGTTCTGTCTGCATCTCGTTTTGGTTGCGTGGCTTGAGAACTGTCATGGCCTAAGTAGTGCAGGTTTATTTTTGCTGGAGTGTTTTTGTGACAGTTGTGTCTTTGATACGAGGTGAATGCTGTTCAGTGACCTTATAATGAGTGGTGTTCGCGTTCCGATGAGGCACCTTCAGGAGATATAGTTTTGGCCGGTATTTTTAACCATCAGCCGATATCTTTTCGTGGTCAAAAGTCTATCGGTGTGCTGGTGTTGCATGGTTTTACGGGTTCGCCGTGGAGCATGCGTCCTTTAGCTGAGCATGTGATGGGGTTGGGATATTCGGTAGAACTTCCTTGTCTGCCGGGTCATGGCACCTCATGGCAGGATATGTCGAGGTTTTCTCGTCATGATTGGTTGGCTGAGGTAGATCAGGCGTATTGGCGTTTACGTTCTCAAGGGTGTGACGTTGTTATTGCGGGTTTGTCGATGGGTGGGGCGTTAGCTCTTTATCAGTCTGCTCGTCGTCCGGTGGTGGGAACAATTGTTATTAATCCTTATGTTGTAAATCCAACCCCGTTGTTGTCTTTGACTCCGTATACGAAGTTTTTTATCTCAAGTACGTCTTCTATTGCTTCTGATATTGCGTTAGAAGGTGTTGATGAGGGTGCTTATGATAGAGTTCCTACTGCCTCTGCAGCGCAGTTACATTTTTTGGGGCGACAGTTGCGTCCGGTGATACCGCTTTTGTCTGAACCAGTTTTATATTTTCGTTCACGGCAAGATCATGTGGTTTCAGATGCTTCGCACCGTTATTTTCTGAAAAATGCGCTCTGCCCGGTAGAGTTTATTGAGCTTGAGAATAGCTATCATGTGGCAACTCTTGATAATGATGCCCCGTTCATCTTTGAACATGCTACTGTTTTTCTCACATCATGTGAATTGAGCCAGAAAGTTACCTTATGAAGTATGTTTCAGTACCAGAAGCTGTCACCTGTGACCCACAGCTCAACGTTACCGATATTTTGGAACGTAAAGTACAACATAGTGAGAACCCCGTTCTTTACCGTGTCCAGTACTCCCCTGGCAACTGGGTACCTATTCGTGCCACCGAGTTTAAAAAACAGGTAGTAGACCTTGCTAAGGGTATGATTGCTGCAGGCATCGAAATTGGCGATACCGTTGGCATTATGTCCCGCACCCGATATGAGTGGACGCTGATTGACTTTGCAATCTGGTATGCCGGCGCCATTTCAGTTCCTGTCTATGAAACTTCTTCACCTGCTCAAGCCGCTTGGGCGCTTTCGCACTCTCGGGCAAAAGCAGTGTTCGTAGAAACAGAAGCCCTTGCTCACACTGTTGCTGAAGGTGAGCAGTTCGCTCCCCTTGTATTAGACAATACCTGGGTTATTGATCAAGGTGACCTCAAAGAACTGGTCCGCAAAGGTCAGGATATTAGTGATGAGGTAGTGGAGCAGCGTCGCTCCCACGCTACGTTAGAGTCTGTTGCGTCCATTATTTATACGTCTGGCACAACAGGAAAGCCTAAGAGTTGTCCTCTCACTCACGGCATGTTTGCGCGTGTTGCAGCCAACATCTTGGTGGGTGAACCAAATGTTTCTAAACCGGGTGGTTCAACAGTGTTGTTCTTGCCTTTAGCTCACGTCATGGCTCGTATCATTCAGATTACGGCGATGGACGCTGGAGTTGTGGTTGGTCATTCTTCTAATATCAAGAATCTAACCTCTGATTTAGGTTCGTTTAAACCAACCTTCTTGTTGGTGGTCCCCCGTCTCTTTGAGAAGATTTATGAGGCGTCAGTGCGTAAGGCAGAGAAAGGCGGAAAAGTTAACGCTAAGCTCTTCCACCGTTCTGTTGACGTAGCAATTCGTTGGTCGAAGGCTTCTATCGCTGGAAAAGTTCCCCGCACGTTAGCGCTACAATACGCATTCTATGACCGTCTGGTTTACTCTCAGTTGCGTAAAGCAATGGGAGGAAACCTCCGATATGCGGTATCTGGTGGAGGCCCCTTAGCTCCTCGGTTAGGCCATTTCTTCCATGCAGTAGGTGTTATGGTCATTGAGGGGTACGGACTAACTGAATGTACCGGTCCTATCTGTGTTGGACGCACCCGCGACTTTGAGGTCGGAAATGTTGGTACGTTGTTACCTGGTGGTGCTGCTCGTCTTGCTGAAGACGGCGAGTTAGAGCTTAAAGGTGTTGGTGTCATTACGGGGTATCTTGATAACCCTGAAGAAAACGCTATCGCTTTCACAGAGGATGGTTGGTTCCGTAGCGGCGACTTAGCTCAAATTGATGAGCGTGGTTTTATTAAGATTGTCGGACGTAAAAAAGAAATTATTGTGACAGCTGGTGGTAAAAACGTTATTCCTTCAGTTGCTGAAGAGCGTCTACGTACTTCCCCACTAGTTTCTAATGCCATGCTTATTGGCGATGAGAAACCGTTTATTGCGGCACTGATTACCCTCGACCCAGACGCTTTACCAGATGAGTTAGAGCATCTTGGTTTACCGCGTGAGATGTCTATTTCTGATGCGGCTATTAACCCTAAAGTTCGTGAGGCTATTCAGAAGTTTATCGATGAGGCAAACACGTTTGTGTCACGAGCGGAATCTATTCGTGAGTTCCGTATTATGAACCGTGATTTTACCGAAGAAGAAGGGCATTTGACTCCGTCACAAAAAATTAAACGTGCTGTAGTTTCGCATGATTTTGCTTCATATATTGAGGATATTTATAACCGTACTAAAGAGTCTGTCAATGAGCAGTCTAAGAAGTTCGAAGAGTTCCGAGCAGAGCGTGCTGAACGTGCTGAAGCTAAACGTGCTGAACGTGCCGAGAAACTTGATGAGTTCCGTCAAGAAACTGGCAATAAACTCATTGAATTAGGTGAGCAGATTAAGGACTACACACCTAAACATAGCGCCGGTCAGGACGAATCCTCCAGCGAATAATAACCTTACCTTGATAAAAAGATGATGGGTGTTGGCTCCTCCCGTTTAAGGGATTGAAGCCAACACCCATCACCCGTTAATGGTGGTACAAACTTTTTAGGAGTGTAAGTCAAGACCTAGAATAGCGTTCTCAACAACTTCTGTGAGTGCTGGATGAATCCAGTACTGTCCGCGAGCTAGAGTTCTTAGGTTTTGTCCAAAGCTCATTGCCTGAATGAGGGGCTGAATCAGTAATGATGCTTCAGCGCCCATAATATGTGCCCCTAATAGTTCTGCAGTATCTGTACGAGCGATAAGTTTGACAAAGCCTTCGGTGTCTTCCATCGCCCACCCGTAGGCGGTATCACCATATTTTTGGACTTTAGTAACAATCTCAAAGCCTTCTTTTTCTGCCTGTTGCAGGGCTTGTTTCTCGGTGAGTCCTACGCTAGCGATCTGCGGGTGTGTGAAAACAGCAGCTGGAACGATGTTGTTTTCTGCGCGGTGTAGGTCTTCGCCTTCCCATAGGTTATGTTGTACGGCTCGCATCTGTGCATTAGCGACGTGTTTGAGCATCCACGGTGAACTAATATCTCCTAAGGCGAAAACGCCCTCTACAACTTTTCCGTTCGATAGTGCCCGCTGGTATTCGTCAACTGCGAGGAACCCACCGTCTACCACATCATAACCGGCGTCTTTGAGTTTGAGCGATGCGCTGTTTGGTGTTCGTCCAACAGCCAAGAGAACGAGTTCTGCGTTAAAAGTTTTTTCTTCTCCTTCATGTTTTGCACGAACCGTGACTTGCTGAGTGTTCTCGTCTGTCTCGATGGCATGGACGGGAGTATTAGTGTATACGCTCCATTGTTTACGTGCGTTGTGTTCAAAACGTTCTGAGATGAGTTCGTCAGCACCACGTAGCAGAGTTTCTGAACGGTGTAGCTGAGTGACCTCAGTACCTAAGGAGCTGAAGACATGTGCAAATTCTGCGGCAATAAACCCTCCACCAATAATGATGAGACTCTTGGGGAGTTCTTCAATGCGCATAATAGTGTCAGAGGTGTGCACTAGTGGGCTATGGGTGCCATCAATATTTTCGGGGATGGTGGTGTGTGAGCCGGCAGCAATCACAATCTTTGGTGCGTGTAGTTGTCGCCCACTATCGGTTTGAAGGGTATGTGTATCAATGAAATGTGCGTACTCTTCGATGACAGTAACGTTATCGAGGGTTTTGCGGTAGTTGAGCCCGCCTTCAGAGATTGCGTCAATGCGTGTAAAGATTCTGTCTCTCATCTGTTTCCATGAAACGTTCACAAGCTCAGCTTGCACGCCAAGGCGTTGCATATGAGTAGTCTCGTAGGCAAGAGTTGCGGGATAAACGTATTGTTTAGTGGGGATACAACCGAAGTTCAGGCAGGTTCCTCCGAACGTTCCGCCATCCACGATGGCAACTTTTTGATGTTCCCAGCGTTCATCGATGAGAGAGTTCCCTGAGCCTGATCCAATAATGATGAGGTCGTATTCTTCGGTCATGTTTCCTCCGTGAAATGAGTGTTCGGGATAGATTCTGCTGACTATAACGGGTTTGATAGTGGTTCTATTCCCTCGTTGACAGCCTTTGATGTGTTTATGCTACGGCGTTGATAAAAGATGAGGTCTTTCTTTAACAAAAAAGAAGTTTTGTTAAAGAAAGACCTCATCACCTAGTGAATTATGTTTTTATGAGTTGGTGTTAACTACGATGAGCAAGTCTCCACCTGCCACTTGAGTAACATCTTGGTAGACGACTCGTTCCACAACGCCGGCTACGGGTGAGGTGATAGATGCTTCCATCTTCATTGCCTCAATGGTGGCAATTTGTTCTCCGACTTCGACACGGTCTCCTACCGTGGCGGTAATCGTTACCCCACCAGCAAAAGGTGCAGAAACATGACCGGGGTTGGTGGGGTCAGCTTTTTCTGCCTCTTTAACATCAGATTCAATGGAGAGATCTCGTACTTCGACAGTTCGAGATTGTCCGTTAAGCGTGCAGATGACGTGCCGGATACCTTTAGAATCTGGTTCAGAGATTGCTTGAAGGCTGGCGATAAGACGCACTCCTTTTCCTAAGGAGATAACATGTTCTCGGTTTTCGATCATTCCGTAAAGGAAATCTCGAGTATGAAGGATAGAAACGTCACCATAGTCTTGACGGACACGTTCAAATTCTCGTGTCGGGGCAGGGAAAAGTAGCCTGTTTAGTGTTTTACGACGTGTGTCTCCACCTTCTTGTAGAGCTTTTCTGTCCTCTTCAGAGAGTTCATTGACCGTCGGTTTCGCTAGTTTTCGCCCTTCAAGCGCACGGGTTCTAAACGGTTCTGGCCAACCTGCTGGAGGTGTTCCTAATTCTCCATTCAAGAAACCGATAACAGAATCTGGAATGTCGAAGTTCTGTGGGTTTTTCTCAAACTCTTCGGGGTCGACTCCCATACCTACCAGTTGTAAGGCAAGGTCACCAACAACCTTTGAGGAGGGTGTCACCTTGACGATATGCCCCAGCATTTTATCCGCTGCAGCATACATATTCTCAATATCTTCAAAGCGGTCAGCCAAGCCAAGGGCTTTGGCTTGTGCCCTGAGGTTTGAGAGTTGTCCCCCAGGAATTTCGTGATCGTAGACTCGCCCAGTGGGTGAACTCAAACCATTTTCAAAGGGACGGTAGATTGCTCGAATGGCTTCCCAATAAGGTTCTAGAGAGAGCGCCGCGTCAAGGCTTACTTCTGGTTGACGTTCGGTGCCGTCCATCGCTGCGATGAAAGCAGAGAAAGGAGGCTGTGAAGTTGTTCCAGCGAGGGTAGCGGAGGCAAGGTCGACAGCGTCTACCCCTGCTTCTACAGCAGCCAATAACGTTCCGATTTGTCCGCCAGCAGTGTCATGAGTGTGAAGATGTACTGGCAGGTTAAAGCGTTCACGTAAAGCACTCACAAGACGTCGTGCAGCTTCTGGACGTAGTAGCCCTGCCATATCTTTGATAGCAAGGATGTGTGCACCCGCGTCAACAATTTGTTGTGCGAGCTCAAGGTAATATTCAAGAGTGTAGACCTTCTCCTGAGGGTCTAGGAGGTTACCGGCGTAGCACATGGCGACTTCTGCAACGGCTGTTCCGGTTTTCCGTACTGCCTCAATTGCAGGAGTCATTTGTGAGACGTCATTGAGAGCGTCAAAGATACGGAAGATATCGACGCCTGTAGCAGCCGCTTCTTGGACGAAAGCATCGGTTACTTCTACTGGATAAGGAGTGTACCCGACGGTGTTTCGTCCGCGCAAAAGCATCTGGATGGGGATATTTGGCATGGCCGCACGAAGGTGTTCCAAACGTTCCCAAGGGTCTTCTGAAAGGAAGCGTAACGCCACATCATAGGTTGCTCCACCCCATGCTTCTACAGAGAATAGTTCTGGTAGCACGTGTGAGACGGCAGGTGCTGCAGCTAGCAGGTCTCGGGTTCTTAGACGTGTTGCTAGAAGAGACTGGTGGGCGTCTCGGAACGTCGTGTCAGTGATGGCGATAGGTTGGTATTCGCGTAGTGCTTGTGCAAATCCTTCTGGGCCTCGTTCTTGCAGGATATGCCGCCATCCTCGGGGTCGTTCATGTTCGCCGTGGTCGAAGGGCGAGCGGAAAGGCTCGTCAATTTTGTCTCCGGGGAATCGAGGAAGTTTATGGCGAGGGTCTGGCCCTTCAATACGTGCACCGTGAGGCTGATTGACGGTCACTTCTGCAAGGTACTGTAAGGCTTTTGTGCCGCGGTCACCCGAGGGACGTTTGCGTAACAGTTCTGGGTGTTCATCGATGAACGGTGTCGAAACGTCTCCAGCTTGGAAGGTGGGGTCTTCAAGTACCGCGTGTAAGAAGGGGATGTTGGTGGCAACTCCGCGGATACGGAATTCTGCCAACGCGCGTTGTGCACGTTGCACCGCTGCCGAGAAGTTTCGTCCACGGCAGGTGAGTTTTACGAGCATGGAGTCAAAGTGTGGTGAGATTTGAGCTCCGGTATAAACGGTTCCGCCATCTAATCGGATGCCAGAACCACCTGCTGATCGGTAGTATGACACTTTTCCGACGTCAGGTCGGAATCCGTTGGCAGGGTCTTCAGTTGTGATGCGACATTGTAAGGCTGAGCCTCGAACGTGCAGTTCTTCTTGTTTAATGCCGAGGTCTTCGAGGGATTCTCCTGAAGCGATACGCATTTGAGCTTGGACGAGGTCTACGTCAGTGACTTCTTCGGTGACGGTGTGTTCGACCTGAATGCGTGGATTCATTTCGATGAAGACGTGTTCTCCGGCGCGTTCGCCTGCGGTGTCTACAAGAAATTCTACGGTTCCAGCATTTTGGTAGCCGAGTTCACGAGCGAATTTGACGGCGTCGCGGAAGAGCGCTTGTCGAATGTTCTCATCGAGTTGTGGTGCCGGTGCAATTTCGACAACTTTTTGGTGTCGCCGTTGCAAGGAGCAGTCACGTTCAAAGAGGTGCACGATGTTCCCTTGTGCATCGGCAAGGATTTGCACTTCGATATGGCGCGGGCGCAGTACTGCTTGTTCGAGGAATACGGTGGGGTCGCCGAAGGCAGTGTCTGCTTCTCTCATTGCTGAGGCGAGCGCGTCGGGTAGGGCTTCTTTGCTTTCGACTCGACGCATTCCGCGTCCACCGCCACCTGCTACTGCTTTGACGAAGATGGGGAACCCAATTTTTTCGGCTTCTGCTAGTAGATATTCGGTGTCTTTGGACGGTTCGGAAGATTTGAGGACGGGTATGCCTGCTGCTCGTGCTGCGCGTAGTGCTTCGACTTTGTTACCGGCTAGTTCTAAGACTTCTGGTGGTGGTCCGATGAAGGTGATTCCTTCTTTTTCTGCGGCACGTGCAAGGTCTGGGTTTTCTGAGAGAAAACCGTATCCTGGGTAGATGGCATCTGCGCCGGCTTCTTTGGCGACGCGGATGATTTCTTTGATATCAAGGTACGCACGAACAGGATGTCCTTCTTCACCGATAGGGTAGGCTTCATCGGCTTGCTGACGGTGAATGGAGTGGCGGTCTTCGTAAGGGAATACGCCAACTGTTTTTGCACCAAGTTCGTAGGCGGCGCGATATGCACGAATGGCAATCTCGCCACGGTTTGCGACAAGAATCTTTTCAAACATGTGTTTAGTTCCAATCTGCCTAGCGTAGGAGGCATTCTTGGTAGAGGTTTTCACGGTGTGTGACTAGCTCTACTATATGCATCATTGCTAGTTTTTGCCCTTTTTTGTTCTTGGTGGAGCCAAGAATACCTAAAGTTTACATAGTTATAGGGCATCTGCTGTGGTTATCTACATTTAAGCCCACAATGCGATATTTTGGTGACCTTTGGCAGGAGTTACCGCTAAAGTTCGGTAGCATTATGTTAACTGTGTAAAAATTGCACGTTAGATTTGTGTTCTGGATTTGGGCGGGGGCCATTTTTTATGCCACTGATTGTGAGTATCAGCAGCCTTAAAGGTGGGGTTGGTAAAACTTCAGTTACTCTTGGTCTTACCTCAGCAGCTCTGCACGCTGGGCAGAAGGTTCTTGTGATTGATTTAGACCCTCATGGTGATGCGAGTACAGGTTTGAATGCTCCTACAACAGGAGCAGATATCGGCAGTATGCTTGCTGATCCAGAACGTTTCTCGTTGAGAGACAATATTGTTCTTTCTGGGTGGAATGCTATTGCTCAAGGACAGAAGAACTCTGATGGAGTTGTTCACGTTGTACGAGGCAGTGCTTCGTCTACTCCATTAGAGCAAGCCCCATTGCCCCAGTATTTATCGCGCCTCTTGAATCTCCTTCAGGGTAACGTTGATGATTATGATGTAGTTTTCATTGATTGCCCTCCAACGTTGGGGGTACTTACGTCTATGGCGTGGGCGGCTTCTGATCGTGTTATTTCGGTAGCTGAGCCTTCTTTGTTTTCGGTTGCTGGTACAGAACGTACCCTCCGAGCTATCACACGTTTTGAAGAAAATAGTCAGTATTCTGTATCTTCTGCCTCGGTTATTTTGAATAAGGTTCGTCCTCACAGTAATGAGCATTCTTATCGTGTCGAAGAAATGAAGGTCTTATTTGGTGATCTTGTTGCTGACCAGTTCTTAGAAGATTTTGAGGAGTTCCAACGCGTTCAGGGTTCTGCGTATCCTATGCATTATTGGCCCAGTGATGATGCTCAACGTTGTGCCGCCGTGTTCTCTGACATTCTTCAGGGGCTCACGTAACTCTTTCGTTTAACAGGCGAGGGGTCTTATACAAAATCTTTTGTATAAGACCCCTCGCTAAAATATTTTAAGGATATTGAGGTTAGTTTCCGTTTGCTTTTTTAGCACGGAGTAAGGAAAGCTCATCTGTTGGTGCGAGCTCTTCATCGTCAGAAATTGCGCAGGTGTTTTCGCCTGGAAGGTTCGCAAGGTTAATTTCGAGTTCACGCCAGACTCGCCCAATAGCAATACCGAAGACGCCTTGCCCAGCTTGTACAAGGTCGATTACTTCATGAGGTGAAGTGCACTCGTATACACTTGCGCCATCACTCATTAAGGTGATACCGGAGAGGTCTTCAATTCCGCGGGTCCGTAGATGTTTAACGGAAGTTCTAATCTGCTGGAGAGAAACCCCCGTGTCGAGAAGACGCTTAACAATTTTTAGGACGAGGACATCTCTAAAAGAGTAAAGACGCTGAGAACCGGAACCAGACGCTGAGCGAACGGTAGGTTCTACGAGTTTGGTGCGAGCCCAATAGTCTAATTGGCGGTAGGTAATTCCTACAGCTTTACATGCTACTGGCCCACGGTATCCGAGGTTTTCGTCGACGAGTGAGACGGAGTCAGTGAAGAGTACGCCCTGCTCACCTTGTTGAGGAGGCTGTTTGGGCATTACTTGCTCAAACCCTAAGATAGGCTGATCCATCGGTATAGTTTCTGAGTTCTGTGTAGCTAGGTTCAAAGGTTGAACCGCAGAACCAGGGCGACGTGTGCCCCCATTCTTGTGAGCTACCATAAGGACTTCCTAACCGTAGATACTTTTTTTTTACTGACCTCTTGACATATTACCGGTAGATACGGCAAAACGTCGTCATTGTCGATAAAGAACAGCTGTTTTTCTTCAGAGATTCCCTGAATATGGACTTAGGACTCGTAATCAGGAATAGAAGAAATAACAAGTGCCATATGTAGGCGAAGGCAAAGATTAGATATTTCCCGAGCACGAGTTTTTGCCAATGAAAGTGAGTCTTTATCTTTCCTTAAAGCTAAAGGAGCTACCGCATTTTTAACCAGTTCAGCTTCCCGTTCAGCTGTTGCACGGAATTGGCGTAGGTGTCGAGGCTGCAAGCCGTGAGAGGTAAGCTGAGAACAAATCTTGGTGATGGCAACATCATACTCACTATAGTTTCCGTCGACATCTCGAATCAGACCAAAATTGATAAGTTCACGGAGTAAGGGCATGTCTGCACCGGCTGCGGTAGAAAGCTCTCTTAAGCTATAGTTTCTCTCTTGTTCAGGCAGGGGAACAAAACTCGCGACTGCATCTGGCTCTTTTGGGGCAGATTTTTCGTGCGCACTGTCAGAAGTTGAGTCAGGCGTTGTGTCGCCTTGTGTCTTTTCCCGATAGTATTGGTCAAACTCCCCTGCCTGCAGTTTGTCTTTAATAACCTTCAATGGCAGGTATTGGTCTCTCTGCAATAACAGAATGTAGCGTAGCTGTTCAACGTCTCGAGCAGAGTACTTCCGGTAGCCAGTATTGGTACGATGAGGTTGAACTAAACCTTTGTCTTCTAAAAAGCGAATTTTTGAGGCGCTAATACCTTTAAAATCGATATCTAGGGCGCTAAGAACTTGACCGATAGTACGGTCTTTACCTTCACCGTCAGAGAGCTTTTGCGCGGGGGCTGACATTTATTCTCCGACTCCCAAGAAGAACGCAAAAATGTATTTTCCAATCTGGATTTCAGATCCGTTCATCAGGAAAGCGGTATCTACACGATCACCGTTGAGGTATGTGCCGTTGAGTGAATTATTATCTGTAATAGCGAAGGACCCAGCGTTGGGTGTGAAAACAGCGTGCTGACGAGAGACCGTGACATCGTCAAGGAAGACATCAGAGTCTGGGCTACGACCAACGACGATTTGTTTCTCAGCACCGTTTTCGTCAAGCTCAGAGTTGAGTAAGAAACGAGCACCTTCAAGTTCTGTGCTAGTGCAAATGAGCAACCCTGAGCCTCGAGGAATGGTTGCTAAAACGCCCAGTTCTTCCACGGTGGGCTTGTGATGAGCGTTTTCAAATTCTGCAGTAACTTTTGCAGCAATCCGCAACTCTTCTTGGGTGAGGAGATTGAGCGCAGCTGTCGGTGGGTGCGCTTCGTTGTGTTCAGTCATGGGTGGTGTCCTTTGCCGTATGAGTCTTCCCGATAGGTTATTTTTTGACCGTATCTTTACCCTTCACAATGATAACGATTCGGTAAACATTGAACCTACCGTCTAATCTTATAGGCAAGTATAAGAGTTAGCTATATAAAACACGATGGCGTCAAAAAACTCCTCAGCATTTTCTTCATGACGCAGTATCTTCTATAGGAACATCTATACACCATTATTAACGGCATCGGTGTCGGCTTCTCATGTCACGAGAGACCGACACCGACCACTAGAAAGCACTATTTATTCAGCGATTTCTGCAGCATAGGCTTCTGCGTCAAGAAGTGTGGAGAGATCTTCTACGTTATCGGGACGTAGCTCAATGAGCCATCCCTTCTCATAGGGGTCAGTGTTCACCAAAGCGGGGTCTGCTTCAATCTCTTCATTGATAGCAACAACTTCACCACTAACGGGCGCAAAAAGATCTGAGACAGATTTTGTAGATTCGATTTCTCCGAAAGTTTCTGAGCCAACAACGCTCTCCCCTACCTCAGGAAGGTCAACATATACAACGTCACCAAGAGCCTGTTGCGCGTGATCGGTAATACCTATTTTTACGGTACCTTCTGCGGTTACGGCAGTAACCCATTCATGTTCTGAGGTATATAGCAGATTTGCGGGTACGTCACTCATAGTGGCTTTCCTTTCGTGCGTGTGGCGCTACGACCACCAAGATGCCCGGGGTTCTGACCCCAGAAAAATAAACCATGTTCACCAACGGGTAGAACAATAACGTGTGTGATGTTCTTAGGGCGAGGAGATTCTGTAAGAGACATCTTCTCCTGCGTTTCACCCGTCACATTCTATAGTATTCCACATCTCATTAAGATGGCTTCATCAACAGCCCATTCTCAAGAATTATTCTCTATCAAAAGAACCAACCATTGATGATTCATCAACATCATGACTCTCTACAAACAAAGTAGTGCCGCAGAAAAACATTTCTACGGCACTACCCTCTATCAAAGGCGTTAGATTACATGTTCAGAGAATCTATTGGGGTTACCAAAACGGTGCGCAGTAATAGAGACAGCTTGTTCTTTGACGAACGGAAGCATCTCAATACGTCCAGCTTCCGTGACTACAGCCGTGTAAATTCCGATATCAGGGCGGCCGTTCAACGCTTCGAAGATGCTTGTCGGCTGGTCCCCGATGTAACGGATACGGCTACCTTCTAACGGAGTGCCTTGTAGGTCTGCTGTGCTCTTGGATGCGTAAGCTCCAAGCCATTGACGGTATTCCTCATCGCTTTGAAGAGCAATCTTCACCCCGTGGTTTTCAAGTGTGCCGGCCACCGCTACCGGTAGCTGTCGCGCCGTTGAGAGATAAATAGGTGCACCAGCTGCCAAACCAGCTAGGATAACACGTAAAGTATCAGCGACGTCTGCAGAAGAATCCGCACGAACTTGCACAGCCTGTGGAACATAACGCAAGATGTTACGCTCAACTCCTAGCTGGGAAGGGTCATGAGCAATACCAAATTCACTGTTATAGGCTTCAGCGTCAGAAGATGCAGAACGAACTAAGAATTCTAGTTTCTCTTGATCTACAGCAGTTGGCTGACGGGTAGCAGCTAAAGTCTCTCGCACAGCACGAGAGGTTGGCATAGCAGTAGCTGTCGAAGGAGTGCTCTCCCAATCGCTAAGGGCTACTAAGTAGTTAGGCCCTCCAGCTTTAGTTCCGCTACCTACTGTGGACTTCTTCCAACCGCCAAAGGGCTGACGGCGAACAATTGCACCAGTAATTCCACGGTTCACATAAAGGTTTCCTGCTTCGACACGAGATAGCCACAGCGCTAATTCGTCAGAGTCTAGTGAGTGCAACCCTGCAGTAAGACCGTAGTCGGTTGCATTTTGCAATTCAATCGCTTCTTCGAGGGTTTCAGCAACCATGATTCCAAGAATTGGGCCAAAGTATTCAGTGAGGTGGTATTCGCTTCCGGGTTTGACTCCTACACGTACACCTGGTGACCAGAGTTTGCCGCTCTCGTCGAGTTTTTTAGGTTCAATTAGCCAGCTTTCGCCGTCTCCAAGAGTGGTTAGTCCGCTGAGTAGTTTTCCTTCTGCCGGCGCGATAATTGGCCCCATCTGAGATTCGATATCTTGTGGGTAGGATACGTGCAGGGAGGACACAGCATCGACGAGCTGGTTCTTGAAACGTTCAGATTGTGCGACAGTTCCAACGAGAATCACTGTTGATGCTGCAGAACATTTTTGTCCAGCATGCCCAAAAGCAGAGTAGACAACGTCCTTAACCGCTAAATCAAGGTCGGCGTTAGGCGTAACGATGATGGAGTTTTTGCCAGAGGTCTCACCAAATAATGGTAAGTCTTGACGCCATGAACGGAAAGTTTCTGCTGTTTCGTATCCGCCTGTGAGAATCAGTCGGTCTACTGCAGGGTGAGAGATAAGCTCTTTTCCGGCCTGACGGTCTGTGATTTTGATGAGCTTGAGTAGTTCACGAGGAACACCTGCTTCCCAAAGAATCTCAGCAATCAAAGCACCCGTTCTTGCGGTGTTCGTTGCAGGTTTGAAAATGACACCAGACCCGGCTGCCAGTGCAGCAAGAACACCACCTGCGGGGATAGCCGTTGGGAAGTTCCACGGTGGCACTACTAGTGTGAGGTGAACAGGTACGGGGGTCGCCCCGTCAATGTGTTCAATGTTTTCTGCCAAAGTTGCGTAGTAGTTTGCAAAGTCGATAGCTTCTGAAACCTCAGTATCGCCTTGGTCAAGTGTTTTTCCTGCTTCTGCTGCCATGACTTCAAGTAGTTTTGCTCGGTTAACGCCCAAAGCAATACCTGCTTGACGAAGAATCTGAGCGCGTTCAGCTCCGCTACGTTCTGCCCATGCTTTCGACGCTTCAACCACAGAGTCGATTAATGGTTGCACTTCGCCACTAGAGCTAAGCTTTGAAGCTTCCAATGTGTTGATGCCAAGGGTAGTTGTTTTTGAACGTTCGAGAATTTCTCGTCCCCATTGGCGGTTTGCAGCAAGCGAAGGGTCAGTATCTGGTGCGTTTTCAAATCCTTGACGGGGTCGGAAAACGTTATCGACGGTTTCTGTCTGACGGTTTTGCTGACGTTTGGGCTCAGGTACTTCATCGGTAACAGAGTTGAGCGAGCGCATGAATCGTTGTTCTTCTCGTTCGAAGAGTTCAGCGTTGTCGTGCAGGTCGAATACTGCTGACATGAAGTTTTCGCTCGAAGCATTTTCTTCAAGCCGTCGAACGAGATAGGAAATTGCTACGTCGAATTCTTCGGGGCGAACGACTGGAGTGTAGAGCAGGAGGTGCCCGACACGTCGGCGGATGACTTCTGCCTGTTGTGCGGCCATACCGATGAGCATTTCAAATTCGATATCGTCTTTGACTCCGCGTTCTTCGCTCAAGAGTAGCGCGAATGCTACGTCGAAGAGGTTATGTCCGGCGACGCCTAATCGAATGTTTTTGGTGTGTTCGGGGCGTAGTGCGTATTCGAGGACTCGTTTGTAGTTGGTGTCGCTGAGCTGTTTGGAATCCCAGGTGGTCAGTTCCCAACCGTGGGTGAGGGCTTCAACGATTTCCATGGAGAGGTTGGCGCCTTTGACCAGTCGCACTTTAATGCGTGCTCCGCCGGAGGCTACGCGGTTGCTAGCCCATTGCTGGAGTTTTTGCATTGCTGCGAGGGTGTCGGGCAAGTATGCCTGTAGAACGATTCCTGCTTCGAGGTCTTTGAGCTGTGGTTGGTCGAGAATTTTGGTAAAGACGTCGATGGTCATGTCGAGGTCTTTGTACTCTTCCATGTCGAGGTTGATGAACTTCTTTTCAGGGGAATGTGCTGCAAGTTCATAAAGTGGGGTGAGTCGTTGTACTGCTTCTTCGACGACTTCGTCGAAGGCCCAGTGAGAGTGTGGGCCAGAGACAGCAGAGACTTTGATGGAGACGTAATCGACGTCGTCTCGTGCGAGGAGGCGTTTGGTTTCGTTGAGTCGTCGTTCTGCTTCTTTGTCACCGAGGACAGCTTCGCCAAGGAGGTTGACGTTAAGTTTGTTGCCGGTTTTGGTGAGGTGTTCAATGGCTGGGCCGAGTTTTTCATCGCGGGCGTCTACGATGAGGTGTCCAACCATTTCGCGGAGGACTCGTCGTGCGATACCGACAGTGGGCCATGATGCTTTGCTAGCAATTTTTCCGCCGGCGGCCACTGCACTTTTCATGTACCACGGGAGGAAGGATGGTACCAGGGGTGCGATTTTTGCGAGATTGGCTCCAGCAACATTATTATCTTCTGGTCGGACGACAGTGTCGACGAATCCGACGGTAAAGTCTAGCCCGTTAGGGTCTTTGAGGACACCTGCGAGCATTTGTGCGGAGGAGTCTGCGGGGACGTCTTGGGCTTCGGTGAGCCATTGGCGTACGAGGGTTCGTGCTTCTTGGGCAAGTTCTTGGTAGCGTTCTGCGGCAAAGGGATTGGTGGTCATTCCTGTGCTCCCATCTTCTGTGTTTGTGTGAACTGGCACTCATGGTGCTTTTGTTCTATTTGACCACGTTATGGTTCTGAACACACTATTAGTAAAAATAACTATTTCTCAGCATAATAGTTAAGAAAAACTTAACCGCCTGTGATGAGGTTTAGCGCAATGTACGACATTCACCGACTCCGCATTCTCCTTGAAATCCATGAACGAGGCTCCCTTGCGGCGGCTTCAAGAACACTACACCTCACATCTTCTGCTATCTCACAACAGATGACAGCACTCGAAAAAGAAGCTGGAGCTCCCCTCATTCGCAGATCAGGACGTTCGGTACGCCTGACCGACGAAGGCCTTATCCTCGTCCACGGTGCACGAGCTATCCTCAGAGAGATGGATAAGACTGCCACTCGCATTGCACAGTTTTCTGGCGAACCGCTAGGCACCGTAAGGCTAGCAATTTTTCAGTCAGCAGCGATGGCGCTCTTACCCACAGCACTATCGTATTTAGAGCAGAATGCACCGCAACTCATTTTAGAAGTTGTGCAGATAGATCCAGAGACAGGTTTAGAACTCACAAGAAGCAGACAATTCGACCTTGCTATTACAGAGTCCTATCCGCACCATTTTGTACCTGAGCATGAAGACCTTCACCTTGAACTACTCACAGCAGACCCAATTCACCTTGTTTTAGCACAAGACTCTCCCTACACAACCCTCACTGAAGCAAAATCTCTACCATGGGTTTTTGAACGAGAACACAATACCAGCCGTATTTGGGGTATTAATCAATGCCGCCAGGCAGGCTTCGAACCGTACGTTCGCTACAGTATCGAAGATTTACTCACTCATGTACGTCTTGCAGAACAAGGTTATGCAGCAGCTATTCTGCCCGGTTTTGTCACATCTTCCACGCACCACAAGACCTCTATTAAACTCATCTGTTTACCCGAACACCCCGAACGTCAAATCTTTACTGCTTCTAGAATTGACAGTGCAGAACAACCCAACATTGCCATGGTCAGAAGGGCACTATCATATGCAGCCGGTGCCCTTAAACATCATCAAGAGAGCATGTGCCCTAGCGATAGCATCTAAAAATTTTAGGGGCAGTCCATCAAGGCTTCAGCAAGTTGAGTATCTATCACCACATCTGTAATAGCACCAGTGCGTAGTGCACCTCGTAAAGCAAGGACTCGGTGATTGCCAGAAACTACCGCAATCCGACGACGAATCCGTGCCAATTCTGTTGCGGTTGGCCCCGTTGCACGTTGGTTCACGGCAAGGTCTTGATAGCTTCCATCTTCACGAAGAAGTACCGTACACATATCTCCGACAACACCGTTTGCACGCAATTCGCGTTGTTCTTGAGCATCAAAATAGCCTCCGTTATACACGTGAGAAGGAATAGCGCCCCCAAAAGCCCCAATCCCAAACACCGCAACGTCAGCTTTACGCTGTGTAGCGAGAACTCCCATAATGCTCCGTTCACGCCACATTGCTTCTTTCGTCTCAGAATGGTCAAAGAAAGCAGGAACGGGAAAATGCACCATCTGCGCATCGTATGCGGCAGTAATCTGCCCAAGAATCGACCCCGAGTAAGGTATACCTGTATGCCGAGCGTTACCGGCTCCGTTAAGTTGTACTACCACCACATCTTTGAGCGGACGATACGGCAGATGTTTGGCTAGTTCTGTCACCGTTGACCCCCAAGCAACACCTAATGAGGTGCCTTCTTCAACGCAGGAGTCCACAAGAATTGCTCCACGCTTAGCGACTTTTTCCATACGGGAAATAGCAGATTGTTCTTTTGAGGTTTTAACTAGGTGTACACGGACTCTGTACTTATCCCCTAGTTTTTGGGCAAGATCTGTTTGCGGTTTGCTATTTTCGTTGAGCCGAATCTGCACAATTCCGGTGTCTCGAGCAGTTTTGAGTAGGCGTGATACCGTTGCGCGTGAAGTGTATAGATGTTGCGCAATTTGTTCCATGGTGAGGTTTTCCATGTAATACAGATACGCTGCCTCGTATGCGGTGTCGTGACGTTCGTTCATTCAAATTTCCCCCTTCTGAAAAAACGTTCAAATGTTTTGGTCATAGTAACTACAACTACGTCAGAATGTATATCAAGCACCCGTAGTAGAAAGGGACAGGAACTATGGCCAACACACAATTCGCTCAGAAGTCTCAGCTTACCGCATCTTCTCGCACTGAAGCTCTCAAAGAAATGAGCACAGAAGAAGGCGTAGACATTCTCGTCATTGGTGGCGGCGTCACCGGCGCCGGTATCGCCTTAGACGCAGCAACCCGCGGACTCAAAACCGCTATCGTCGAAGCAGGCGACTGGGCAGCAGGAACTTCAGCATGGTCATCAAAACTTGTCCACGGCGGACTCCGATACCTCTACAACCTTGACTTTAAACTCGTAGCAGAAGCACTCAAAGAACGTGGCCTACTCCTTGAAAAAATTGCGCCACACCTCGTTAAAGCACAGCCTTTCCTATGGCCCCTCAAAACACCAGTCATCGAACGCGCCTATTCCGCTATCGGAATTGGAATGTACGACACTCTTGCATTCATTGGGGCTCGTGGCAAAAAAACTGTACCGCCACAACACCACTTCTCAAAACAAGGTACCAAAACCGTATTCCCCGATATTAAAGATTCAGCTTTTACCGGAGCCATCCAGTTCTACGATGCACGCGTTGATGATGCACGCCTCGTCGTTGACCTTGTACGCACCGCAGCAGGATACGGTGCCTTAGCGGCATCTCGCACACAAGTCACCCGAGTACTCAAAGACGCTCAAGGAAAAGTTACCGGAGCAGTCATCCGAGACCTTGAAAACGGACAAGAACACACCGTTCGCACCCAACACATCATTAACGCTACCGGCGTATGGACCGAAGAGTCTGAGTCCATGGCCAATAAGGATGCCGGGCTTAAAGTTCTTGCGTCCAAAGGTATTCACATCATCGTTCCACGAGACCGTATTAACGCCTCCAGCGGCATCTTCACCAAAACCGAAAAATCTGTACTCTTCATCATCCCTTGGCAGCGTTACTGGATTATCGGAACAACCGACACCCCATACACCGAAGACATCGCGCACCCTGTAGCAACGTCCCAAGACATTGACTATGTACTTGAACAAGCCAATAAGCTCCTTGCACGTGAGCTGACTCGTGATGACATCATCGGAACTTACGCAGGTCTACGTCCGCTACTACAGCCAAAACTTAAAGAAGGCTCCGAAGCGGCGTCTACCAAAGTTTCCCGTGAACATACCGTCACCGAAGTAGCCCCCGGAATGAGCGCTATCGCGGGTGGAAAACTCACCACCTACCGTGTTATGGCAGCTGACGCCGTAGACTTTGCACTCAAAGAACGAGCACAAGAACAACCTTCTGTTACCGAAAATATTCAGCTTGTCGGTGCAGCCGGTTTCTCTGCAGCACAAGCATCTTCCCCACGTCTCGCACAACGATTCGGCTGGGACGAAGACCGCATGGAACACCTGCTCGAACGTTACGGTGCAGACGTTACGGAACTCGTAGCCCTCATTGATGAAGCACCAGAGTTAGCGCAGCCCTTGGCAAAAGCTCCACAATTCCTCAGAGCAGACGTCCTCTTTGCAGTACGTTACGAAGGTGCCCTTCACTTAGAAGACGTACTCATCCGCCGTTGCCGTCTAGACCTTGAACAGCGTGACCGTGGCTTAAGCGCAGCCGAAGAAGTCCTCCAAGTAATGGCGCCAGAACTCGGTTGGAGCGAAGCTGAAGCAGAGAAAGAGCTAGAACTCTACCGCAAACGAGTAGAAGCAATCGCTCAAGCAGAAGAAAAAACTTCTGACGCTCAAGCAGCTCAATGCATCACATCTATCGAGCATGTCTGCCCTCGCGTACCGTTGAGCTAATATTCACTAAGTTTCCCCATAGAAAACTTCACATGAAAGGTATAGGTACAACACTCCCCTACATATAAAAATACTGATGTTCATGAAAGGGGCAGAAACTTTCCCCCACTACGACGTTTCTGCCACCTTTCATATCAGGCACATATCAAACATGTCATAGTGCCTCTCAAATCTTTTTCTTGTCGTATATTTGAGGATTCTTCCCTCAAAAATGTTTGTGTAAAAGCAACGGTTGCTTTTACTCCTTCCCCCACCACAATGCTGTGTTGAAAGGAAAAATACATGCAGACTATTTTGGCTGAGGGCGCATCTGCCCTCGTAGGAGCGGATGGAGTACCTACTGCATTAGGATTATTCTCCTCCGAATTTTTGGGAACCTTTATCCTCATTCTTCTTGGCGGTGGCGTTTGCGCTGCTTGTTCGCTACCAAGATCTATCGCTAAAGATGCAGGCTGGGTAGCTATTGCCTTGGGCTGGGGTATGGCAGTTTTTGCTGCAGTGTACCTATCTGGCCCATCTGGTGCGCACCTTAACCCTGCCGTCACCATCGGATTGTGGGCTGCCGGCGAAAACCTTGTCGGCGAAGTACCTGCAACAGCAGCAAATATGATGATTTACTTTGCGGGTCAATTTACGGGTGCCTTTACCGGTGCTGTCATGGTATTTCTCACCTATAAGAAACACTTTGATGAGGACACCGAACCAGGTCTCAAACTTGGTATTTTCTCTACCGGGCCAGCAATTCGTTCCTACGGTTGGAACGTATTTACTGAAGCAGTCGGAACCTTTGTACTCATCGGGTTCGTCGTAGCCTCAGGGCAAACTCCTTCCGGTCTTGGACCGTTGGCTGTTGCCCTCATCGTTGTCGGTATTGGTTTCTCTCTCGGTGGTGCAACCGGTTACGCTATCAACCCTGCTCGTGACCTTGGTCCACGTATTGCTCACGCAGTGCTACCTATCAAGGGTAAAGGCGATTCCAATTGGTCCTATGCTTGGGTTCCAGTTGTTGGCCCCATCATCGGATCTGTTGCAGCAGCCATTCTCGTTCCTATGTTCCTCGGAATCTAATTCGAGTTTGTAGGGTTTCTCATCACCGCACCGTTATTGCATTTTTCCATCATCTACTATTTGAGGTACACATTGACTCAACACAAGTTCTCCTTGGGTATTCTCAATGCCCCACCAGCAGCCAAACGTATCCCCGAAAGCGAAGTTCCGCAGCGTTACCGTCGTCTGCGTCTGAGCGTTTTTATGGGAATCTTCATCGGCTATGCAGGGTTCTATCTCATCCGTAATAACGTTTCACTTGTCTCAGCAGTACTCAAAGAGCACGATATCCTCAACGCTGTTGGTATCGGTATCGTTGCAAACGCGGTACTCTTCTCCTACGGGTTATCAAAGTTCTTCATGGCAATGCTCTCCGATAGAGCTAACGCCCGTTACTTTATGCCCCTAGGTCTAGCGCTTTCTGCAATCATCAATCTGATGATCGCCTTCATTCCAGCGCTATCAGCTACCGTCATGATTTTTGCTTTGACCATGTTCGTCAACGGCTGGGTACAGGGCATGGGATGGCCGCCCTCAGGACGTGTTCTCGTCCACTGGTTCTCAACCAACGAACGAGGATGGAAGACCTCCATTTGGAACTGTGCTCATAACGTCGGTGGTGCAGCTGTTGGTGTTATCTCAGCGTGGGCGCTCGACCACTACGCTCAGTCTGAGGCCGACTGGCGACCAGCGTTCTGGGCACCAGCTATTGTTGCACTCGTTGTCGCTTTCATTGCGTTCCTTCTAATTCGTGACCGTCCTGAAGCAGTTGGTTTGCCACCTATCGAAGAGTATCGTAACGACCCTCCTAAGGTTGCTTCTGAGGCTCAAGTTCCGTGGAAAGAGATGCTATTCAAGCATGTTTTGAAAAACAAAGTGATCGTGCTTTTAGCAATCACAAACGTCTTTGTTTACACTCTGCGATACGGAGTTCTTAACTGGATTCCGATTTATCTCACCGATAAGATTCACGGAACAAATGTCAAAGAAGGCATCCTCGGCTTTGCAATCTATGAGCTTGCAGGAATCATCGGCACACTCTTGTGCGGTTGGCTATCCGATAAAGTCTTCAAGGGTTGGCGTTCTGGCGCGGGGATGGTATTCCTTGCCGGTGTCGGTCTAGCTCTAGCAACGTATGCTTTGCTACCGGCAACTGCACCAATCGGAGTTTTCTACCTCCTCATCGCTATCATTGGTGGACTCATCTACGGCCCTGTGATGCTCATCGGCTTGCAGGCTATCGACCTCTCACCTCGTAATGTTGCAGGAACAGCCGCCGGTTTTACTGGGCTTTTCGGTTACCTACTTGGCGCTTCACTGGCATCTACCGGTGTAGGTCTACTCATCCACTATTTTGGTTGGGGCGTAGCCTATAGCGCACTGCTTGGAATTGTTGTTCTCGCACTCATCTTCATGTGGATTATCGGACGCAAAGAACGTGAACTTCTCCAACAGCGCGAGATGGCAGACAACAACTAATTTTTCTCGTACGAGATATCTTTTGTCCATTATCAAAACATCAAACTTCACAAGGAAGTGACATTATGACTACCACTCTCCCCGAGCGTAAGAAGTACATTCTTTCCATCGACCAGGGAACAACCAGCTCTCGCGCGATTCTCTTCAACAAGAGCGGCGAGATTAAATCTATCGGACAGCTTGAGCACGAACAGATTTTCCCAAAGGCTGGATGGGTAGAACACGACCCTATGGAAATCTGGGAGAACGTCCGCCAAGCAGTTGGTCAGTGCATGACCAAAGCTGAGGTCAACCACCACGAAATTGCAGCGGTAGGTATCACCAACCAGCGTGAAACTGCTGTTGTATGGGATAAGACCACCGGTAAGCCTGTATACAACGCTATTGTGTGGCAGGATACCCGCACTCAAAAAATCTGTGATGAGCTAGGCGGCGAAGCTGGCCCTGGCAAATACCACGATATTGTTGGTCTCAACTTGGCCACCTATTTCTCTGGACCTAAGGTCAAGTGGATTCTCGACAATGTCGAAGGTGCACGCGAAAAAGCAGAAGCCGGCGATTTGCTCTTTGGCAACACCGATACGTGGGTTCTCTGGAACCTGACCGGCGGTGTCGATGGAGGCGTCCACGTTACTGACGTCACCAATGCCTCCCGTACTCTGCTCATGAACATTCGCACCCTTGAGTGGGACGAAAACATTGCAGCAGATATGGGCATCCCCATGTCTATGCTCCCCGAAATTAAGTCTTCCTCCGAGGTGTACGGATACGGTCGTTCCCAGGGACTTCTCAACGGCACCCCTATTGCAGGTATTCTTGGCGACCAGCAGGCAGCAACTTTCGGTCAGGCATGCTTTGAAAAAGGTATGGCGAAAAATACCTACGGAACCGGTAACTTCATGTTGATGAACACCGGCGAAGAACCTGTTATCTCTGAGAATGGTTTGCTCACAACCGTTGCTTATAAGATTGGCGACCAAGCACCTGTCTACGCGTTGGAAGGCTCTGTTGCTGTTTCTGGTTCACTCATCCAGTGGCTTCGCGATAACCTGAAGATGATTGATAACGCGGCAGATTCCGAAGCTCTTGCTACAAGCGTTGAAGATTCTGGTGGATGCTACGTTGTTCCGGCGTTCTCTGGTCTCTTTGCACCACATTGGCGTCCAGATGCACGTGGCGTTATCGTTGGTCTGACCCGCTATGTTAACCGTGCACATATTGTTCGTGCTGCTCTTGAGTCTACCGCTTGGCAGACTCGTGAGGTTCTCGACGCAATGAACGCTGATGCACAGGCTGCAGGAACTAACGTTGATCTTTCTGAGCTACGTGTTGATGGTGGAATGACGGCAAACGAGTTCCTCATGCAATTCCAGGCAGATATTCTGGGTGTACCGGTTATTCGTCCTAAGGTCATTGAAACCACTGCATTGGGTGCCGCTTATGCTGCAGGTATCGCGGTGGGCTTCTGGACGGGAGAAGAAGACGTGACCGCAAACTGGTCTGAGGATCAGCGTTGGACTCCTCAGATGCCAACTGAAGAAGTGGAACGTCAATACCGCCTCTGGAAGAAGGCCGTAGCCAAGACTCTAGACTGGGTCGATGAGGACGTAGACCAAGACTAAAGCTATTGTCATTTTCACTTCTCGATAGCTGAATTCACTAACGCTGAGTCGTAGGTGTTGTTATTACTCCAACGTGAGTATTTATGACGCTTACGGCTCAGCGTTAGGCTTAATAGCAGATTTTTATGCTGGTTTTTGAGAGGGTGAAAATATGAGCATTACTTATCTTTCGTATCAGAATATTCTCGACCATTTTTCCCCTGCACAAGCGGTACATGCGCTGAGGAATACTTTAAGAAATGGCTATGATCCAAGTAATGATTACCCTCGTCAAAGAATGGATATGCCCTATGCGCAATTGCTCATGATGCCATCCTACACTTCTCATAGTTTCGGAATGAAAATACTCAGTTGTGCAGATACCTCTGCACGCCCTGACGTCCCTTTGATTCAGGGCTCTTATCTTCTCTTTAACGCACAGACTTTAGCCCCAACACATGTTCTTGATGGCGTGGCACTAACTGATATCCGCACGTCAGCGGTTTCTATTGCCGGTGTTTACCCGTATATTTCTGATTCTTCAGAACCACTAAAAACCGTCATTTTTGGTTATGGCGCACAAGGACGCGCCCATCTTAAGACCCTCGAAAATACGCTCGAGGCAATACGTCCAGTAGAGCATACTTTTATCAGCCGTACCCAGCCAGAAAATATAACACAGTGGGTTCAGGCTGGTTCTCAGGACGCTACTCATGTCCTCAAACAGGCAGAGCTCATTCTTTGTACCACGACTTCGTCCACGCCCCTCTTTGAGGTAGAAGATATTAACCCTCACGCTATTATCGTTGCGGTAGGTTCCCATACTCCGCAGGCACGAGAAGTAAGTTCTTCGGTGATGGAAGTTGCTGAGGTGATTGTTGAAGATCGGGCAACTGCTCTTCGCGAATGTGGTGATATCATCTGCGCTATTGAAGATGGTGTGTTATCAGAAGAAGAATTGTATTCTCTGTGTGATGTTGTTTCAGAACGTGTGAAGGTGCAGGCTGGTTGTCCTATTGTTTTTAAAACATCAGGTATGGGTTGGGAAGATTTAACATTGGCAGAAGCCATCGTAGATGCTGTTCAACCCTAAGATAGCGGTATCCTAGAGTTATTATTACGTATCTTCTCAAGGCGCCATCATGATATATGGTGCGAAAGGTGTTCCTCATGCCTGAGTCTTTATCCAGTACGGTTGAAGAAAGAGCAGATGATGTGCAACCACGTTTCTATACCACCTGTTCTACACAGATTGGTACTATTTTTCTCTGTGCTGAGGAGGATGCGTTAGTTGGTGCTTGGTTAGAGGGCCAGAAGTATTTTCCTGATGAGAATCATCTTGGAACATTGATTTCAGCGGACGAGCATACTGTTCTTTCTCAGGCAGTCAAAGAGTTAGAAGAATATTTTCAGGGGCAACGTATTGTTTTTGAAGTTCCTCTTCGGCCAGAAGGAACAGATTTCCAGCTAGCGGTGTGGAATCTTGTCTCGGATATTCGTTATGGGTACACCAATACCTATGGTGCGATTAGTCGTATTGTCGGTCCTGGGGCGCCAGCTCAAGCCGTGGGTCAGGCGGTAGGACGTAATCCCTGTATTATTTTTATCCCATGTCATAGGGTTCTTGGGGCAGGCGGGAAAATGACCGGTTATGCCGGTGGCCTTTCGGCAAAACAGTGGCTATTAGAGTTAGAACGTTCTCGAAAGCTAGCTGGTGAGCGTCTTTTCTAGAGAATAAGAGTAGAGGAACAAGTAAAGCCGTGATAAAAACTTATTGTTTTTATCACGGCTTTTATATGTCGGGTTGACAGGATTTGAACCTGCGACCCCTTGACCCCCAGTCAAGTGCGCTACCAAGCTGCGCCACAACCCGAAATGCTCTATAGAAAGCCTTAGGCTTTCTAGCACCTAGACAACTATACAGCACCCATGAGAATGAATACAAACTCACAACCTAAAAAGTTTGGAGTCTTAGCTCACATTGATACTGTGTTGCGTCAGTTCATGAGATACACCATACGCAACACAGCATCACACAATAGATACTATTTAGCGGCGAGAGCCTTTAGAAGACTGACGCTTCTTATCAAGTTGACGGCGTTCACGCACACGCATCGAAATTTCAAGAGGAGTACCCGTATATTCGAAGGTCTCACGCAAACGACGCATAATGAACCGACGATATCCAGGGTCCAAGAAACCAGTTGTAAAGAGAACAAACTTTGGAGGGCGAGAAGACACCTGTGTACCAAACAGGATACGAGGCTGCTTACCACCACGTAGCGGATGCGGATGAGCAGCAACAATCTCACCCAAGAAAGCGTTAAGACGACCTGTAGGAATACGAGAATCCCATGATTCAAGAGCTGTTTCCAAAGCAGGAACAAGTTTGTCCTTGTGCCATCCCGTACGTGCAGAAATATTGACGCGAGGAGCCCACGCAACATGGGCAAGGTCACGATCAATTTCACGTTCTAGCTGGTCTCGACGTTCTTCATCAAGAGTGTCCCACTTGTTAAAGGCCAGCACGAGAGCGCGCCCAGAATCAACAACTTGCTGAATAATACGAATATCCTGTTCAGAGATAGTCTCAGAAACATCGAGTAGAACAACACACACTTCAGAACGTTCAATAGCAGTCTGCGTCCTCAAAGAAGCATAGAAGTCCGCTCCCTTTGCCATATGCACACGGCGACGGATACCTGCGGTATCAACAAAACGCCAAGGGCGGTCCCCTAGCTCCACAATCTCGTCTACAGGGTCACGCGTTGTGCCAGCAAGGTCGTTCACCACAGCTCGTTCTTCACCAGCAAGTTTGTTCAACAGCGATGATTTACCCACGTTGGGACGACCTACAAGAGCTACACGACGAGGACCACCTAACGCTTCTGGCTCAGCATACTGAGAATGTTCAGGCATCACTTCGTACAACGCATCGAGAAGGTCAGCAAGTCCACGACCATGCAAACCAGACACCGGATAAGGCTGTCCCATACCCAAAGACCACAGGTTATGAATTTCTGCCTCTTGATGTTCAGCATCCACCTTGTTAGCAATCAGCAAAAGAGGCTTATCAATGCGACGTAGCATACGAACAATTGCTTCATCCGTTGCAGAAATACCAACCATTGCATCTACTACTAATAGCACGACGTCAGCATGAGCTACAGCAATTTCGGCTTGAGCAGCAACCTGCGCATCGATGCCTTTAGCATCAGCTTCCCACCCGCCGGTGTCAACAAGAGTGAAATCTTTTCCGTTCCACTCTGCTTTATAAGAGACACGGTCACGAGTTACACCCGGCTTGTCTTCTACAACAGCCTCACGGCGCCCCAAAATACGGTTAATAATAGTGGATTTACCGACGTTTGGACGGCCGACAATAGCAACAACGGGGTCAGCTTCTTCGGTCTCGTCCTCGTTAATGTCGAAGCCCCATGCGCCAAGTAGCTGGCGGTCTTCATCTTCTAGAGCGTAGTCTTCAAGACCTGCACGTAACGCTTCAGCACGCTGTTCAGCGGTCTCGTCATCAATCTGCGCTAAACGTTCTGATACGTTGTCGTTACCGTCGCCTAGATATTTTTTCTCATATTCATCGCGCTCTGGCGTAGTATTCTCTACCATAGAAATTCTTTTCTCTTCGCTCTTATTCTATTTAGTTCAAGTCTAATGCACTATTGGATTGAATCTGCTCTTCGATGGCTTGACGCACAGCAAGAATCGTCTGTTCAAAATCTAGTTCAGACGAATCCACCAAAGCGACGCCTTCAGCAGCTTCCATAAAGTTATTAACTTGGGAATCTTTGGCGTCACGTTCAGCAACCTGTTTTTGTAGCTGCTGCTGGTTCTGTGTTCCACCGAGCTGAATACCACGACGAGCCATTCGAACCTCTTCAGAAGCTGTCAGCAGTACACGCGCATGAGCATCCGGCGCTACAACAGTTGTAATATCTCGACCTTCAACGACGATACGCCGTCCGCAGTCTTCGATGATTTGACGCTGTTGGGCAACCAGTAAAGACCGCACTTCGGGGATGGAAGCAACAGCAGAAACAGACTCTGAAATGCGCGGAGAACGAATCTGCTCAGATACTTCTACACCGTCCACTTTCAAGAACTTCTCATCAACGGTGGTACTTTGTTCTAGCGGGAAACGCTGTGCTGCCTCAATAATTGCTGATGGACGGTTAAGATCTATATTTTCTTCTAAGCAATACCAAGTCAGGGCACGGTACATCGCTCCAGTGTCTAGGTACGCCAACTGGTAGTGCCGTGCAATCTGCTCAGAGACTGAGGATTTTCCAGAACCAGAAGGTCCATCAATCGCGATTACAAGTTCTTTCATCGTCTTGTCTTCCTTCATCTTTATCGAACGACTTTCCAGCCGGCGTTCGTCAAATCTTCAACTAGTTTTTCATGCTCATTAGGGTTGACCGAAAGCTCTACCATGCCAACCGGCTGCCCTGGAGAATGTTCAAGACGTAAGTCCTCAATGTTCACACCCAACTCACCAATTTCTTGTAAGAGTTGAGCGATAGTCCCAGGAGTGTCTTCAACCAATACTACAATCTGTGAGAACGCAGAAGGCGCACCCCCATGTTTTCCGGGGATACGTGCCACACCAGCATTACCATCACGTATCATCTGCGCGATACTCAAGCGAGCGCCCTGCACCTGAGGGTTTTCAAGACTACAAATGATTCGGTCTAGTTCTTGACGTATCTCGTGCAGTGTTTCACGGACAGGCTCAGCGTTAGCTGCCAGAATCTGCGTCCATAAGGTTGGTTCAGACCCTGCGATACGAACGGTGTCTCGTAAGCCCTGTCCTGCTAAAGATAGTGCGTGTAGGGGTGTTTCCTGTAGTCGGGAAGCAAGTAGAGAACTCATAACCTGTGGCACGTGTGAAATACGTGCCACAGCGCGGTCGTGTTCTTGAGCGTCCATGGTTGTCACGATGGAGCCAAGCTCTGCACCTAAGTGGTGAGCAATTCTGATAGATTCTTCGGAAGAATCTTGGTGTGGGCAGATGACAAAGGGGCGTGAGGTAAAGAGTTCTGCACGTGCAGCAACAGGCCCTGAACGTTCTCGTCCTGCCATGGGGTGTGCGCCCACATAACGGTGTGCCTCTGTCGAAGAGGCAAGAACGGCTTGGGCAATAGGTGCTTTGACAGAGGCAAGGTCTATTACCGTTGCGTCAGGCCATTGTTGTAGTTGTTCGATGACGATGTGTGCTACAACATCGGGCGGAGCAGCGACCACCACAAGTTGTGGTGCTTCAGGTAGCAGTTGTGCAAGTTCTGAGCTCTCAAGTCCGCGTTCTTGAGCACGTTTGTGAACAGATATTCCTGCGCCTATGTCTTCAGCAATGGCTTCTACCGTAGGAGAGACGTCTACGAGGTAGACGTCTCTGCCTTGAGTACGAAGGCAGAGCCCTACGGATGCCCCCAGCAGTCCGGTTCCGATAATAAGAACTGGCGGCTGTGGGTACGTCCCGGTATGAGGTGATATGCTCATCGTTTTTTCTCTTGTTTAGAGGCCTACGGAAGCGAGGAGCTGGCCAATTTCGACTTTGGAGAGGTTGCGGATCGTTCCTTGTTTTTGGGAGCCAATACGTACGGGGCCCATTTGTACACGAACGAGTTTCTCTACTGGGTATCCTGCGGCGTCGAATAGACGGCGTACGATACGGTTTTTACCGGAGTGGATTGTTACTTCAATGAGGACGTGTCCGGGGGTAGAGTCTACAAGTTTGAAGCTATCTACTCGTGAGACGCCGTCTTCAAGACGAATGCCCTTTTTCATGTGTGCGCCCACGCCAGATTCTACAGGTCCATGAACTTGCACCAAATAGGTTTTAGGAATCTCATAGCTAGGATGTGTCAGACGGTTTGTTAGTTCACCGTCGTTGGTCAGCAGTAAGAGCCCTTCAGTTTCTACGTCAAGACGGCCAACATGGAATACGCGTTGGCTCATCGAGGAACGTAGGAAGTCATTGATGCAGGGGCGACCGTCAGGGTCTTCCATGGTAGAAACAACACCGGCAGGTTTGTTTAATGCCATGTAGATTTTACGTTCGTCAGTTTGAATGGTAATTCCGTCAACACGGATGCTAACTTCTTCAGGATTGACGCGCACGCCGAGTTCGGTCACGAGTTCGTCGTTGACGGTGACACGGCCTTCAGTAATCATTTGTTCGCAGACGCGACGGCTTGCAACGCCGGCTTGAGCCATCACTTTTTGTAGTCGTACGCCGTCTTGTTCGTAAAATTCGTAGTGGTCTACGGGTTCTGCACGGGGACGGCGGGGGCGGTGGGGTCCGGCGTAGTTGGAGTTATTACGTTGTGGTCTGTATTCTCCACGTTCTTGTGCGAACGGTTTTCCAGAACGGAAACGTTTTCCGCCATTACCTTTACCGCCTTTGGGGATTCCACCTTTGCGGTGGGTGGTTCCCCGATTATTTTTAGCGCCGGATCGGTTCTGTGAACGGCCGGATGGTTTCTGTGCACTCATGTGTTTTCTCCTGTTTGTGCTGTAGTAGCACGTAGTGTGTTGAGTTTTTCTGTTCGAGTTGAAGAGTCTTTATCCGTGTTGAGATAGGAGTCTGTTCTGCTCGTTAAAAGTTTTTTGTTGCTATTTCTAGGTCGTCTTCATCGGGTAAGTATGGGGCGAGGGGTGGTAATTCGTCCAAAGAATCTAGTCCAAGTTTTTCAAGGAAAAGTTCTGTAGTGATGTATTGTTGCGCCCGTGTGTGAGGTTCTGGTGTTGTTTCGACGATAAGCTCTCGTTGGAGAAGGGTTCGCACTGCAGAATCAGCGTTAGCTCCTCGAACACTTGTAATGTACGCTCGCGTAACAGGCTGCTGATAGGCGATGACTGCAAGTGTTTCCATCACGGCTTTAGGCAATTTTGAGTTTGCTTTTGAGCCGATAAAACGCCCTACCCAAGGGCTAAAATCTGCGCGTGAGTAGATACGCCATCCTCCTGCTACACGTCGGAGTTCTAGCCCGCGAGGTTCGTGCACGATATCTTGTTCAACATAACCATTATATTCTCGATATAGCTGGTCTAAAGCGTTATCTATAGCGTCTTCCGGTAAGAGTAAAGCTTCTGATAGTTCTCGAGTTCGTACCGGTTTTTGTGCGATGAGGAGGATAGCTTCGATGGCAGCTTTAGCGCCTCCCGGTTGAAGTTCAACGCGTGGGATGTCCTCATCGTTGAGAATAACAACAGGTTTCTGTTGGGTTTTTTGTGTTGCGTATTCTTCAGCTTTTTCAGGTTCTTCCCACGGGTTTTCAGGAGCTTCAACGCTCTTTTGAATATCTGAAAAGTTGTATTGTTCTTCTTCATGGTCTTGGTCGTCTTCGGGGTTCCATGCACCAGAATTGAGAAGTTCAAGGTCGGAGGCAGTGTAATCGTATTCTTCTGGGTATTCAGACATTTTCATTGCTCCTGCGCTATGGGTGTGCACGTTGTTTTTTCGCGGGTGTATTGCGCTGTTACACGAATCGTTCCTAGAGGTTTTTCTTGGTGTAGAGCAATGGCTCCTTGCTGGTATAGCCCAAGAAGAGCCAGAAAACGAACGATAGCTATCTCATAGACATTGGTACCTTGTAAAAGTTCGAGGAAAGATATTTCTTCGCCGTCTTGTAGGCGTTCTTTAATATGTTCTTCTTCTGCGGCAATGGTCGTGAGAGGTTCTTGTAAATGTTCGGTGTTGACGGTTGGTTCTGGTGTATGAACTGTTTCTAACTCTTTGAGCTTTAATGCTCGAGCAGCAATGCGCGCAAATTCTTCGATGCCAGTGTTAAAAACAAGTTCGGGGAGAACCTTTACAAGATGAGGTTCGAGGGCGACTTCTCGAGCAAAGCGGTGTGATTCTTGCTCGTATCTGGTGTTCAAGTATTCTGAGACTTCTCGATAGGCACGGTATTGCAAGAGTCGTGCGAAGAGTAAGTCTCGAGCTTCTAATAAGGCTGCATCATAGTTATTTTCAGCGGTGGTATCGCGTGGTAATAGTCGGGAAGCTTTGAGCTCTAGAAGTGTTGCTGCAGTAACCAAAAAATCGCTGGCGGTATCTAACGCCTGAGGATGGTGTTGCTGGTAAAGAGCCGAAATATACTCCATAAATTCATCGGTCACTTCAGATAAAGCAATATCTGTGATGTCGAGTTTACGGCGAGTAATCAGGGAGAGTAAAAGGTCAAACGGCCCTTCAAAGTTCTCAAGAGTAAGGTTGAAGGGTGTCGGTGTTCTCTCGTCTGAGGTAGTGGATGTCGGTGCCATCACGGCAGCGACCGGCTCTGTCGTCATAGATGTAGCAGGTCCTTCTTAAAAAGATATAGGTTGATGTCCTTACCACGATTCTGCCGTAGAACAGAAGAAAAGTGCAAGGGTATGAGCGGGTAGCTTTGCCCACGTTTAGGCGGCACCACCACGGCTGATCAGTTCACGTGCTAATTGGCGGTAGGCTTCTGCCCCCGGATGGGTCGCAGCATACGACAAAATAGGTTCTGCAGAAACGCTTGCATCAGGGAATTTAACGGTTCGTTTAATGACGGTATCGAAAACTTTGTCTCCAAAGGCGTCAATAATACGAGCGAGCACTTCTTTAGAATGCAAGGTACGCGAATCAAACATAGTTGCGAGAACACCGTCAATTTGAAGTTTAGGATTGAGGCGCTCTTGCACTTTCTCGATAGAATCCACCAATAAGGCGACCGCGCGCAGGGCGAAGAACTCACAAATAAGAGGAATGATGACGCCGTCACTGGCTGTAAGCGCATTGACAGTTAAAAGACCAAGAGAAGGCTGACAATCAATCAGAATAACATCGTATTCATGAGCCACTTTGCGTAGAGCACTAGCTAAGACTTGTTCACGAGCGACTTCGTTCACGAGCTGAACTTCAGCCGCAGAAAGGTCAATATTTGCAGGGAGTAAGTCAATATTTTCGACGTTGGTGCTTTGAATAACCTCGCGAATATCAACGTTACGGTCCATCATGACGTTATATACCGTTAGGTCTAGCTCGTGTGGATTAGCACCAAAACCGGCTGATAGTGCGCCTTGTGGGTCAAAATCAACGAGTAGGACGCGTCGCCCGCATTCGGCAAGAGCCGCGCCAAGGTTAATAGTTGAGGTGGTTTTACCAACCCCACCTTTTTGGTTCACCATAGAAATAATACGAGCTGGGCCGTGGGTTTGCAGTGGCGCAGGATCAGGGTATGTCCGCAAAGGACGACCTGTTGGACCAGTCTGTGAATGATCATCAAAAGATTTATTCATGTGCATTACCTTTATGAAACCGAAAATTGTTCTCTCTCTAGAGTACAGCCTAGAGTCAAATTATCTCTGGTTAAAGAGCTCGTGGATGAGTTGCAGCGAAGACTTCGCGTAACGTTTCTGCCGTAACTTTAGTGTAAATCTGGGTTGTTGTCAGTGAAGCATGACCTAAAAGTTCTTGAACAACACGGATATCTGCTCCACCTTCTAACAGATGCGTAGCATAAGAATGCCTGAGTGTGTGCGGAGAAATATCTGAAACGATACCCGAGCGTTCTGCAGCGCTCTTAATCATGAGCCATGCTCCTTGACGCCCTAAACGTCCACCGCGAGCGTTCAAAAATAGTGCGGGGGTTCCTTTGCCCTGCTGAGCAAGTATGGGGCGAGCGCGCACCAAATATTCTTCTATGGCTTGTACGGCATACGAACCAACAGGAACGATTCTTTCTTTCGATCCTTTGCCCCATAACCTTACCATGCCAGTACGCTGTTTCTGTTCAGAAGTATCTACAGTGGGCTCTTGCAGAGAAATATCGTCGAGGTCAAGGGCAAGGACCTCCGAAATACGTGCCCCTGTGGAATATAGAAACTCTAAGACGGCGCGGTCACGAAGACCTGTGGTGGACTGTTTATCGGGGCTTTCTAGAAGAGCTTTAACTTCTTCATAAGAAATACCTTTAGGTAGTCTTGACGCGATTTTAGGTGGTTGAATATGAGATGCGGGGTCGTCTTTTGTGGTGTTTTCTTTAAACCAAAAACGGTGTAGTCCTCTCACCGCAACAACAGCTCTTGCTACGCTACGTACGCTGAGCGGTTTCTGTTCTGGAGAGTCTCTGGTTGCAAGCTCGGTGACAAAATCACGGATGTGTTTTGAGGTGATGGCGTGAGGAGAAATGATTGCGTTCTGCGTCAAAAATGTTTCGTATCGTTGTAGATCACGCCGATAGGACTCCACCGTATTTTTACTCAGGGATCGTTCGATAGTGAGAAATTGCAGATATTGTTCTATGCCACGATGTACAGCTGTTGGTGTTGAAGGTGTTGTCATAGAAATATAATCTTATGATTTTTCTGCTGGGCTGATAGGCCCGATGTAATCTTTTCTTCTGTACCGAGGATGCGCTTCAAATGGTGCGTGAGCAGAATAAAGATGAGCAAAATTCTGTTGATGGGCTACATAGGTAGCAAGAATCGCGTTGGTCGCACTAGGATTGTGTATTCTGCCGGAGAGGACGGCCGTAACCGCGTCGTCAAGGTTGACCCAACGCATCACAATCTCAGATTCTTCATCTTCTCGAATATGCTGGTGTTCTTGATCAATAGGGGTAATATCTCGTGCTAAGAATACTCGGCAGGTTTCGGTACTTCCTCCTGGAGAATTATAGAACTCCATTAACGTATCCCATTGTTTGGCTCTCAGAAAAGCTTCTTCAGCGAGTTCTCGTTGTGCCGCTTCGAGAGGAGTTTCTCCTGCCACATCTAATAGTCCAGCAGGTATTTCCCAAAGGTTCGCACGCACGGGGTGACGGTATTGACGAATCAGAAGAATTTGGTGTTCTTCATTCAATACTGCAATCGCAACAGCACCCGGGTGGTCTAAGAAGTCCCGTTCAAAGGGTATTGATTCTTCGGTGAGAGAGACGCTTTCTCTCACAACATCCCAGATACGACCACCGCAGAGGAGTTCTCGCCGGTGCAGGGGGCGTGGATCGATATCATCGGTCAGCTCTTCTGACGAGAGATGCATGATGGAACCTTCCTGATATTGTCTCAAACATATATCATGTCTACAACCGAGGTATACGGTACAACTATCGATAATAGACAAGATACAGAAAGTCGGGTGCCAGAGTGTTTTTCTCCAGTACCCGACTTTCTTACCTCAGGTTTTTTATTACCCCGTTATTTTGCACGTTGTGCAAGCGCTGCCCTAATTAGACCAACAAACAATGGGTGTGGTCGTGTTGGGCGAGAACGGTATTCGGGGTGTGCCTGCGTTGCGACGTAATAAGGATGTACATCTTCAGGGAGTTCAACGTATTCTACGAGATTTCCGTCAGGAGATACACCACTGATAACAAGTCCAGCCTTTTCTAGCTGTTCACGATATTCGTTGTTAACTTCGTAACGGTGGCGGTGACGTTCTGAAACTTCAGTAGCACCGTAGGTCTTCGCCACGACAGAATCAGCGTTTAAAGTTGCGGGGTAAAGGCCAAGGCGCATCGTTCCGCCAAGGTCTCCGGCGCCCTCAACAAATTGTTGTTGTTCTTTGATAGTGGCGATGAGCGGTGATGGTGTTTCAGGATCAAATTCTGTTGATGATGCGTCACGAATTTCTAGCACATTGCGCGCGTATTCAATCACCATTGACTGTAGACCTAGGCAAATGCCTAATGTTGGAATGTGATGTTCACGCGCATATTTGAGTGCCCCAATTTTACCGTCAAGACCACGAATACCAAAACCACCAGGAACGAGGACTGCGTCCATCTCACGTAGTTGGTGTGCAGCATCTTCGTCAGTGGCGCAGAGGTCAGCCGCTACCCATTTGACGTTCACTTTAGCGTTGTTTGCAAAGCCTCCAGCGCGTAGCGCCTCAGAGACAGAAAGATACGCGTCAGGTAGGTCAATATATTTTCCGACGAGGGCAACATTAACCTCAGATTGAGGCTGGTGTACAGCGGTGAGAACTTTGTTCCATTCGGCAAAGTCAGCCTCTTGATAGTCAAGACCAAGATAATCAAGGATATAGGTGTCTAGCCCTTGGCTGTGAAGAGTTTTAGGGATGTCATAGATGCTAGGCGCATCAGCGCAAGAGATAACTGCTTCAGGGTCAACATCGCAAGCGTTCCCAATTTTCTTCTTATGAGATTCTGGAACTTCTCGTTCGCATCGAAGGACGAGCCCATCAGGAATAATACCCAAACCACGAAGCGCAGCAACTGAATGCTGAGTAGGTTTAGTTTTGAGTTCTCCGGAAGGCCCAATAAAAGGCACTAAGGACACGTGTAGGAAGAAGACATTATTTCGTCCGACGTCTCGGCGAACTTGTCGGGCAGCTTCAAGGAATGGCTGAGATTCAATATCACCAACAGTTCCACCAATTTCAGTAATGATAATATCGGGTGCATCTTCGCGTGTTGCAGGTACTCTCATACGACGTTTAATTTCATCAGTGATATGAGGAATAACCTGAACGGTATCGCCAAGGTATTCACCGCGACGCTCTTTAGCGATAACGGTAGAATAGACTTGTCCGGTTGTTACGTTGGAAGACTGGTCGAGATTTTCGTCAAGGAAACGTTCGTAGTGACCGATGTCAAGGTCTGTTTCTGCCCCATCATCTGTTACAAAAACTTCTCCATGTTGGAAGGGGTTCATCGTACCGGGGTCTACGTTGAGGTAGGGGTCAAACTTTTGCATCGTCACGGATAGACCGCGAGAGCGTAGTAGACGCCCTAGAGAAGATGCTGAAAGTCCTTTACCGAGGGATGAAGCTACACCACCAGTCACAAAAATCTGATGTGTTACTTTGCCGTTATCTGAAGTCTTTTTTTCATTCGCCACGGAATTCCACCTTATCATTGATATTCTTCTGAGCCAACACCACTCACCTATTGCACGTGAGCAGGTCGTGAGATGTTCTTCCCATTTTTCAGCAGTTCTCTTGCATGTTCTTGAGCAGAGAGAGATTCGTCATGTCCGGCTAGCATACGAGCTAACTCTACGACACGTTCTTGTTCATCAAGCACTTTAACCTTCGATAGCGAAGCATCATCATTCTTCATCACAAGAATATGTTGATCAGCAAAAGCCGCAACTTGAGGCAAATGTGTGACCACCAGAACCTGAACATGTTGAGCGAGCATCGCTAGTCTCCGACCAATTTCGACGGCGGCTTTACCACCCACACCCGAGTCTACCTCGTCAAAAATAAAAGTAGGGACGGGGTCGACTTCTGCTAAGACAACTTCAAGCGCTAACATTACGCGAGAAAGTTCACCTCCAGAAGCACCTTTTCCTAAGGGACGAGCCGTAGCCTTCTCATGTGGCTTGAGTAAAAACTCAATAGTGTCTTTGCCAGAAGGCGTGAACTTTGCGCTCTCTTGAACGTCAACAACAAGTTCGGCATGAGGCATAGCTAAAGCGCTCAATTCCTCAGACACAGCATGAGCAAGTTTCTTCGCTGTACGCTGCCTGATCTGCAACATCTGCTCAGCTTGCCGTTGAAGACGTTCTCGAAGGTCTTGCAGTTCGTCTTCAAGCTCTTCAATACGGTGTGGATCATCGTTCAACGTCAAAAGACGTTCTTGAGATTCTTCTGCCCATTGAAGCACTTCAGCAATATCTGAGCCATATTTGCGAGTAAGAGTCTTCAGCTGAGCTAAGCGCTCTTGAACTTGTGCTAAACGCTGGGGGCCTTCACTATCTAAATTCGAGGTATAGGACGATAGCTCTTCAGCAATATCCGTAATCTGTATCAGCGCGTCATTGAGTCGTTGCACTAGCGCCGCCAGTTGCTCGTCTGAAGAAGATTCCACCTCTAAAGCAGAACGAGCTGTATCTAATAAGGCAAGAACGTTAGCGCTCTCAGATTCGAGGTATTCTGCTCCTGTTAAAGCTGCTAAAGCTGTCTGCGCGGCAGAACGTAAAGACTCAATATTTGTTAGTCTTAAACTTTCTTGAGCTAATTTTTCATCTTCACCAAGAAGAGGTTCTATTGCGTTAATTTCGTTTAAAGCGCTTTCTAATGTTTGCGCTTCAAGAGCTCTCTCACGAGTATTCTCGCGCACTTGACGTAGCTCCGTTGCAATATGGCGATAACGCTCATAATGCTGCTGATAATCGCGTTGTATATTAGACAGCTCATCACCAGCATAAGAGTCAAGGGCTCGTCGTTGCTCTGCAGAAGATTTCAAACGAATCTGGTCCGATTGTCCGTGCACCGCCACAAGGGTTTGACCAATTTCCGCTAATTTTCCGATAGGTGCAGAACAACCGCCAACATGAGCACGTGAACGTCCTTGAGCAGAGACAGTACGAGCCAATAACAATTCGCACTGGTCTTGATCAATATGGTCGAAACTACCTCCAGCGTCTTCTGCTAGAGCAAGAGCTTTATGGTTTTTAGGCAAACGCATCACGGCTTCAGCTAAAGCGTTCTTCGCACCGCTTCGTACCGTTCCAGCGTCACTACGTGCACCAAGTAACATGCCGAGGGCAGTAACAACCATTGTTTTACCGGCTCCAGTTTCGCCAGTCAACACAGAAAACCCCGGTTCTAGCGGCAGGCGAGCATCAGTAATAACACCCACGTCACGCAGATGAATCTCTTCAATCATAAAATAGTGTCTCTCTTATTCTTGGGATGCTTTTTCATCATGGATTGCGTTATAGGGTCCACGCCAACCGCGAATAGGAAGTTCAAATTTTGCGACAAGACGTTCGGAGAATGGTGCGGTATGTATTCGTGCTAGACGAACGTACTTATCTGATCGTGATACTTCGACTCGTGCACCAGCGGGTAAATCAATAGTTCGGCGTCCATCACACCACAATACGCCGGTCACCCCATTATGAGGCAACAATTCAACGGCAAGCAAAGAAGTCGGCGCGGTCACGAGAGGACGGGAGAAAAGAGCATGTGCAGATAACGGTACGATAAGCATTGCTTCCACTTCTGGCCATACGATAGGTCCGCCACCAGAGAAAGCATAAGCTGTTGAGCCGGTTGGTGTTGCCATAACAACCCCGTCGCACCCAAAGGTGCTCAACGGACGTTTGTCGACTTCGATAACTACCTCAATCATTTTTGCGCGGTTACTTTTTTCAACACTTGCTTCGTTCAGAGCCCATGTTTCGACTAATTTTTGATGCCCGTGCCATGCTTTTACCTCAATAGCCATGCGTTCTTCGACGGTGTAGTTATTTTCAACGATGCATTGCACGGTCTCTTGAAGATCAGATTCTTCAGATTCGGCTAGAAAGCCAACATGCCCGAGGTTAACACCAACGAGGGGAATATCTGTATGACGTACTTTCTCTGCTGCACGCAGAATAGAGCCGTCGCCACCAAGGACAATCCCTAGTTCAACGTCAACGAGTGCTACTGCTTCACGAGCAACCGCGACGGGTACGGGGTCTTGCCACCCCTCAACGAGACATTCGAGGTCGCTACGTTCAAGGACGGGAATTAGCCCCGATTCGTGTAGCTGAGTGCATACGGTACGTGCCGCCCGTCGGGCTTCTTCACGTCCGGTATGTGCAAAGACGAGAATTTTTCGAGAAAAAGAGTTCTTTTGTGTTGAGGTGCTCACCTTATAAATCTTATGGCACTTTTGCGTTGAGGTTGAGCTAGCCTGCACTATTTAGTACACCAAAGGAAAAATTCTTGATTTCCGTCTTGTCCCGGTAATGGACTTTTTTCAAGACCGGCAATGTTAAGTCCGCAGCTTTTAGCGCTCAAAGAGACTTTTTCGATAGCTTCTTGGTGTGCTGTTGGATCGCTGACGACTCCCCCACGCCCAATTTTATGTTGGCCCACTTCAAATTGGGGTTTAATCATCAGCAGGAGGTCTCCACCCATTTTAGTTGCTTGGGCTAATGCCTCCATGACCAGGGTTAAAGAGATAAAAGAGAGGTCAGAAACAGTAAGATCTACTGCTCCTCCGATATCTTCTAAACGTAAATATCTAACGTTCATCCCCTCATAGACACTAACGCGTGGGTCTTCTCGTAGTTCAGGAACGAGCTGGTTATGTCCTACGTCAACTGCGGCAACGTGCGCTGCACCTTGTTGGAGTAAGACATCTGTAAATCCTCCGGTAGAGGCCCCAGCATCAAGACAGTATTTGCCAGTGACTCTAACGTCAGAGAAGATTTTTAATGCGCCCATCAGTTTATGTCCTGCTCGGGACACATATTGGGTATGCTCACTATCGTGCACCGTAAGAGTGTCCTGAGGTAGCACGTCGTAGGAACTTTTTGTGACGATGACGCCGTTGACCGACACGAAACTATCGTGAATGAGTTTCTGAGCGAGAGTCCGTGATCGAGCTAAGTTACGGTTCACGAGTTCTTTATCGAGTCTCACTCTAAAGAGTCACCCTTTTGAAGATAGTCCTCTAACCCGTTAATCAGGGACCAAAGTTCTTGAGTTTTTTGGTCCATGGTATCTAGAGTCTCGGCCTGTTCTAGCTGATAGATAAAATGTTCTAGGTAGGAAGAATCTAATCTTTCAGTTTCTTCCTCTGAGGAAAGTTTGTCGCGTGCATTATCGTTTGTCACGAATAATTTCTTCCGGTTGGCAGCTTTCTTTTTGTTGTGGATGCGCTGCCCACCATGCAGCACAAGCTACTCGCCATGCGTTAAGTTCTTCTCCATGACCGGTCACGGTGAGGGTCTCACCCTCGGTTACAGCAGAGTATCCTGCACCGTCAGCCCTGTAGAGGCCCTCGGTAACGTTAATATTTATTGTTGGATATTCTGTGAAGAAGTCGTTTAATGTGGCCAGAATATAGTCTGGACGGTCTTGAACTGGCGCCTGCAGAATACTTTGATAGCTTTCTACGCCGGTCAGAACGCAAGCAGTTGCCATACCGGCTTTATTTCCACCGCGAATATCGGTGTCAAGACGGTCTCCTACAACAACTGGTGCGCTACTCTTGAGTTTTTGAGCTCCAGTTCTGAAGATTGCGGCTTCTGGTTTCCCTGCAATATATGGTGTTCTACCCGTTGCTTTAGCAACGGCATAGACTAGTGTGCCATTGCCGGGGGCCATTCCACGGGCTTGTGGAATAGTCCAGTCAGTGTTGGTTGCAATCCACAGAATTTCTGGGTCCGCTAGGGTAAAGGATGCTTCGGCTAAGTTTTCCCATACCATTTTTGGGTTAAAACCTTGAACAACAGCTTGAGGATTTTCTGTCTGGTGGTAAACCGCTTTAAAACCTGCTGCTTCAACACAGTCTGCAAGATCTTGAGTTCCTGTAATCAGAACTTTTGCCCCTGTTTTAAGGTGTTCTCGTAAGAGTTCTGCTGCAGCTTGTGCAGAGCTAACAATACGTTCTGCTGAGGTGTCTACCCCTAGAGAGCGTAAGTGTTCTGCAATGGTTTCGACGCTTCGTGAAGCATTATTTGTCACAAATGCGACAGGTACACCTTCGTTTTCTGCACGGTTAAGCGCTTGAGGTGCGCCGTCAATTGCATGCGGGCCAGCGTAGACGACGCCATCAAGGTCGCTCAGAATAGCATCATGTTTTTTGATTAACATACTATGCTTCTTTGGATGTTTTATCGGTAGTTTTCTCGTCGGCTACAGAAGATTCTTCTTCAGCCGGTGATTCTTCAGTAGATGCTAAGTCAGTCTCTTCTATAGTGTCTTCTTCAGTAGGTGCTTGTGATGTCGAGTTTTCAGCTTGGGATTCTAATTCACTAATATCTACTGAAGGTTCTTCTGGTTCAAGGAGTTCTTCTTCGGTGAAAATGTCAAAAATTTCAGGCTCTACGAAGTTTCCTTGGCCTAAAGCTGCTTCGGTCATGAAAGCAAGACGATTCCAGCGTGCTGCTTCTTTACCTCGTCCAGCTTCTTCGAGAAGATTCGCGTATGCGGAGAAGAGACGTGGACTGTATTCGAATCCACGTTTGCTGTTCAGCTCGGGGATTTCTAGTGCTTTCATTGCATCTTGCAAGTTGCCTTGATCATGATGAATACCTGAAAGTACAAGAGCGATTTCGACGCGAGTTGCAGGTTGTAAGTCTTGGTCGAAGCGGAATTGTTCTGCCATTTCTAGGGCTTTATCGATACGTCCTAGAGCTCGTTCGCTGTCGATTAGTAACGCTAAATGTTGGTTGGAACCGCTGATACGACGGTGTGTGCGAAGTTCACGAAGGCATAAGTCATAGTTTTCAGCAACATATGCGGCGACTCCTGCTGCTTCACGCACTGTTCCAATACGTCCTGCACGGCGAGTAGCGGCAACGGCGTGTTCTAACGCGAATTGTGGATCAAGTTCGAGGTATCGTCCTGCCATAACAAGATGTTTTGCCACAACTTCGGCGTTATCTTTTTCGAGAGCTCGTAGCTCACGAAGGATGTATCCTTCAAGTTCACGACCGGTCACATCAGTGTCTAGCTCTGGAGCTTGTGGGCGTGCCGGACGGTAGCCTTCTTTACGGGCAAAACGCTCTTCACGCTGTTCTATTCCTCCACGGCGATGTCCACCTTGAGGTTTATTTTCGTTGTTATAGCGTCGTCCGCCTTTGTTACGGTCTTGGTAGGAACGTTCAGAGCGGTTATTATCGCGGGAAGGGCGACGGGCTGAAGAAGAACGTTCTGTATCTTTTGAGTAGCGTTTTTCTCCGTCACGACCACGGTCATTAAACTTTTTGTGGTTGCCAAAGCTCTTTGTGTATTCTCCACGAGAAGCAGAACGCTGACGGTCAGGTCGTTGAGCTTTTCCTCCTTGATCTTTTCGATCGTTGTTCTGGCGCGCGTCACGGCGGGAGTAGTCAGACAAATTATGCTCCTCTATTATTGTGAAGATGATTCACGTTATGGCGTTGAATATATAGTTTATCGAGGTATTTCAGGATGAGCTATCGACACATCAAAAGTGTTGATGCGTTTTCTCTTACACGTTACTCAATATAGGTAACAAAAAAGGAGGATTTCTACCAGTTTTACCTGGAAGAAATCCTCCTTCAAATAATAATGCGGCAACAACCTACTCTCCCACACCGTCCCCAGTGCAGTACCATCGGCTCGGTAGGTCTTAGCTTCCGGGTTCGGGATGGAACCGGGCGTTTCCCCTACGATATAATCACCGCAAATCTATTTAATAATCAATACCTGCAAAAGTTTTATAACTCTTGTGGTTTGTTATTAG